>NZ_CAXUQP020000002.1:0-250741 GCF_964253285.1 Allobosea sp. LjRoot237
TCCGCGCTGCGCCCCGATGCGATTTTCCTCGATGTCGAGCTGACCGACGGCCGCGGATTCGACCTGATCGCACAGTTGCTGCCGATGCCGGCGATCGTGTTCGTCACCGCGCATGATCTCTACGCGGTGAAGGCGTTCGACGTCTCGGCCGTCGACTTCCTCCTGAAGCCGGTCGATCCAGGGCGGCTGGCCGTGACGGTCGAGCGGTTGCGTCGGCACCGGCAGGACACCGCACGCGCCGTGGCACCCGGTCGGGAACGGCAGGACGATGTCGAACTGGATATCGATCCCAAGCACGGCGGACCGCAGCAGCGCATCCATCTGCGCATCGATGGCAAGTCGGTGATTGCGCCGCTCCGCACGGTCTCCATGCTGGCCGCGGAGGCGGATTTCACCCGCGTCTTCCTGAAGGACGCACGGGACTATCTGGTCTGCCGTCTGCTGCGGCATTTCGAGGCTCAGCTGCCCAGCCCGCCCTTCGTCCGCATCAGCCGCTCGCTGATCGTCAACCTGGATCAGCTGGAGCGGGTGGAGTGGCAGGAAGCCGGGCGCTGCAGCCTGTCGCTCGGCGGCGATATGGGGCCGGTCACCATCGGCCGGATCGCGGCCCGGCGGCTACGGCAATGCATCGACAGTGGTCGTATGATCAGCGCTTAGGTGTTTGGGCCTGATCCGAGCCTCCCTGGGCCTCCTCGGGGTTTGGCTTGGGAGACGGACGGTGCGCTCGCTGCAGTGTAAATCGGCGCGGGACGCCAGTGCCGATCGGCATCGCAGGGCACTGAGTTTGTTGCCAGGGGCCGCATTTCGCGCTCCCTGCGGGGCGTCAAACGGCACGTAATGTTGTCCCCCCGATCGGCGTCCAATATTGAGTCTGACGCAATCTCGCTGCAGCCTGGGGTCATCCTGCTCCGACAAGGCGTGCCTGAAGCAGGTCGATCTTTCCGCGGCCGTACATCTGGCGTTTGACGAGCTTGAGTTTCGCGATCTGGCCTTCGGCCTGCCCGTTCGACCAGGATGAAGTGATGGCGGCGCGGACGGCCGCTTCGTCCTCTGACGCCGCTGCAGAATGACGCCACAAGGCTGCCGGTAGCGCGCTCCATCCACAATGTCATGCCGGCGACGGCCTTGGTACGGATCATCTGATGGAAGTCCGAGATAATCTCGCGGGCCTTCACCAACTGCGGCAGGCCGCTCTCAATGGCGGCGATGAGAACCGTTTCCGCCTGTGAGTGCTTGTCGCGGCCGTCGTCATGAAGAGAGCTATCGTGCGGGGGAGGGGATGCGGGCAAGGGTACCGGCATCGGCCTTTTCGGCACGCCGCCGGGGGGCGTGGCCCACTCGGAGACAACTCTCAAACTGCCGCCGAAGCCCGGCACGGTTGTGCCGATCGTTGCTTATCGCGCGCCGATCGATGCCGAGGCGCGTCGAGGTATCGCGAACATTCCGCTTGCCGAGCTCGCCAGCCTTGTCGTCAACCAACCAGCCCTGCTTCAGGGAGACGATCGCGCGTTGGCTCTCGCGCGCCTACTTTACTGGGCGTGGAGCGCTTGGCGGCGACCTCGCGAGCGCGGCTGGGCGAAGCGCTCGTCTATGCAGTCCGCTCGCCGGGAAGCGGACCGAGCGCTGAGCAGGTGGGCAGACCACTTCGTTGCTGCAGGGTCAGCCATCTTTCTCAGCGTCGAATGATAGCGATGTCGTTAGGGCGGTACGTCAATGATGCCGCAGGACGCGGTGGCGCGCCCGGCGCTACAGCATCCTGGACAATTCGGCACTGATCAGTTGGGCCGTTTCACGCACCAGCCTTCCGCAGAGTTCGTGGCGCCGCTCGTCGTGCCGGTACACCGGCATACTGATGCTTACCGCTCCAATCGGCTCCCGCAAACGATTGAAGATCGGGCTGCCTAAACAGCGAATGTCCGGCTCGTTTTCCTCGTCATCGAACGCGAAGCCCTGCTCACGCGTCCGCTTCAATTCATCTAACAGCGCTACGGGCGTCGTGAACGTCTTTGCGGTGTGGCGCTTCAGGTCCAGGTCCTTGAGAACGTCCAAGAGCCGTTGGTCCGGCAGGCCAGACAGCCACGCCTTGCCTACGGATGTAGAGTGGAGTTCGACCTGGCCGCCAATACTGGTTTTCATCTGCACCCTGTTCGAGCCCACCAGCTTGTCTATGTAGACCATCCGGTTGTTGCTCGGCACCGCAAGATGCACGGTCTCGTCCGTTGCGTCGCGAAGCGACACCAGAAAATCCCTTGCGATCGTCCGCAAGTCGGAGTCCTCCCAGGTCTTTGCAGCAAACTGGAGGAGGCGTGGCCCCAGACGAAACGTTCCGCTCTCTCCTGCCTGCGTGACGAGCCCCTCCGCGATGAGCGCCGAAACGAGGCGGTAGATCGTACCCCGGGGAAACGGCGCGCGCTTTGTAAGCTGGGCAATGTTCAGCGTTCCGGGGGCATCGGCAATGATTTGCAGCACCGCCATGAACTTCGAGAACGAGGCCGCTCCTTGCACGTGATTAGGCGCTCCAACATCGCCCTCGTCCTGCAGCTCACTCTGGGTCACGGAAATACCTCGCAAGCTTGACAACGGAACATGACGGCACTACACAAATTTGGGCAGAATGTCCACATTGTAGTCAATGTTCTTCTTCGGTCCTAGCCGCGTGATCGAGGAGGATCAACGGCAAACTCTCAAACGCTGAATGTGAATGGATCGGGCCGTCCGTGCCTTCCGCAAGAGAGGGCGCGGAGTTCATGCTGGGAGGAAGCAAATGTCCAAGAAAGGCTACTGGGTTGCAATGGTCGATATTGCAGACCATGAGGGGTACAAAGAATACATTGCGTTGAACAAGGCGGCGTTCGAAAAATACGGGGCGGCCTTTGTTGTTCGCGCCGGACAGAGCCAGGTTATGGAAGGCCCTGACGCGAACCGTCTGGCAGTAATCGAGTTCAAGGATTACGAGACCGCGCTCGCCTGCTACAACTCTCCCGAGTATCAGAGGGCTATCAAGGCCCGAGAGAAGCATGCCAAGGTGCATCTGGCCGTGGTGGAAGGTGTCTGACACCGGACGAATTGCCTGGGGCCTCCTGTCATACCGGCTGGAGGAATAGTCGCCTTTATCTTGCGCGCAGTTCGACCGGATACGTTAAGTGGGCCTTACCCGCCCAGCCTGCTGGAAGTGCTCGGCTCAAAATCTCCGGATCCTCGTCAGAGTGCGGCGAAAGTCGCCGCATGCGCGCACAACCTTTGTGAGCGGTCATGTCTTCAGCGTTGCAGTGGCTATTCAAGGCTTTTGACGTCTTCGTCGTCATCGGAATGGCCGTCATCAGCCTCCTAATCTTTACAAATGTCGTGCTGCGCTATGGCTTCAGCTCAGGCATTCCGTTTGCAGTTGAAGTGTCCCGTGTCGTCCTCGTCTGGGTCATCTTCATGGGTTCCGTGGTGGCCCTGGCCAAGGGCGCGCATCTCGGCGTCGAGTCTCTGGTCGTCAGGTTGCCTCCAAGAGCACGTTTCGTCTGCTTTCTGGTTTCATACGGCTTGATGTTGTGGTGCTGCTGGCTCTTGGGAGAGGGCAGTTGGTCGCTAACTGTCATCGAGTGGAGCAACGTCCAGGCAATGTCGGGAATTCCCGTCGGCGCCATCTACGCTGCGGGGTTGGTCGCTGCGATCCTGATGGCCCTGATTCTCCTTCTCGATCTGTTGCGCTCGCTGCGCGGCATCCTGCCCGCCCCCTGGTCGGGAGTGGAGCATGTTGAGCCGCTACCGGTCGTGCCCCCCGCGCTTACTTCGGAGAAAACACCGTGAGCGGCTTGGTTTTTATCGGTTCCCTCCTTGGTACGATGGCCATCGGGGTTCCCATCGCCTTCGCCCTGATGCTGTCGGGGGTTGCGATGATGCTGCTCATGGGAAATCTGGATGCCAACATCCTGGCGCAACGCTTGGTCAATGGCGCGGACAGCTATCCGCTGATGGCGATCCCCTTCTTTCTCATCGCGGGCGAGCTCATGAACGCCGGCGGCCTCTCCCGTCGCATCGTGAACGTGGCCTTGGCGCTCGTCGGTCACATCCGTGGCGGCCTCGGTTACGTGGTCATCGGCACGGGCCTGATACTTGCCAGCGTCTCCGGCTCCGCAATCGCGGATACGGCGACGCTCGCGGTCATGCTGGTCCCGCTGATGCGGGATGCCGGCTACCACATGGGTCGAGCCTCAGGCTTGATGGCGGCGACAGGCATTATTGCACCCGTAATCCCGCCATCTGTCGGGTTCATCATTCTGGGCGTCACCGCAAACATTTCCATCGTCGGCCTGTTCTTCGCCGGGATCGTGCCAGGGCTGATGATGGGGCTGAGCCTCATGATCGCCTGGTGGTTCCTCTCCAAGAAGGAGATGGCGACGGTTCGGCTCAAGACGCCGCGCAGGGATCTCCCGAAAACCATCGTGACCGCCGGTTGGGCGTTGATGATGCCGGTAATCATCCTCGCGGGACTGCGGTTCGGCATCTTCACGCCAACCGAGGCCGGCGTCGTAGCCGCCGCCTATGCTCTGTTCGTGGGGCTGTTCGTCTATCGCGAGCTGACACCGCGGTTGCTCTATGACGCGCTGCTCGCTGCCGGACGCCTGACGGCAGTGATCATGCTTCTGGTGGCAGCCTCCATGATCTCCGGCTTCATGCTGACGATCTCCAATATGCCCGCCCAGCTCGTCAGTCTCCTCGGACCATTCATCAAATCGCCGATCCTGCTGATGGGTATGATCGTTTTGGTGGTGTTCATCGTCGGCACGGCGCTCGATTTCGCACCCTGCATCACCATTCTGGTGCCCATCCTCATGCCGATCGTCAAAGCGGCCGGTATCGACCCGGTCTATTTTGGGGTCATCTTCATGATGGTCAACGCGGTCGGCCTGATCACACCTCCTGTCGGAACGGTCCTCAACACGGTGAGCGGGATCAGCGGAGTTTCATTGGAGGCGGCGACGAAGGGGGCCATGCCCTACCTTTTGGCTCAGATGGCCCTCATTGTGCTGCTGGTTCTGTTCCCGACATTGGTGACCGTGCCAGCGAGATGGCTCCATTGAGGCTTCGACCGTCGAGGAGTTGAGCGGGACAGTGTCGACGGCTTTTAACGGGCGTCGCGCCGCGATCGCGTTGGACTGAACGTCCGTGGACGAGACGCGCACCGGTCTCAGCAGGCGGGCCGGGTCAGCCCGCCACCCCTCTGTGATATCCCCGACCGCAGAGCATCAGAGCCCGCCGGCGACCGTGATCAAGGTGCCTGTCATAAATCCGGAGCCGGGAGACGCGAGCATCAGGGCAGCGCGCGCGATGTCCTCGGGCTCCGCGATGCGCCCCATGGGCGTTGCCGCTGCAATCCGGGCTGGGCGCTCGGGATTTCCCCCTTGCGTGTGTATCCGCGTGTTGGTGGTCCCGACACGGATGGCATTCACGCGGATGCCCTCCGGCGCCAGTTCCTTGCCCGCGCCGAAGGTGATGGATTCCACGGCCCCCTTGGTGGCGGCGTAGTGGACATATTCGTTGGGGCTGCCGAGGAAGGCGGCCAGCGACGACATGTTCACGATCGTCCCGCCTTGGCCGCCCTTGCGGGTGGACATGCGTCTCGCGGCCTCCTGGATACAGTACATGACGCCGAAGACGTTTATCCTGAAGGCGGCTTCCAGCACCGCAGGCTGCAACTCCTCTATCCTGCCGGCTTTCCCGATGATCCCGGCATTGTTGACCAGGCAGGTCACTCTCCCAAGTTTATCGTCGCAGGCGCTGAATAGAGCCTGTATATCTTCCCTCTTGCCCACGTCTCCCTGTACCGCGATGGCGCGGGCGCCCGCGGCCCTGCAAGCCTCAACGACCTCGGAGGCTGCGGCGCTGTCCGAGAGATAGTTTATACAAACATCGTAGCCTTCAGCGGCGAACAGCCTGGCCGTTGCTCTACCGATGCCGTGGCTTGCGCCCGTCACGATCACGATCGGTCTCACGGAACTACCTCCTCGGTCCTTCCCTGGGCGTTCCCGGCTTAGAAAACGGCCTCGAGGATCGCTGCGTAGTCTTCCTTGCTCAAGGGACGTGGATTGGTGGGGTGACTGTGGTCTGCAATGGCTCGCTCACACACCCAATCGATGACGCGGCGAGGCACTCCAAGTTCGGACAATTTGGGTGTAATGCCCAATCGGATGTTCAACTCGTCCAGTGCGTCTGCGAGGGTTGTTTCTTCAAGTCCTGCCAGGCTTTCGAGCTGGCTGACCTTCTTGGCGACGGCTTCAACTTCCACGTTCCACCGAAGGACGGTCGGCATCAGGATGGCGTTGAGCGTTCCATGATGAAGCTTCGCCTCCTTGAGACCGCCCAGCGCATGGCTCAGCGCATGGACCGCTCCGAGACCCTTCTGGAACGTCATACCGCCTTCCAGAGCGCCCATCATGAGTTCGATCCGCGCCTCGGCGTTCGCGCCATCCGCGTACGCAACAGGCAAAGCCTTCCAGATGCGCTTGAATCCGTCCGTGGCGATTGCCTCGGCGGGCGGGTTGAAGCGGGGGGACAGGTACGTTTCGATACAGTGCGACAATGCGTCGAGACCTGTCGAGGCCGTCAGACCCGGAGGAAGCCCCATTGTCAGGGCCGGGTCACAGACCGCTCTGCGCGGGATTAGGAACGGGCTGATGAAGCCGAGCTTTCGGCCGTCATCCAGCGTGATCAGTGCCGCACGCCCAACTTCGGACCCCGTGCCAGCCGTTGTCGGGATGGCCACGAGCGGCGCCACTGCGCTCGTGATGCGAGCCACGCCGCCCAGGATGGCCGCGTACCGCTCCAGTTCGCCATCATGCGTGGCAAGCAGCGCCACGCCCTTGGCCAGGTCGATCGGAGATCCCCCGCCGATCGCCACGACGCCATCGCAGCCGCCTTGCCTGTACAGTTCGAGACCAGCAGCAACCGCGCTTTCCGTGGGGTTGGTGGGAACGTCCAGGAAGACCGGAGCCGACTTTAGGAACGCGAAGCCCGGGCGCTCGAGCAGACCGGCAGCTTTGATGCCGTGATCGCTGATCACCAAAGGGCGCGACACGCCGAGTTCGCGCAGCATTTCCGCCAACGAATCGGACGCTCCCAGCCCGAAATTGATGTTTGTAAGATAGGTTATGGTATGCACGCTGCCGCTCTCCTTGATATTCCACCCACCTGCATCGCTGCAGCCATCGTGGCGTACGGCACGCCATCGTTTAGCCGGCGCATACAAACGCACGACGATCAGCGCCAATGTCCATTATATGGACATACTGTCCATTATATGTGTATGGGGAAGTCTTGCCTTGTCAAGCACCGCCTCCGGGTTGCCGCGATACCGCCGCCGCTCAGCGCCTTGGCTTGAAAACAGCGGTTAAGGCCGAGATTACCGCGCCCTTCGTCTACGACGGCGCTACAAACGGGAACGTGTTCTTGGTTTAAGTCGAGCAGATCATGGCTCCCACCCTCGCTCAGGGCGTCGTCGTCATGGACAACGTGCAGGCCGACAAGGCTGCCGGCGTTCAAACCGAGATCGAGACGACCGGCGCGAGCTTGCTCTACCTGACGCCCTACAGTCTCGACTTCAAACCCATCGAGAGAGCATTCTCAAAACTCAAGGCTCTGCTCCGCGCAAAGGCCGAGCGATGAATCGATGACCTCCGAGGCATCGTCGACTCTCTCATCGGCCTCCTTGAGCCAGCAGAATGCGGAAACGAGCTCAAAGCCTCCGGATACGATCCAGAATAACCGGACGTCTTCCAGACGGCATCCGATCGGAGTCGCGGCCTCTACGCCGACAACGAACGGCAGCCATGATCTTAATCCGACTGACAAGCAGCCGATCGCGGGGGTCAGAGAGCGGTGATGAAGCGTTGACAATTGGTTTTTGTCTGCCCATCATAAATTATTGGACATTCTGTCCATATTATGGACATGCACCTGGTTTGTAGGTTTGGGTCGGGTCCGAGGGATACTTGGAGTGACCTTGCCAATGGCACGTTTCCTCGCGGGCGGACCTTGGGTTTTACCTACCTTGGCGGCGGAGGGAGGCATTGACCAATTTGTTCTTGGGTTCCGCCATCGCAAACTCCGAAACTTGAGGATCACACTACCGTCGGTGGCGCCATCTTCAATGTGGAGGTCACTATAGGTAGCGGACTTTTCGCTTCAACGTAGAGGGCGCAACTCTCCACGGTTGAAATATCCATATCCTAGGGTCAGCCCTGCTCCCTTCTCGGAGACAGTTTCTGCACCCTTGTTTCTAATAACAAAACTCAATGGGAGGTTATACGATGACAATGAGGTTTCTAACTGCTGCACTTCTAGGACTTATTCTGGCGGCCGCTCCGGCCATGGCGCAGAATCCGCGATTGGGATACGTGCCTGTAGACGATCATCCGGTTGGACAAGCTTCGCGTCATTTTGCGAAGCTGGTTGGAGAGAAGACTGGAGGCCGCATCAAGATCGAAACATTCGGCAACGGCGTGCTCGGAAGCGAGCCCGAGATGCAAGCGTCGGTTCAGGCCGGCTTCATTGACATTATGGTTGGCCCTACGCCCAATCTGGTCGGCGTAGTTCCTCAGTTCATGATCTTCGACCTTCCATTCTTTTATAAAGACTTTGCTGCGGTCGATGCTGTCATGGACGGCGCGGTCGGCGAAAAGCTGTTTGCACAGCTGAAGGAAAAGACCGGTATAGTGGGGTTGGCATGGTGGGACAACGGCTTCCGTCATATGACCAACGCAAAACGCCCCGTTAACACAGTTCAGGATATGGCCGGGCTCAATATCCGGGTCATACCAAACCCTCTGTTCATCGCGACTTGGACAGCTCTCGGAACTAATCCGACACCTCTTCCCTGGCCCGAACTTTACAGCGCGCTCGAAAATCGTGCCGTAGACGCTCAGGAAACGCCGTACGCACTGATCTATACCGCAAGATTCTATGAGGTGCAGAGCCATCTAGCCAAGACTGGGCACGTCTATACGCCGTTCGTTCTTCTTGCCAGCCGCAAATGGTTTGGAAGTCTTTCGGACAAGGACAAGGCGCTGGTCATGGAAGCGGCAAAGGAATCTGCAGCCTTCCAACGCGATCTTTCTCGCAAGGCGGCAGAACAGCTGGAAGGCGAGCTCCAGGCGAAGGGCTTCAAGATTACCCGACCCACGCCTGAGGCGATGGCAGCGATGAGCGAACGAGTCGCGCCTGTCGTGACAGAGTACAGCAAAAAGATCGGGCTCGATCTCGTCGAACAGGCGCGCGCCGCCATGGCCGCGAGTGCCAAGCCGTAAGGGTGACAACAATGGTGCCGGAGCCGGTTCGCCTGCTCCGGAGCCTATTTGTAAACGGAAGCTCGAACCTAAGTCCGCCGCCTGTCGGCCGCACCGCGGCTTCTCTACGCTTGAAGGCGCCCAAGCCCCGTCGCGGACGAGGAACGCCCGGACACTCAATCGATTTAGCGGAGAAACGCCCGAATGACCTTCATCGACAGACGTAGTGTGCTCAAAGGCGCGGCTGCCGGCGCGGCCGGCCTCATCACCGCGCCCACCATCGCCCAGGCCAAGTTCCCGTCCCGGCCCGTCACGCTGGTTTGCCCCTGGGGCGCCGGCGGCGGTACCGATGCGGTGGTCCGCATCATCGCCTCGCTGCTGGAAAAGAGCCTCGGCCAGCCCTTCAGCGTGGTGAACCGCACCGGCGGTTCCGGCGTGGTCGGCCATTCGGCAATCGCGACGGCTGCGCCTGACGGCTACACGCTGGGCATCATCACCTCCGAGATCGCGATGATGCACCATCAGGGGCTGACGCAGCTGACCTATGCCAGCTACACGCCGCTGGCGCTGATGAACGATGACCCGCCGGGCGTGCAGGTGAAGTCGGATTCTCCGTACAAGGACGTCAAGCAGCTGGCGGACGCGATCAAGGCGGCGCCTCCCGGTAAGTTCAAGGCGTCCGGCACCGGCCAGGGCGGCATCTGGCATCTGGCGCTGGTCGGTTGGATGCAGGCGATGGGGCTAAAGCCCGACCATGTCGCGTGGGTTCCGTCCAACGGCGCAGCCCCCGCGATGCAGGATCTGGCCGCCGGGGGTCTTGACCTCGTGACGTGCTCGGTACCGGAAGCCCGCGCGATGATCGACGCCGGAAAGGCGAGATCGCTCGCGATCATGGCCGCGCAGCGCAACCCGCAGTTCAAGGACGTACCGACCCTCAAGGAGGCCATGGGGCTGGAGGTGCCGCTCGGCTCCTGGCGCGGCATCGGCGGGCCGAAGAACCTGCCGCCGGATGTCGCCAAGCTGCTCTCGGCCGAGCTCAAGAAGATCTATGACTCGCAGGAGTACAAGGACTTCATGAATTCGCGCGGCCTGACGATGAAGTACGCCGATGCGGACGCCTTCGGCTCCTTCATGGCCGATAGTGACAAGGCGATGGGCGCCTTCATGAAGGCCGGCGGGCTAGCCAAGGGCTGATCCGCGCGAACCTCAAGGCAGCCGGGCGCGGCCGCGGAGGCCACGCCCGGCCTCTTCCCGTCACCGAAAGCCGCTGCCCATGTTCCTGTCCGACAAGGTCACCTGAGGTGTCGTTGGCTGGAGAAGGATGCCAGCGAGCCCGAGCTTTCGTATTTGCCGTCGCGCCTCTGGCTGATCGGCCTCGGCAATCTCGGCTAGGCGATCTCGTGGCTGCTCGCCTGCCTGCCCTACCCCGATCGCAGTCAGATTGAGCTGCTTCTTCAGGACTTCGACGAGATGGCCGGGTCGAATGACAGCACGTCGCTGTTGTCGTCGCTGCCGCTGATCGGTCAGAAGAAGGTCAGGGTTGTGCCCGGGTGGCTTGAGTAGATCGGCTTTCGCACCGTGATCAAAGAGCGCCGATTCGGCCGATGGATCTTTCACGGCCCGCACGATCCCGGCGTGGCGCTGTGCGGTGTCGGTAATGCGTTGGCGCGATCAGAACTCGACAAGCCGGGCTTCGACCTTGTCGTCAAAGCCAGCCTCGGGGGCGGTCCTGGCGGTTTCCGAAATTCCTCGATGCACAGCTTCCCGTCCTCACTCACGCCTGACCGCATCTGGGGGCGGCAGCAGAGGAGGGTAAAACGGTCGATGTCTCCTCTATGCCTGCCTATGACGCGCTGGAGAAGGCAGGTATAGGCGCCTGTGGCCTGGCGCAGCTTGCGTCCCGTACGGTCGGCGTTCCCTTTGTCGGCCTCATCACCGCGGCGCTCGTCGTTGCCAAACTGCTTCGCCGGCTTCATTGGGCGCGGGGTCTGGAATATGTTTCCGGATCGACGTTTTGTCTCGACGATGTCGAAATTCTGAAATGGGGGTCAGCCCCTATCAGTCCGCCTTTGTCAGCGTTCGCTGAGACCGCCATGCCGGACTCCGCAAGAGTCCGGCATGGGCCTCGATCGCGTTACCCACTCCCATTCGGATCGCCAGAAACCAGACATCCTAGAGGGCAGCAATGGGCCAAAGAACGCACGTGCGGGGAGCGCCAATTTCCAAAACAGGGGTCATGCTACTCGGCCGTGATGGCCGGAGCTGCCTGCGCGCAGACCCAGCGCCCTCTCAGGCACTGTTCTGAAGCGGGTTTCGAGCTGAGTGGTCGATTTTGGGTTCCTGGATCGGCGTGAAGCTGAATCAGAAAACCGCCGGTAGAAGCCGAGCGTCGCACATCAGATGGGAATTCGCAGAGGGTGGGGGCGCCAGGTGGAAAAGATGGCGAGCGTGACCCAGACAAAAAATCGTTTTATAGACAAATCAAGGAACCAGGCGGATCAAAATCGAATGGACGACGTGACGGATGCGGTCGATGCCGAGACGCAGCACAAGAACCACTCGGTCTATTTCGTCCCCGGCCTGCATCGCGGCCTTCGTGTGCTGGAGATCGTAGCGGCGGCGCAGCGCCCGCTGAGCATTACGGACATCGCGTCGGAACTCGGATTGACCCGGTCCTCGGTGTTTCGCCTAGTCTACACACTCCGGCATATGGGTTTCCTGGAGGAAGAGCAGACCAAGCACTTCACGCTGGGACCGCGCGTTCTCAATATCGGATTCGCCTTTCTCGCCTCCAAGGACATCATCGAGATTGCCCGCCCTGAGCTGGAAGCACTGCGCGATGACACGCAGGTTTCCGCACATCTCGCGATCCGCGACGAGCGCGACGTGCTTTATCTCAGCTGCGTCCAGACGCGGTCCGGCTTTCTCAGCAACATGAATGTCGGCTCGCGAGTGCCGGCCTACGCCTCGCCCATGGGGTGGCTGCTGCTCTCGGGCCTGCCGCCGGCGGAGTTGACGGTGCTTTTCCGCAACGAGACTTTCGTGCCGCTGACGGACCAAACTCCGACTTCCGTCAAAGCGCTGCTGGATATCGTCAAGCAAGCCGGACAACGCGGTTACGTCATCAGCCGGGGTGCCATGGAAGCCTCGGGAAGCTCGATTTCGACGCCGATCATCAACCGGCGCAAGGAAATCGTCGGGGCCATCGATATTTCGGGACCGGATTCCGCCTTCAATCTGGGCGAAATCGAAGGACGCTACCTGAGCGCGGTTCAGGCCACGGCCGCGCGAATTTCCCAGCGTATGGGATAGGCTTGGGAAGGGCAGCCGTCACGGCGCCGGCAGTCCGAGGATCTGACGTGCTTCGGCCGGTGTCGCGAGGGATCCGCCGAGATTCTCGACGATCGTGCCGGCCTTCTCGACCAACTCGGCATTGTCGCGGGCAAGCACGCCCTTGCGGATATAGACGTTGTCCTCGAGCCCGACCCTGACATGGCCGCCCAGCAGGAAGGCTTGCGCCAAAAGCGGGAACTCGTGGCGTCCGACCCCGAACGCAGCCCAGATGCAATCCTTCGGAAGCTGCGAGGCGAAATAGAACAAGGTCTCCGGGTTGGGAATCGCGCCGTAGCGGACGCCCAGGACGATCTGGATCAGCAGCGGATTTCGCAATGTGCCATCCGACTGCAGGGCTAGAGCGAGCTGGAGGTCGCCACCGTCGAACAGCTCCAGCTCGGGCAGGACGCCGGCCGCATAGATACGCCTGGCCATTTCGGTCACGTTGCGCGGGGTATTGATGACCACCGCGCTGCCCGAGAACATAGTATTGAGATCAAGCGTACAAATTTCGGGCTTCAGCGCCTCGACATGCGCCACGCGCCGCTCGGGGGTTGTCAGTGTCGTCCCGGGAGCGGCGACGGCCGGCTCATCAAGGCCAGGGACGAAGCGGCCGCCTTCTCCCGTCGAGAGGTTGATGATGACGTCCGAGCCGGACTGGCGGACGCGATCGACGATCTCGCTGAAGAGCCGCAGATCCATGCTGCCTTTGGTCGAGACCGGGTCGCGCGCGTGGAGGTGGACGACGGCAGCGCCTGCCTTTCCGGCCTCGATGGCAGCCGAGGCGATCTCGGCGGGCGTGACGGGAAGGCCAGGATGCTGCTCGCGCGACGTGAGGTTGCCGGTGACGGCGCAGGTGAGGATCGTCTTGCGGGACACGAGATGGCTCCTCAAGCCGCAATCTTGGCGGACAGAGTTGCCTCCAATGCCGCCCGGAGCCTCTCGACGATTTCGTCGACTTGGCTCTCACTAATGGTGAAGGGCGGCGCGAGCAGGACATGATCGCCGTTGACGCCGTCGGCCGTGCCACTTGAGGGATAGCAGATCAGTCCGACATCCTGCGCCGCCTGCTTGATCTTGGTGGCGAGTTGGTTCTTCGCGACGAAGGGCTGTTTGGTCTCGCGATTGGCGACCAGTTCGAGCGACTGGAACAAGCCACGCCCCCTGATGTCGCCGACATGGGGGTGCTGCCCGAAGGCCTCGTGCAGCCGGCGCGACAGTAGGCGCCCCAAGCGATCAACGTTGTCGAGCAGCCCGTCATTCTCGATCGTCTCGATCACCGCAATCGAGGCGGCGCAGGCGACCGCATGGCTCATATAGGTGTGGCCATTGGCGAGTAGCCCGGAGCCGGCCTCGATCGCCCCGGCGACGCGCTCGCTCGCCATGGTCGCGGCGATCGGCTGGTAGCCGGCCCCCAGCCCCTTGGCGATGGTGATGATGTCGGGCCGCACACCCTCCTGCCCGGTGACGAACATCGCGCCGGCGCGGCCCATGCCGCACATCACCTCGTCGGCGATGAAGAGGATGCCATGCCGGTCACAGATCTCACGGATCCGAGCGAGATAGCCCGGAACCGGGGGAACGGTCCCGAGCGTCGCCCCCACGATCGGCTCGGCGACGAAGGCGGCGACGCTCTCGGGGCCGAGGCGGCGGATCTCGGCGTCGAGTTCATCCGCGGCGCGCAGGCCATAAGCTTCCGCCGTCTCGCCATCCCGCTGGTTCCGGTAGGCGTAGCAAGGCGCGATCTGCGAGGTCTCGATCAGCATCGGCTGATACATCGTCCGGCGGCCGGGATGGCCACCAACAGCGAGCGCGCCCAGCGTGTTGCCGTGATAGCTCATGCGCCGCGAGATGAAGCGCACCCGGCCAGGCTGGCCGATCTCGACGAAATATTGCCTGGCAAGCTTCATCGCCGCTTCCATGGCTTCCGAGCCGCTGCCGAGAAAGGCCACGCGGCCGTGTCCGAAGCCGGCCGGGGCGCGCTCGACGAGCATCTGTGCCAGCCTCTCGCTCGGCTCGTTCGTGAAGAAGGAAGTGTGGGCGTATTCGAGCTTGCCGAGCTGGGCTGTGATCGCTTCGATGACGCGGGGATGGGCGTGGCCCAGGCACGACACTGCCGCTCCGCCGCTGGCGTCGAGATAGTGCTTTCCGTCGGCATCGACGAGGTGGACGCCGTCACCCGTCACAGCCAGCGGAGGGGTCTTGCGTAAGTTGCGATGCAGGATCGCCGACGAGCTCGGACGGGGAGTCGGATTTGACATGGTGCTCTTTGCCGCTTCCAAAATTCTGTTGATATACAAAACATAGTTCCGTATAAGAAACAAGAACGGAGTGACCCATCCTTGAACCCGTCAGTGCAGCGTCCCTTTCACGGCATTCGCGTCCTGGACCTCACCCATGTGCTCGCCGGGCCGTTCTGCGCCTACCAGCTCGCTCTGCTCGGCGCCGATGTCGTGAAGATCGAGCCGCCGCAGATGCCGGATGCGGCCCGCGGCCGCGGGCCGGACGACGCCCTCAATGCCGTCGGCCTCGGCATCAACTATCTCGTCCAGGGCTCGAACAAGCGCTCGCTCGCGCTTGACCTCGCCTCCGAGGACGGGCGGGAAATCCTGCTCGACCTCGTCGACGGGGCCGATGTGCTGGTCGAAAATTATCGTGCCGGCGCGCTCGAGGCCCTCGGGCTCGGGCCGCAGGCGCTTTGCGCCCGCAATCCCAAGCTGATCCACTGCTCGATCACCGGCTTCGCCCGCGGCCACGAGCGCGAAGCGGTCAACGCCTATGACAACGTCATCCAGGCGGCCTCAGGCGTGATGGCCCGCACGACCGGCCGCTCGGGCGAGCCGGTGAAATCCGGCGCCTCCTTCATCGACTACGCCACCGGCTACGCCGCGGCCTTCGCGATCTCGGCGGCTCTGTTCCAACGACAGGCCAGCGGCAAAGGCCAGATCATCGACTGCGCGATGTTCGATACTGCCCTGACGCTGATGGCGCCCGAAGCCGCCGCCGCGCTCTACGAAGGTCCCGTCCAGCCGCGCCCGAAGGAAGCCGGGCTCGGCACCTATGAGACGGCCGACGGCCTCCTGATGCTCGGCGCCTTCAACACGCGCCAGAACAGGCGTCTATGGGATGCACTCGGCCGCCCCGACTTCGCTGCGTTGAAGGACTGGCCGGAGCTATGGGCCGCCGCGCAGGCAATGCGCGAGGCACTCGTGCCGATCATGCGCACCCGCATCGCCGCGGAATGGGAGGAGTATCTTCACGCGATCGGCATCCCCGCCGAGCGCGTGCGCACGCTGGACGAGGCCACCCGCCTGCCGCATTTGCGCAAGCGCGGCCTCTTTCACGCGCTCGATGCCGCCCTGCCCGGTGCAGCGCCCGTCGCGGTCCCGCTCGCCCCCTTCACCTTTGCCGCCGCCGGCCCGGCGATCGACCGCCCTCCGCCGCGGCTCGGCGAACACAGCGCCGAAATCCTCCGCGAGATCGGGCGCTCACCGGCTCAGGTCGAAGCCCTGAGAGCGCAGGGTGTGATCGCATGATCGGCGCCGCCTTCCCACGGCATGACGCCGAGCTGTTCACGCGCCTGCCGGAGGCCCTGCACTGGACCGGCGAGCCGACCGACTGGGTCCGTGCGACGCGGCCGGGCCAGCGCCTGCACTCCTTCCTGGAAGGCCCCTGCTTCGACGCGGAGGGACATCTTTGGCTGGCGGACGTGCCCTATGGCCGCCTGTTCCGGATTGCGCCGGAGGGGGGCTGGCAGCTCGCCTTCCAATATGACGGCGAACCGCACGCACTACGTCCGCGCGGCGATGGCACCTGGCTGATCGTCGACTACCGCCACGGCCTGCTTTCCTTTGACTCCCTGGCGAAGACAGTGACGACGCTGTGCGCCAGAGTGAACACCGAGCCATTCCGCGGTCTCAGCGACCTCACCGTCGCGCCCAATGGCGATGTCTGGTTCACCGATTCCGGCCGCACCAGCCTCTCGGATCCGACCGGGCGGGTCTACCGGCTGCGACAGGGCGAAACGAAGCCCGAACTGATCCTCGCAAACGTGCCTTATCCGAACGGGATCGCGCTCTCGCCGGACGGCAAGCTGGTCTACCTCGCCGCGACGCGCGCCAATGCCGTCTGGCGCTTCCTGGCGGAAGCGCCCGATCCGGCCTGGCCGATGGTCGGCACCTTCCTCCAGCTCTCCGGCGGCCTCGGCCCGGATGGGCTGGCGGTCGACGCCTCGGGGCGGCTCGCCATCGCCCAGGCGCAGGCGGGACGGCTCTATCTCGTCGATGCGCTCGGCGATCCGCTGGCGGTCGTGCACACGCCGGGCGGGCTCTGGACCACGGCCTGCGCCTTTTCGCCGGACCAGTCGAACCTGTTCATCGTCGAGGCGCAGACCGGCGGCGTCTTCCGCATTCCCATGGCCACGCTTCTTGCGGCCGCCCCATCAGGACGATCCTCATGACCATGCTGACGAAGGACACGCTCAAGGGCTTCGTGCCGGCCATCGTCACGCCCTTCGACGAGCGTGGCGAGATCATGGCGGACGCTTTCGTCCATCTGGTCGAGCACCTGATCGGCATCGGCGCGCAGGGCATCTGTGTCGCCGGCGACAATGGCGAGAGCTGGGCGCTCAATCTCGACGAGCGCGCCCGCCTGACCCGCATCGCCGTCGACCACAGCGGCGGGCGGGTGCCGGTGATGATGGGCTGCACCGCTCCCGGCTCGAAGCAGACGATCCAGTATGCACAGGCGGCCAAAGAAGCCGGCGCCAGCGGTATCCTGGTCATGCCGCAGACCTATGTGCTGAAGGCGACACGGGAGGAGCTGCTGCGGCGCTTCGAGCTGCTGGGCAAGGCCGTCGACATCCCGATCGTGCTCTACAATTCGCCGCGCCGCGTCGTGATCGAGCTCTCTATCGACGATGTCGAGGCGATCGCCAGCGTCGCCCCGGTCGTCGGCATCAAGGAGTCCAATCGTGACATCGGTCACCTGACCCGGCTGATCCGCCGCATGGGCGACAGGATCGCGGTGATGGTCGGCCCGTCCTATTACATCCTGGTCGGCAGTGCGCTCGGGGCGCCCGGCTTCATCGCCACCGGGCCCGAACTGCTCGGCAAGACCGCCGGCCGGTTGATGGAGATCGGCCGCAAGGCGCCCGATGCCGACTATGTCGACGCCCATCAGAAGCTGACCATCGTCTACGAGACGCTGATGTCGCTCGGCACCTGGCCCTCCTCCTTCAAGGCGGCGCTCGACCTTCAGGGCCTGCCCGCCGGCGTGCCGCGCGATCCGCTGCTGCCGCTCGGCGGGACCCAGCTCGAGAAGCTCCGCGCCACGCTCGACGAGCTCGGCCTGCTGCCCGGCCGCTGAGATGGCTGGCGACCTGCGTATCGGTTTTGCCTGTAAGCGGATGGTCAGCTTCCGCTTCGACGGCGAGACATTGACGGCTTGCGAGGGCGAGATGCTCGCCTCCGCATTGTATGCGCAGGGGCGACGCACATTGCGCACAAGCCGCGACGATGGCGGCCCGCGCGGAGCGTTCTGCTTCATGGGCGTCTGCCAGGAATGCGTCGTCTCGATCGACGGCAGGCTGACGGAAGCCTGCCGCACGCCGGTGCATGATGGGCTCGTCGTGGAGTCGGTGCGGTGAGCGGCGCCTATGACCTCATCGTGCTTGGCGCCGGCCCCGCCGGTGCGGCGGCGGCGATCAAGGCCCGCAGCCTCGGCCTCTCCGTCGCCGTGATCGACGAGGCACCGTCAGCCGGCGGCCAGGTCTATCGCGCTCCCTCCCCGGCGCTGATGGCGACGCAGCCCGATTCTGACCGGCGCAAGGGCGAGGAGTTGCGGGCGAAGCTCGCCGCCAGCGGCGCCGTCCTGCACGCGAACCACCGGGTCTGGTCCCTGACACCGGGCTTCTCCGTCATCGCGATCGGCCCCGACGGTCCGATGACGCTCAAAGGGCCCAATCTCATCGTCGCCGCCGGCGCGGTCGAGCGGCATATCCCCATTAGCGGCTGGACCTTGCCGGGCGTGATCGGGCTGGCCGGCGCGACCATCCTGCTCAAGGCCCATGACGTGCTGCCGGGGCGCCGGGTCGTCGTCGCCGGCTCCGGCCCCCTCCTGCTGCTCGTCGCCAGCAAGATCGTCGCCGCGGGCGGCGAGGTCGCCGCCTTGGTCGATGCCGCGCCGCGGTCAGCCTGGCTGGCGCGGCTCGGCAGCATGCTGGCGCGGCCCGACCTGATGGCCAGGGGAGCGGGCTGGCTGCTCGCGCTGCTGAAGGCGCGGGTTCCGATCCATTCTGGCGCCGCCATCCGCGCGATCCATGGCGCGGATGGCGTCGAATCCGTCACGATCGGCCCCGTAGATGGCGACTGGCGGCCGGTTGGCGATGCCGAGCGGACGATCACGGCCGATGCCGTCTGCCTCGGCTTCGGCCTGTTGCCGTCGACCGAGGTTACGCGCCTCCTCGGTGCCGAGCATCGCCATGAACCGGAGCTGGGCGGCTGGGTCCCCGCCGTGGATGCCTCGCTCCAGACCTCCGTGCCCGGCCTGTTCGTCGCCGGTGACGGCGCCGGCGTCCGCGGCGCCGATGCCGCCCCGCTCTCCGGCGAGCTTGCGGCGCTCGGCGTCGCCAGCCGGCTCGGGCGCGGCGGCGATCTCGCAAGCCAGGTCGCGAGGATCGATAGCGCTTGGCGCAAATCGGCACGCTTCGGCGCGGCGATGTCGGCGCTCGCCATGCCGCCGCCCGGCGCTGCCGCGATGATCGAGGCTGGAGCGACCGTCTGCCGTTGCGAGGGGCTGACGCGCGCAACCCTCGACGCTGCGATCGCGGCCGGCGCCAGGACACTCGCCGACCTCAAGGCGACCACGCGCTGCGGCATGGGTCTTTGCGGTGGGCGCGTCTGCGGCGAAGCGGCGGCGATGCTGATCGCCGCTGCGACCGGCTCGGATCGCGTGGCGATCGGCCAGCCGAGCGCCCGCCCGCCGCTGCGACCAGTCCCGCTCGCCGCGATCACCGGCGCGTTCGACTATGACGAATTGCCCATCCCCGCCCCGGCCCCGCTATGAGCGCGCTCTACGATTTGGCCATCATCGGCGGCGGCATTCTGGGCAGCGCCGCCGCTTGCCGCGCCGCGGAAGGCGGGATGCGCACGATCGTCATCGAGCAGCAGACGCTCGGCAGCGGCGCCTCCGGCGTCAATGCCGGCACGCTCTCGCTGCAGATCAAGCGCGTCAAGCTGATGCCCTATGCGATCAAGGGCCATGAGCTCTGGGAGCGGGCCGGCGAGCGCGTCGGCTTCCACAAGACCGGCGGCATCACGCTCGCATTCAACCAGCGCGAGGCCGATCTCCTGAATGAGCGCATGGCGCTGAAGCGCGAGGCCGGCGCGCCGATCGAATTGATCTCGCCGGCGCGGGTCGCCGAGCTCGAGCCCAATCTGTCGCGCAAGGTCGTCGCGGCGAGCTGGTGCGCCGAGGATGGCTACGCCAATGCCAGCCTGTCGGGCGCCTATTACCGCGCCCTGCTCGAAGCGGCCGGCGTCGAAATTCGCGAGCGCACGCCGGTCACGGCGATCGAGCGCGGCGGCGGCGCCTTCCAGCTGGCGACGCCGGCGGGTGAAATCCGCGCGACGCGGCTGCTGCTCGCCTGCGGTGCCTGGCTCCGGCGCGCCGGCACGATGATCGGCCTCGACCTGCCTGTCCGGGCCCGCGTCAACACCGTCTCGGTCACCGAGCGCGGCCCGGTGCTGGTCGGCACGGTGATCGGCCATGCCACCGGCCTGCTCACGCTGAAGCAAAAGCCGAACGGCAGCGTCCTGATCGGCGGCGGCTGGCAGGGCAGCGGCTCGCCGGATGAGGGGCGCGGCTGGGTCGATCCTAAGACGCTGCTGCCGAACCTGCGGCTCGCCATGTTCGCCGTGCCTGGCCTCGATCGCTTCCGCGTGGTGCGCTCCTGGACCGGCTTCGAAGCCAATGTGCCGGACTTCTACCCGCTCGCCGGGGCGGCGCCCGGCGTCGACAACGCCTTCCTGCTCGGCTGCGTCCGCGGCGGCTACACCATCGGCCCCTATATCGGCGCGCTGATGGGCGAGCTCATCCTCGGGCGCGAGCCGGAGCTGCCGCTCTTCGATCCCGGCCGCTTTTCCAACCCAACTGCGCCGGCAGCCTGATCAACAGCGAGAGACCTTATGTCTACGGATTTGAATCGTCTCGACGCACGCACCGCGATCGTCACCGGCGGCGGCACCGGCATCGGCAAGGCCATCGCCGAGGCCTTCGCGCGGGCCGGCGCGCATGTCGTCGTGTCGGGCCGCACACTTGAGACGATCGAGCCGGTCGCCCGAGCGATCGGCGGCACTGCCGTCATCTGTGACGTCACCAGGCTCGACGACGTCGAGGCGATGTTCGCGCAGGCCTTGGCGATTAGTGGCAAGATCGACGTGCTCGTCAACAATGCCGGGCAGAGCGGGCCGATCGGCAACATCGCCGACGTCGATCTCGACGCTTGGCGGGCCTGCGTCGAAATCAACCTGTTCGGCACCGTCAACTGCCTGCGAGTCGGCGCCCGTATCATGAGTGCCCAGGGCTCCGGCTCGATCGTCAACATGTCGTCGTTGATGGGGCTGAAGGGCTACCCGATGCGCAGCGCCTACTGCGCCACCAAGTTCGCGGTCATCGGCCTGACCGAGACGGTCGCGCGCGAGGTCGGTCCGTCGGGCGTCCGCGTCAACGCGCTTTGCCCGGGTGCGATTTCGGGCGAGCTGATGGACCGCGTCGTGGCGCGCCGCGCGGCCGCCGAAGGTCGGGAGCCTGCCGACATCATCAAGGAGAACTATACGGATGTGGCGGCGCTTCGCCGTTGGGTGACCCCGGATGAGGTCGCCGCAGCGGCTCTTTTCCTGGCTTCCGATGCCTCGTCCTCGCTGACCGGCGAGCGCATCAAGACGGATGCCGGCCGTTTCTGAAGGCAGCGGACAAGACCGCTCCGATGCTGCATTTGCATAAAACAAAGTTTTGTGTATAAACAAAACAGGGAGCTATTATGCAGCACACGACATTCGCCGAGACCGTTTCCGACGTCCCGCGGAGGTCGCTTCTCGAGCTCAAGGGCATCGAGAAGTCCTATGCGCGGACCTCGGCGAAACCCATTCAGGTGCTGAAGGGCATCGATCTGTCGCTCTATCAAGGCGAGGTTCTCGTCCTCATCGGGCCGAGCGGCTCGGGCAAGAGCACACTTCTGCGCTGCATGAACCTGCTCTCGCCCTTCGACGGCGGCGAGATGGTCTTCGAGGGCGAAAGCTGGCGCCCGGATGGGAAAGGGGAATGGCCCGACGGTAGCGATGCCCGCGCACGGCTGCAGAAGCTGCGCTGGCGCATCGGCATGGTGTTCCAGCAGTTCAACCTGTTCCCGCACAAGACAGCGGCCGAGAACGTCATGCTGGCGCTCAAGCGGATACGAAAGATGTCGTCCTCCGAAGCGCGTGCCGTCGCGGTCGCCGAACTCGACCGCGTCGGACTCAAAGAGAAGGCAGACGCCTATCCGAGCCAGCTCTCGGGCGGCCAGAAGCAGCGCGTCGCGATCGCCCGAGCACTGGCAATGAAGCCGGAGGTGATGCTCTTCGACGAGCCGACCTCGGCGCTCGATCCCGAGCTGCGCGGCGGCGTCCTCGACCAGATGAAGCGACTGGCCGGCGAGGGCATGACCATGGTCGTCGTCACGCATGAGATGGCCTTCGCGCGCGAGGTCGGCAACCGCGTCGTCTTCATGGCGGACGGTGTCATCGTCGAGGAAGGCCCCGCGCGCGAGGTCATCGGCGATCCCAAGCACGAGCGCACGCAATCCTTCCTCAAATCCGTCCTCGCCGCATGAGTGCTCCAATGACTGATCGTTTCACCGGCAAGGTCGTCATCGCCACGGGCACGGCGTCCGGGCTCGGGGCCGAAGCTGCCAGGCAATTCGCCCAGGAAGGCGCCAGCCTCGTCCTGGTCGACCTGAACGCGGCGTCCCTGGAGCGCGTTGCGGCAAGCCTCCGCGAGGAGGGAGCCGCCGTCGAGACCGTGGCCGGCGATGTCTCCGATAGCGCGGTCGCGAAGGCCGCCGTCGAGCAGGCGCTTTCGCGATTCGGGCGCATCGATATTCTCGTCAACAACGCCGCCATCGATCCCTGGAACGCCAAGGCCCTGCCCGACACGAGCGAGGAGGTCTTCGACCAGGTCATCGCGGTCAATCTGAAATCGGCCTATCTATTTTGCCGCGCGGTCGTGCCGATCATGCTGAAGCAGGGCGGCGGTGCGATCGTCAACACCGCCTCGATCGCCGGCATCACCGCCTCCTCGCAGGAAGCGATCTACGGCATCTCGAAGGCGGCGCTCATCCACCTGACCAAGTCGATCGCGCGGGACTATGCGACGTCGGGCATCCGCTCGAACTGCATCTGCCCGGGCATCCTTGAAGCCGTCATGACCGACCGCCGCCAGGATATGACCGGCGAGATGCTGGAGCAGCGTTCCAAGAAGGCCGGCGGCGTGATCCCGATGGGCCGCGAGGGCCGCTACGACGAAGTCGCCCGTTCGATCCTGTTCCTCGCGAGCGAGCGCGACGCCAGTTACGTCACCGGTGCCGCGCTCGTGGTCGACGGCGGCTACACGATCGTCTGACGGCAGCCGAATACAGCCAAGCAACCCAACAACGCAAAAACGAAAGGGGATACTGATGACCGACCTCAACGCCACTGCCGCCGCCAGCCGCCGCTCGCTCCTGCTCGCCGGAGGCCTTGTCGGCGCCGGCGCCGCCCTGGCCGCAAACCTCGCGCGGCCAACCGCCGCGCAGGCGCAAGCGCCGGCGAACGAAGCGCTGATCGACAAGTGGATCCGGACTAAGAAGATCACCTTGGGCTACGAGTTTGGCACGCCGCCCATGCAGTATCGCGATCCGACCACCAATGAGCCGGCCGGTTATACGATCGAGCTCACCAAGCTGCTCGCCGCCGATCTCGGCGAAGGCATCACGATCGACTATGTCGAGGTTCCGTTCGGACAGCTCTTCTCGCTGCTGGAATCGGGGCGCTGCGACATGATCGAGCCGGTGACGAACCTGCCGGCACGCGCGTTGCGCGGCGATTTCACGCCCATCCCGGCGTTTTATGCGCCGGTCTATGTCGGCCTGAAGCCGAATTCGACCGCGCAGAAGCCCGAAGATCTGAACGCCGAAAACATCCGCTTCGCTACGCTCCAGGGCACTTCGCAGCTCGCCGTTGCGCGGCGCACCTTCCCGAAGGCGCAGTTCGCCTCCTTCCCCTCGGCGACCGACGCCATCAACGAAGTTGCGTCCGGGCGCGCCGATGCGACCGTGCAATCCTCGTCGAGCATCGTGCGGGCGCTGGATGCCGGCGCGCGCATCAAGCTGCTGCCGACCGGCGCGCTCTATCTGGAAAGCGTCAGCTTCTTCATGCGCCAGGGCGATCCCCGGACGCTGAACTGGATGAGCAACTGGATCGGCTACCACGCCTCGATCGGCACCCTGGCGACGCTCTATGAGCGCTTCGTCGGGACTGCCAGCCGCGAGAAGTACAAGCTCCAGACGGTCGCCGTCGGCCCCGCTGGCCAGCCGATCCGCTCGAACTGACCGACCTGCCACGGAAGCCGGCCATCCCGATGCTCCCAGAAGCCACGCCCGATCTCGTCGTCGTTGGATCCGGTGCCGCCGGCCTGATGGCCGCGCTGTCGGCGGCTGTCGCGGGCGCGAAAGTTCTCATTCTCGAGCGCTCGCCCCTCATCGGCGGCACCAGCGCGATCTCGGGGGGCCAGATCTGGTCGCCGCTCAACGCGCTGATGGAGCGGGCCGGCGCGGCCGACGATCGCGACGAGGCGCTGGACTATCTGTCACGCGTGACACTCGGCGCTGTCGGGGAAGAACGGCTGTCGCACTACCTCGACGCATCGCCCGCCCTGCTTGAATGCCTGGAAGCTTGGACGGAGTTGCGCTTCTTCCAGATCGAGCGTCCCGACTACCACCCGGACTTCCTCGGGGCACGCGACGGCCGCGCGTTCGAGCCACTGCCCTACGACACTACCCGGCTCGGCGAATGGCGCAGCCGGATCCGCACCTCGCCGCTGCGAGGGCCGGCAACGTCACGCGAACTGCGTGCTGGATTGAACCCCGATCTTCTCGCCGAGCGTCGAGCCAGGGATGTGCGCACGCAGGGCGCCGGCCTGGTCGCGGGCCTGGTTCAGGCCTGCCTCGACCGGGGCGTCGCCTTTGAGAGTGACATCCGCATCACCGATCTCATGCTGGAAGGCGGCGCCGTGCGCGGCTGCCGCACGAGCGAGGGGCACACCATCCGCAGCCATTCGGGCGTCATGCTCGCAAGCGGCGGCTTCGAATGGAGCGATGCCCTCAAGGATGCCTTTCTGGCGCCGGCCGACCGCGCGCCGACCTCGCCCCCCTGGAACGAAGGTGATGGCCTGCTGATGGGTCTGCGCCTGGGCGCCGGCGTCGCGCATATGACGGAAGCATGGTGGACGGCCGCCGTGCAGGTGCCTGGCGAGCAGTGGGATGGCCGTCCCATGACCCGCAACATCGTCCGCGAGCTTGCCTTGCCTGGATCGATCCTCGTCAACGACGCCGGTCAGCGCTTCGTCAACGAGGCGAGCTCCTATCATGACCTCGGCAAGACCTTTCAGCATTTCGATCCGGGCGGCTATCGTCATCCCAACCAGGCGGCCTGGCTCATCTTCGACGCGCGCTTCAAGCGCCGCTACCAGATCGTCAACGTCGCCGCGGCAGCGCCTGCGCCTGACTGGTTCAGGCAAGCCGATACGCTGGCCGAACTCGCGGCAAACGTGGGCATCGCGCCCGGCGGACTTGAGTCAACCATTCGGCGCTTCAACGCGGCCGCACGCGATGGGCAGGATCCCGAATTCAGGCGCGGCGCCGACCGGCATGGCCTCGCCTATGGCGACCCGGAGCACGGGCCCAACCCTTGCCTCGCACCGCTGACCGAGCCGCCGTTCTTTGCCATCCCCATCCTCCACGGCAACAACGGGACCAAGGGCGGCCTGACGACGGATGGTCAGGGGCGCGTGGTTCGGTTTGACGGGAGCGTCATCGCCGGGCTCTACGCCTGCGGCAACGTCGCAGCCGGTCCGATGGGACCGGGCTACCCCGGAACGGGTGGTTCGTTGGGGCCGGCCATGACCGAGGCCGTGGTCGCCGGCAGGGCCGCCGCTACCGCAGCCGGCATGAAGGCGCACGCATGAACCGAGCCATTCAACTCGACTGGAATTTCGTCCTTGATCGATGGCCCTTGCTGGCGAAGGGCGTCGTTCTCGATCTCTACATGGCCATCGTCGGCACGATCGCCGCCTGCATGCTCGGGCTGCTGATCCAGAGCGCGCGCGGCAGCTCGTGGGCACTCCTGTCGCGCACGGCCTACGGCTTCACGCAGATCACGCGCGGCATCCCCTTCTACGTTCTGCTGCTCTGGCTCTATTTCGGCGTCGCGAGCTATTTTGATCTGGCGCTGAGCGCAGTGACCTGCACCATCATCGCGCTCGCGATCACCGATTCCGGCAAGACAGCCGAAATCTTCCGCGGCGGCTTCCTGAGTATCGACGCAGGCCAGCTCGAAGCCTCGGACGCGATCGGGCTCAGCCATCGCCATCGCTATTTCGACGTCCTGCTACCTCAGGTGATCCGGGTCGTCATTCCTCCGCTCGGCAACGTCTTCGTCGGCCAGATCAAGGGCGCGACCTTCGCCGCAGCGATTGCGGTGCCCGAGATGGTCTTCCAGGCGCAGGAGATGAGCGTCGCCTTCTACCGGCCTTTCGAGGCGTTCGCCGCGGTCGCCATCATCTTGATCACGGTCGTCTTAGGGTTCTCGCTCGTATTCCTCGCCGCCGAACGCGCCCTGAGGTTGCCATGACCGCGTTCCTCGCAGAGCTCCAGGCACAGTGGCTGCCCGTTTGGGTCAAGCTTCCCGCGCTGCTGATCGGCTTGCGTTATACGGCGATCGTCGCCGTTACGTCGTTCGTCGCGTCGCTGCTGCTGGGTCTCGTCGTGGCCGTGCTGCGGCGTTCGTCGGCGGGCTGGCTGCAGGCCATCGCCTTCCTCTACATCCAGCTCTTCCGCTCGCTATCGCTCTATGTCTACATCCTGTTCATCTATTTCGGACTAGCCGCCTTCCTGGGGCTCGCGATCACCCCGCTCACGGCAGCGATTATTTCCGTGACCCTGCTGAACAGCGCATATGTCGCCGAAATCTATCGATCGGCGCTGGACAGTGTCGACCCAGGGCAGGTCGAAGCCTCGACGGCGCTCGGCCTGTCGCGGCGGCATGCCTTCCTCGACGTCGTGCTGCCACAGGCGATGCGGACGGCGCTCCCCGCGCTCGCCAACCAGCTGATCATCGTCGTCAAGGATTCCTCGATCGTCGGCGTCATCGGGGTCGCCGACATCATGTACGAGGCTCAGCGCGCCGCGAGCGTGTCCTATCGGCAGTTCGAGTTCCTGACGGCCGTGGCGGGCATATACATCGCCATCGTCTTCGCCCTGTCCTGGCTGACGGGCCTCGTCGAGCGCCGGCTGAAGACGCCCTGACAACGGAGCAACGACATGAGCAGCCGGTCTCATTCCAGCAACCGTCTGACACCACTGGCGGAGGACACGGTCGGTCCTTATTACCCATATTCCTTCCTCGACGGCGACCGTAGCGACCTCACGCGGCTCCATCACGGGCTCAGCGTCAGCCCGCAGGGCAAGCCGATCATCCTGCGCGGACGCCTTATCGATTGCGAGGGACAGCCTGTCGACGACGCGCTGCTGGAGTTCTGGCAGGCGAACGCCGCTGGTGTCTTGCGCACGCCGGACATCCAGGATGACACACTGCTTGACCCCTATTTCGACGGGTTCGGCCGGCTTATTACGACCTTGGAACCGTTCACGTTCAAGACCGTCAAGCCAGGCGCGATCGCGGCCGGCAAGGGCATTGCCGCGCGCGCGCCGCACATCACGGTGACGATCTTCTCCGACGGCATCACCCGTCTGGTGACGCAGATCTTCTTCGGCGACGAGGCCGAGGCCAACGCGCGCGACCCGCTGCTCGAGAGCCTGCCCGCGGAGCTGCGCGACCGGCTTGTCGCCAGGCTAACGTCCGCCCCGAGCGACGGTCCTGCGATCTACGAGATCGCGATCGTGATGCGCGGCGCCGGCGAGACACCCTTCTTCGACGACCTTTCGAGCTGACGAGCGGAGCAAGCCCATGTTGATGAACCGCGGACGCCTGATGCTGCCTGGACCGACCGACGGGTCGGCGGAACGGCGCGTGCCGACCGAACGCCTGCATCTCATCCCAGAGGCGGCGCGCCTGAGCTTCGTCCCGTGGGTCTCTGATCTGCCCGGCCTCAAAATCGGCGAGAACGACCTGACCCGGATCGCGCCCGGTCGTCCGCAGGCGGAAGGCGAGGTCATCGAGATCTCGGGCCACGTCTTCGACGAATTCGGCCGCCCCGTTCGCAACACGCTGGTCGAGATCTGGAACGCGAACAAATGGGGCCGCTACACTCATGTGAAAGACCCCCTTCGGGAGCGCCTCGATCCAAACTTCCTCGGCTTCGGCCGCACGATGACAGACGATCAGGGCGCCTACCGCTTCCGCACGATCCGGCCCGGCTCCTATCTGGCGCGCCCTGACATCGGCCGCTGGCGGCCGTCCCATGTGCATGTCTCGATCCGCGGCGGCTCGGCGCGGCTGATTGCGCAGATGTATTTCGAGGGCGACCCCAATCTCGCCCGCGACCCGATGTTCATCCTGTTGGGTGACGCGCAGCCGCGGCATTTCGGACAGCCCGCCGGGCAGGGCGTCAATGGCGAAACCCTGTATCGATGGGACATCGTGATCGGTGGGCGCAACACGAGCTATTTCGAGAGCTGATCGTGCGGCGGATAGAAGCAATGGCGATTGAGAACTCCAGACGTCTGGTCACCGACCTCGCCAACTCGCAATGCGTCAGATAGCGTAACACATTGAATTTAATGCATAAATCCTGATCACAGAACTACGAATCTGAGGGTCAGAGGTTCGAATCCTTTCGGGCGCGCCATTTTTTTGTATTTCAACGGATTAGTTGACCATTGGGCGAGCTGCGTTTGCGCGAGGCGAGGCGTCCGTAAGCAGTGGAGCTCGCTTTGCCACCAACTAAGTGACGCCAATTGGCGCACACTTCGCCTTGGATTCATTCGTTTTCTGCGGAAGTGATCGTCCGACGATCCAGCGACACGATTGAGCGTTGCCCGCGAAGGCAGCACTCAGCCGGTTCGGTTCATCCTGAGTTTGGCGGTATGCGCCGATAGCCGACGTCGAAGCTTGCCCTGGACCGGACATTCGTGATCGATCGGGATGAGTGCCGCTTCCCAGCTGGTCGTGGACGCCAGCTCCTCGCTCCAGGTGACTCTAAGAGCGCGCCGAAAAACGCTCCAGCACCGCAGTCAGATTATGGCTTTCGCCCTGAGCCTCGTCGAGCACAAGCCGGTTCTCGAGGTCGTCGAGGTGCTCGCTCATCTGAGCGACCGCACCTGCCTTGTCCCCGCGAGCCACCGCTTCGATGATCTGACGATGATGATCGGCGCCGCACTGATCGCCATTCTTGCGCCGGTATAGGGCATCGACCAGCGAAATCCTTGCGAGAACCTTCTCCAGCAGTTCGAGCAGCACCGCGTTGCCGCTGAGTCTGGCCAGCTCGACGTGAAAGCGGCCGGCGAGCCGGGACTTCGCAGCGGCATCGGGAGCAGCGTGAATGCGCTCCTCCTCGATCGTGAGCTCCTCCAATGCTGCAATCTGTTTTGGGTCAGCGCGTTCGCAGGCACGCTCCAGCATCAGCAATTCGAGGCTACGTCGGGCCTCCAGAAGGGTACGCGCCTCCTCGATGCCGGGTTCCGCGACGAAGGCGCCGCGGTAGCGCTTGCGTTCGACGATGTGATCGCGCTGCAGCACTGCGATCGCACCGCGAACGACCGTCCGGCTCACGCCGAAATGCGCGCCGATCACGTCCTCGGGAAGCTTCATGCCCGGCCGGAGCGCTCCTTCGGCGATCGCCTCCGACAGCGTGTCGCAGATGCGCACGACGATGTCGTCGCCGGACACATCGCTGCCGCGCTCGTTCATTTTGCTTCCCCGGCTGCCGTCATCATGCCGATCACAGATAGCGTCCCAAGGCATCACGATACAGCCCGTTTAATGCGCAGCGTGTCGAATTTTGTGCAACCAAAATTGGTTTCAAATATAAAAACAGTTTTGTTTTTTAGCTTGATACCTACGGCAGAAACATATTTTTGATATTCTTTTCAGAGCGTTAGCGCGGCCTTTTCGGCATTCCGTCATTGGTTGGCATGCGCCTTGCCAAGCACTCTTCGGGAATCGCAGAGAGACGAGCGCTGGCGATCATCGCGGATGGTCAATGCGTTCGATCGCAAACGATCGGATGGCGCAGCATGTCGATGGCGGCCGAGACGAACCAGGAGGCTTCTGCGCCGCGGCTCGGACAGCGTCTCGCCGTGGCAGGCGTCAGCCACGCCTATGCCGGGGCGGCAGCCATCGAGGATGTCGGCTTCGAGGTTCCGGCCGGAACCATCGCCGCGATCCTGGGACCGAGCGGCTGCGGCAAGTCGACCATGCTGCGCGTCATTGCCGGGCTTTTGCGCCCGGCCGAGGGGTCCGTGCGGATTGGCGAGCGCGACGTCTCAAATGTCCCGGCGCGCGAGCGCAGCGTCGGCATGGTCTTCCAGAACTATGCGCTTTTTCCGCATCTCACGGTTGCCGAGAACATTGCCTACGGCCTGTCGCGCATTCCGCGGGCGGAACGCCGCGAGCGTGTCGACGAGATGCTCAGGCTGGTGCGGCTCGCCCCGTTTGCAGATCGCTTGCCGCGGCAGCTCTCCGGCGGGCAGCAGCAGCGGGTCGCAGTTGCGCGTGCCTTGGCGCCGAGCCCGGCCATCATGCTGCTCGACGAGCCTTTCGCGGCGCTCGATCGCGGCCTGCGGGCCGATCTGCAGTTTGAGTTCGTCCGGCTCCAGCGCAGCCTGGGCATTACGGCGATCATCGTGACGCATGACCAGGACGAGGCGCAGTCGGTCGCCGACCGGCTGATCGTCATGAACCGGGGCCGCGTCGAACAGGCGGGCCGGCCGGCTGAGCTCTACGATCGTCCGGCGAGCCTGTTCGTCAACGGCTTCGTCGGCCACGCCTCGCTGCTCGATGCCATCGTCGAGACGGATGCCGGTGGCACCAGCCTGTTGCGGCTGAGCTCCGGCGCCATGCTGCCGATGCCCGCTCCGGTTGGGTTCGTGCCGGGCTCGCCCGTCGTGCTCGCGGTCAGGCCCGAGCACGTGATGCTTCGGGCGGGTCCAGCCGCCGGCGCCCTGCCTGCGAAGCGCATGCTCTCCGTCCCCCAGGGACCGCTGATGATGCACGACCTTCTGGTCGCCGGCACGCATCAGGTCCGCGCCGCCGAAAACCGCGTGCCCGGATCCTCGACCGACAACCTGCCGGAAGACGTCTTCGTGACCTTCGCTCTCGATCGCTGCCGCCTGTTCCCTGCTCCCTGACCGCCATCAGAAGGATCGCCGCCATGACCAGCCATCCGTTCAGCCGTCGTCAATTCACCGCCGGCCTTGCCAGCCTCCCGGCACTGGGGCTGCTGTCGCCGGAGTCCGTTCGCGCGGCAGGCTCCGTCGTCGCCGCCTCGTTTCCCAACGCCTGGGAGGACGCCTACCGCAAGATCGTCGCGCCGCTCGTCCAGGCGCAAGGGACCGAGCTCGTGGTCGCGCCGGCACTGGCGCAGGACCAGCTCGCCAAGCTGCTGGCCAACCCCTCCAAGCCGCCCTTCGATGCATTGCTGATGTCGCCGGGCCAGACGGCGGAGGCGGCGTCGCGCGGGCTGATCGAGAAGATCGACCCATCGAAGCTGAAGAACTGGGGCAGGCTCGGCGCCGCCGCCCGAACCGAATACGGGCCGAACGTCACCGTCGAGATCAACGGCATCGCCTACAACCCAAGCCTGGTGCCCAAGCCCGCCGGGTACAAGGATCTCTTCGAGAACCGCGCTTATGACGGCAAGGTCGCCTGGATCGGCTTCGGCTCCAACACCGCGACCATGGCCTGGGTCGAGATCGCCAAGCTCTATGGCGGCGGCGAGGACGACATGGCGCCGGTCTTCAAGCTGCTCGCCGCGCATCTGCCGAAGATCGGCGCCATCGCCAATAATGGCAGCCAGCAGATGACGATGTTCCAGCAGGGCGAGATCGCCGTCTTCATGGCGAGCACCGGCAATGTCGCGCGCCTCAAATCGCTCGGCGTGCCCTGCGAATTCGTCCATCCCGCCAGCGGCTCGCCCAGCGTTCCCGTGACGATCCACCTCGCCAAGGGCGCGGCCAATCCCGAGGGCGTCTACCAATACATGGATGCGGCAATCTCGGCCGACGCGCAGGCAAAGCTCGCCTTGCCGCCGACCGAGATGATCCCGACCAACGGGGACGTGCCGCTGCCTCCCGGCATCAAGGCCTTCGTCTCGGACGAGCAGATGAAGACGCTGGTCTATCCCGACTGGGCGAAAATCAACGCCAAGCGCGCCGCCTGGACGGCCGAGTTTGACCGCGTCGTCCGCAAGTAACGGACGGAGGCGAGCGCACGATGAACCGCAACGCACTGCCATTCCTGCTGCCCATGCTGGCATTGTCGCTGGCAGGGTTCCTCGTGCCGCTCGCTCTGCTCGGGGTCTTCAGCCTCGTCGACACCTCCGGCGCGCCGACGCTGGAGAATTATCGGCGCCTGTTCGCCGACCCGTTCATCCTGAGTGTCCTGGTCGACACGCTGGGGCTCGGTGCGAAAGTGGTCGCGCTGACCACGCTCATCGCCCTGCCGATCGTGCTGCTTTATTGGCATGCCGGCCCGAGGATGCGTCGCGTCATCGTCTTCCTGACGTTGTTGCCGATGCTGACCAGCAACGTCGTGCGCACCTTCGCCTGGATCGTCATCCTCGGCCGACTGGGGCCGATCAGCCAGGCGATGGTCGAGCTCGGCTTCTTCCCGGCGCCGCGCAGCCTCCTCTTCAACGAAACCGCGCTCGTCGTGGTGCTTGCCCAGATCGAGTTGCCGCTGCTCGTCCTGCCGGTGATCGCGGTGATGACGCGCAGCGACGGCAGTCTGGCCGCGGCCGCTGCGACGCTCGGAGCCGGCCCTTGGCGCGTCCTGTCGACGATCCTGCTGCCGATGATGGCGCCCGGCATCCTCGCCGGCTGGGTGCTGGTCTTCGCCGGCGCGACGACCTCCTATGTGACGCAGTCGGTCATCGGCGGCGCCCGGCTGATCTATCTGCCGCAGTTCGTCTATCGCGAGGTCGGCGTGCTGTTTCAGTGGCCATCGGCGGCCGCGGCAGCCTTCGTGCTGCTGGCGGCGACCAGCATCGTCATGCTGGCGATGACGGCCGCCTCCCGCCATCCGAGGCTCGCCGGCCATGCTTGACGGCTCCCGCCTATCCGATTGGGCTTACCGACTCCTCGTCTATGGCTTAGGCGGCCTCGCGATCGCCTTCATGATCGCCCCCGTGGCGGTCGGCCTCGCAATGTCGTTCACCGCGGGGCAGACGCTGAAATTCCCGCCGGACGGGCTCTCCTTGCGCTGGTACAGCGCGTTGCTCGACCCGGCGCAGTCGGCCCCGATCCACACTGCGATCCTTCACTCCGTGCAGATCGCCGTCCTGACGGTATTCGGCGCTGTGCTCGTCGCCGCACCGGCCGCCTATGGCGTGACACGGCTCAAGCCTGCAGCCTCTGCAGCCGTCGAGCCGCTGATGCTGGCGCCGCTCGTGCTGCCGAGCCTCGTCTATGGTCTCGCTGCGCTGATCGCATCGGGGCGCGCGGGCCTCAGTCCTTCCTTCGGACTCGTCGTGTTCGGCCACATCGTCGTGTTCGGTCCGCTGATGTACCGCTCATGCGCGGCGATCACCCAGCGGCTGGATCCAAGTCTGGAGGAGGTCTCGGCCCTGCTCGGGACCGGGCCGTTGCGCACATTCCTGCGCGTGACGCTGCCGCTGATGCTGCCGGGCATCCTGGCCGGCATGTTCCTCGTCTTCATGCAGTCGCTCGACAATGTCTCCGTGACGCTGTTCCTCGCCGACGCGCGCACCACGGTGCTGCCGCTGCGGATGTTCCAGATGATCGAGGAATCGCTCGACGTGCGGGTCGCTGCGATTTCCGGCCTGCTGATCGGGGCGGTTCTGCTTTGCCTCATCGTCTCCTGGCGAGCGCTCGAGCCCAAGCGCCAAGGCTAGGCATGCTTCAAAGCCAGTCTCCTGGAAGGATCACAGCCGTGACATTCATGCCGCCTGCCGGCCACCGCCGCATCGAAGCCCTGCTGGCCGATTTCGAGCCCGATTTCCAGTTCAACGCGCCTTTGCCGCTCCCGCTCGAGGAGTTCGAGGAGCGGCTGCGCAAGGTTCGCCGCGAATGCGTCGTGGCCGGGCACGACGTCCTGATCGTCCACACCGACATGATCGGCTGGTTTCACACCTCGAACGCCTATCTGCGCTATCTCTGCGACTGGATGCGCGAAGGCGTGCTGATCGTCCCGATGGACGAGGACAAGCCGCTGACGCTGCTCTCCTTCTTCACCCAGGCCGTCATCCTGCCGCCGGGCGGTGAGCCGGTCCTGGTCGATGACATCTGGCAGATCGGCGCGATCGGGCGCGAATATGCCGACCGGCCGGGCTCGTCGGTCGTCAAGACAGCCGAGGCTTGCGCCAAGCTGCTTGGCAGCCTCGTTCCCGCCCGCCCGCAGATCGGCTGGATGGGCGACGCCCGGTCTGGAGAATTCATCAGCCTGTTGAGGGAACTGGTTCCGGCCGCCAAGTTCATCGACGACAGCAGCATCATCGACCGGATGCAGCGCGTGCGCTCGCCGCGCGAGGTCGACATGTTCCGGGCGGCATCGCAGCTGATCGATATCGGCATTCAGGCCGCCTATCATGTGGCGAGGCCCGGCGTGACCGATCACGAGATCTTCGCCGCCTTCACCTACGCGCAATTGGCGCGCGGCGGTGAATCGGCTGATGGCTACCAGATCGGCGCCAACGCCTTCGGAACCCATTGCGGCAAGCCCTATGGCCACGTCATGCGGCCCGGCGATATCGCCAATCTCTACATCTCGAACGTGACCTTCCGCGGCTACAACGCCCAGACCTCCCGCATGATCGCCTTCGGCGACATCACCGATCGGCAGGAACTGGTGCTCTCTGCCTGCGAGGAAGGCGTCAAGCGCGCCGAAAAGCTGATCCGGCCCGGAGCCTTGATGAGGGACGTCAACAACGCCGCGTTCGGGCCCCTGATCGAGAAGGGGCTGCTGACCTCGCCGGAAACGCGGATCATGCCCTATAACTGGAGCACGGCCGATGATGGCGGGCCGCGGTTGATCAAGCGGCAACAGGTCAGCGCGCCCGACTGGGAGGCGCAGGGCCGTAAGTTGATGCACGTCTATCCGGCGACGCACGGCCCCCATAACCCGAATATCGGCCACGCAGTCGGGATGGCTGGGGCCGGCAACAGCTTCAACCTCGCTTCCCACAACTATGACCGCCTGGAGGAAGGGATGGTCTTCGTCCTGCACGCGCAGTGGCTGGAGCCGCTCTCGGCCGGCGCCAATCTCGGCGACTTCTACGCCGTGACGCATGACGGGTTCGAGAACCTGAGCTGCCATACGCCACTGGCAACGCACCGCGTTGCGGTTTGAACGAGGTGCGCAGTGGCTCCGTTTCCGAAACAACGAGCGTAATGATCGCGAGTTGATCAGGGTCTGGCGCGCGACGCCGCGCATGCCACCGTCTCATGAATCGTCACCTCAAGGTCGTCGTCACCCGCGCAATGATCGCTCCGCGCGGCGAGCGCGACATCCGCGAGGTCTCGTACCCTTAAGCGAAGGATTGACCGTACCGTGACCGCCGCGCTCGCGACATCAACCAGTTCCCCCGCCGTCGACATCGTCACCTTCGACTTTGCCGCGCTGACGCCGCGCGAGCGTTACAAGCTCCTGATCGGCGCCGTGGTGCCGCGCCCGATCGCGCTTGTCACCACGGTCGACAGGGCCGGGATCGTCAACGCGGCCCCGTTCTCTTTCTTCAACTGCCTCTCGGCCGATCCGGCGATCCTGGCCCTCGGCGTCGAGTACCGGCCGACCGGCGCGCAGAAGGATACCGGCCGCAATGTCCGCGAGACGCTCGCCTTCACGGTGAACATCGTTTCCGACGCGCTGGTCGCCGGCATGAATGTCTGCGCCGTGCCGTTCGAGCCAGGTACCGACGAGCTCGCTGAAGCCGGCCTTACCGCCATGCCCGGCGAAAAGGTGCCCTGCCCCTGGATTGGCGAGGCGCCGGCCGCCTTCGAATGCCGCCACCACACCACGCTCGGCATCGGCAATTCGCGCGAGATCATCTTGGGTGAGGTCGTCTACGCGCATTTCCGGGCGGATACGGTCAATGAGCGGCTGCATGTCGACCCTGCCGCGCTCGACGCGGTCGGTCGCATGGGCGGACAGGGCTACGCGACGACACGGGACTATTTCGACCTGCCGACGCTATCCGTTGACGATTGGAAGGCCGACCCGGCACGCGCGAATGCGCGCAAGCTGCCGCGAGGTCTGCGCTGAGAAAGGCTGCGGTGTACCGTTCCGCCCGGTCACTGGAAGACAACAACCTTCGTCGGGGTGCTCACGGTATGCGCCATTTACGGACATTGGCTCGCCGCCCTCAAGCGGACATCGACAGATCCGACTCACCTCATGAGTCGGCACCGGTTGAACCGAGTAGGTTGCGCAGGTCCCGTCACGGCCTTGCCTTGATGAAGTCGATGAAGGCGCGCAGCGCGGGGGGCACGAGGCGGCGGCCGGAATAGTAGAGGAACGGTCCCGAGAACGGCTGCCACCAATCCTCCAGAACCGGCTCGAGAGCGCCGCTTTCGAGATGAGGGCGCAGCCATTCCTCGAACAGCTGGATGATCCCGACACCGGCGACGGCCATCTCGACAGCAAGATCGGTGGCGCCGCCGACGCGCACCACCAATGGTCCGCGCGGCTCGACGCGCACGACGGCGCCCTCATGCTCGAACTCCCAGGGGCTTGTCACCGCGCCGCTGGCGAAGCGGCCGAGCAGGCAGGCATGGCCGAGCAGGTCCCTCGGATGCCGGGAGCGGCCATGCCGGTCGAGATAGCCCTGCGCCGCAGCCGTCGCGAAGCGCTGGACGCGCGGCCCGATCGGGACGGCGATCATGTCCTGCTCCAGGCGCTCGTCATAGCGGATGCCGGCATCGCAACCCGCGGCCACCACATCGACGAAGCTGTCGTCCGCGACGATCTCCATGCTGACATTCGGGTAGGCGGCCAGGAAGCCGGGCAGGATCGCCGGGAGCACGAGGCGGGCGGCGCTGACCGGCACATTGAGGCGAAGCGTGCCGGCAGGCTCGTCGCCCAGACTCTTCGCTACCGCGAGCGCCGCCTCCACCTCGCCGAGCGCCGGCCCCAGGCGGTCGATCAGCCGGGCTCCCGCTTCCGTCGGGGTGACGCTGCGGGTGGTGCGATGGAGCAGGCGAACGCCGAGCTCGACTTCGAAGCGGCGAACCGCCTCGCTCAGGGCAGACGCGCTGACGCCGCTGGTGCGGGCAGCGTCGCGGAAGCCGCGCGCCTGCGCCACCGCGAGGAAGGCCCTGAGATCGCTGAGGTCGGCTTTCACTGTTCGGATTCCCGCACGGCCTGTGCGGACAATGCCGGATTATCTCCAAAATCGGCAAGGTTTAGCTGATGGCCATCAAAGGAGATGGACATGCAGACGATCCACCAGGCCGGCAGCTTCAATCTCGGAGACCGTCGCGTGACGCGGCTGGGCTATGGCGCCATGCAGCTCGCCGGACCGGGGGTGTTCGGGCCTCCGCGCGACAGGGACGCGGCGCTTGCGGTGGTGCGCGAGGCGGTTGCCGCCGGCGTCGACCACATCGACACCAGCGACTTCTACGGCCCGCATATCACCAACCGGCTGATCCGCGAGGCGCTGTCGCCCTATCCGGACAATCTGGTGATCGTGACCAAGATCGGCGCGCGCCGGGGAGAAGACGGTTCCTGGCTGCCGGCTTTCAGCGCGGAGGAACTCGTTCGGGCGGTCGAGGACAATCTGCGCAATCTCGGCCTCGAGGCGCTGGACGTCGTCAACCTTCGGATCATGTTCGATGCCCACGGCCCGGCCGAAGGCTCGATCGCCGCGCCGCTCGAGGTGCTCGCCACGCTGCAGCGACGGGGACTGGTCCGGCAGATCGGCCTGAGCAACGTGACGCCGGCGCAGGTGCAGGAAGCCCGTGGTATCGCCGAGATCGTCTGCGTGCAAAACCATTACAATCTCGCACACCGCGGCGACGACGCGCTCATCAACGCCCTGGCCGAAGACGGCATCGCCTATGTGCCGTTCTTTCCCTTGGGCGGCTTTGCCCCGCTGCAATCGGCGACCCTCTCCGAGGTTGCGGCGCGGCTCGGCGCGACGCCGATGCAGGCGGCGCTCGCCTGGCTGCTGCAGCGCGCCCCGAACATTCTCCTGATCCCCGGCACTTCCTCGGTAGCGCATCTACGAGAAAACATCGCGGCCGCATCACTGATCCTGCCGGACGACGCGATCGCAGCCCTCGACAACATCGCGGCGAGCCGATCGCAGTAGCTGTAGGGCGTCACCGCGCCATAAGCTGACCTTGGCGCGTTGGCCAGAAGCGGACGTTCAATCGGCTTTGAATTCAGCGTGGAGCGCGCAGACCGTATCGGGGCCGATGCCGCAGCATCCGCCGATGATACGTGCCCCGCGGCGGCGCCAATCTCGTCCAAAGTCGCGATAGGTTTGAGGCCCGACATCGTCGCGCAGATCGCTTAGGCCTTCGTTGGCCGCCGCGGTCCCGGTCTTTTCCGGGAAGGCATTGGCATAGACGCCGATCGGGAGCCCGGTATCGCCGAGCACAGAGCGCGCGACGTCGACAGCCGGGCCCATGACCTCCGGCAAGCTGCAGTTGAAGAGCACGGCGGCGGCTCCAGCCTCTCGGACAGCGGCGACGGCCTCCGCGACGCTTTCGCCAGAGCGGAGTGCTGGCAGGCCGCTGACACCGCACTCATCATGCAGTGTGAAGGAGATCCAGATCGGCTTGCTCGTGGGAGCGACGGCCATGCAGGCCGCCAGCGCTTCTTCGATGCAGCTTTGCGTCTCGGCGAGGAAGTGATCGACGGAAGGCAGCAGCGCCTCGATCAGCACCGCCAGCATGGCGGGGGCCCGCTTGGCGTCGAAGAGATCAGGCCGATAGGAGCCGAACAGTGGCGGCAGCGATCCGGCTACCCTGATGGCGCGCCCGCTGCGTTGAAACTCCTCATCGGCGGCACGCCGCGCGAGTTCGCCCGAAAGAGCGGCCAGCCGCGCGCCGTCCTGCGCAAAGCGCTGCTCTCCGATATGGAAGGGCACAACCGCATAGCTGTTGGTCGTGATGACTTCGGCGCCAGCCTCGATGAAGGCGCGGTGGGCCGCGACCACAGTTTCCGGTGCCTCCATCAGCGCCAGCGCGGACCATTCGGGCTGGCGGAACGGCGCGCCCATGCGCTTTAGTTCGCGGCCCATCCCGCCATCGAGCACGATAACCTGCCCTGCCATCACTGACCGCTCTTCATGATTGCTGCTTCCGAGACTGTGCCGCCGGCCGCCATGAGTCCCCGATATCCCTCGAGATCGGCGGCGAGGCTGGGGTCGATATGGGCGCGCACGGCGCGTTCCGCCTCGTCGGGCGTACCGCCCATCACGCCCTCAAACAAAGCGCGATGATCGTCTACGAGCGGGAAGCGCGCCGGCCAATGCGTTTCGGACCAGCGGTAGAGCCATTCCATCTTGGTTGAGAGGGCAGCGTATCGCTTGATCAGATGGCGGTGGCCGGTCGTCTCGACGATCGCACGGTGAAAGCCGAGATCGGCCGCGACACGCTCATCAATCGAACCCGCTTCCGCCGGTGCCAGCTGCGCGAAGGCGGCGACGAGAACACTTTTTGACCGCGGTTCGGCCCGTTCGGCGAGAATGCGGGCGGCGAGCCCCTCCATCGCCTCGCGCAGCGTGTAGATTTCCCAGATGACCTGGTCATCGAGGTTGGCGACGCGCCAGTTGGAATAGGGCGCGCGCACGATGAGTTCGTCGGCTTCCAGCGCGAACAGCGCCGTGCGCACCGTGCCGCGCCCGACGCCGAGCCGGGCCGCCAGAGCGATCTCTGTCAGCACTTCGCCCGGCAAGAGTCGGCCGTGCACGATCTCGTCGCGCAGGCGGCGCATCGCCACATCCGCGAGGCTGAGCCGCTCGATCGGCTGCTGGTCGCTTGTCAGCGGCATGATGACCTCCTCAGCCTCCGCGCTGCATGCCGACGAAACGGCGAGTGCGTTCGGATTGCGGATCGAGAAAGACCTGCTCAGGCGCACCCTGCTCTTCGATACGCCCGTTTTGCAAATAGATGGCGTGGTTCGAGACCTCACGTGCAAAGGCCATCTCATGTGTCACGATCAGCATCGTGCGCCCTTCCTCGGCCAATGCCCGGATGACGCGCAGCACCTCACCGACGAGCTCGGGATCGAGCGCCGAGGTCGGCTCGTCGAAGAGCAGCGCGCGCGGCCGCATTGCCAAGGCCCTGGCGATGGCGACACGCTGCTGCTGGCCGCCGGACAGATGCGCCGGCCAGGCGTCGAACTTGTCGGCGAGGCCGACCTTGGCGAGCATCGCCTCGGCCTCTTCGCGGCATTCGGCGCGGGGGCGGCCTTGCACGTGCAGCGGTACCTCCATCACGTTCTGAAGCGCCGTCATATGCGGCCAGAGATTGAAGCTCTGGAAGACGAAGCCGAGTTGGCCACGTAGGCGGCGAACGGTCTCCCGCTCGGCCCGCGAGAAACGGTGGCCGGCATCCTTGATGCGGATCTGCGCATCGCCGACGCTGACCTCGCCCTGATCCGGGATTTCGAGGAGAGGGATGCAGCGCAGCAGCGTGCTCTTGCCGGAGCCGCTGGCGCCGATGATGGCGATGACATCGCCATCGCGGGCTGCAAGATCGACGCCGCGCAGAACCTCCTGGCCACCGAAGCTCTTGCGGATGTGGTTCAGCTTGACCGTGATCGGCTTCATGCCACGCTCCGGGCGCTCGTCGGGCGGCGATAGGGGGTGAGGTGGTTTTCGAGCAGGTCGACCGCCCGCGCGATCACCGTCACCAGCACGAGATAGATCACCGCCGCGCAAAGGAAGATTTCGATGGCACGATAGGTTTCGGACACTTCCGCACGGGCGATGCCCGTCACCTCCATCAGCGTGACCACGCTGGCGAGCGAGGTCGCCTTGACCATGCTGGTGATCTCGGCGCCATAAGCCGGCAGTGCCTGGCGGAAGGCGAGAGGAAGGACGATGCGGCGCAGAAGCGTCAGTCGCGTCATCCCGGCGACGCGGGCTGCCTCGATCGCTCCGGCAGGCACGGCACGAAGGCCTCCGCGCAGGATCTCGGAGGTATAGGCGGCGTCGTTCAGCATCAGCGAGAGCAACGCGCAGACATAGGGCTCGCGCAGCAGCGGCCACAGCACGGAATGGCGCACGGCCGAGAACTGGGCGAGCCCGTAATAGATCAGGAAGATCTGGATCAGCAGCGGCGTGCCGCGGAAGATGTAGACGTAGAAATCCGCGATACGTGCGCCGACCCAGGACGAGGCCCGCAGACCTGAAAGGCCGAGCGCGACCAGGCCGCCGCCGAACAGCGACAGCACCGCCAGCAGCAGGGTCAGCGGCAGGCCGGCGAGCAGCTTGGGGAACGTCTGGGCGATGAAGGCGAGATCCATCGCTCAGCCTCGCCCGGCCGTGGTGGGCTGCCCCCGCATCGAGCGCCATTCGGCGATGCGGAACACGAAACCCGAGACGGTGGTGATGGCGAGATAGATCGCGCCTCCGGCGAGGAAGAACAGGAAGGGCAGCTCGGTCGAGTTGGCCGCCACTGTCACGGCGCGCAGCGTCTCGACCAGCCCGGTGACGGAGACCAGCGCCGATTCCTTGATGACGGACTGCCACTGGTTGCCGAGGCCGGGCAGCGCCGTCCGCAGCGCTAGCGGCGCGATGATGCGCCGGAACATCGTCCAGCGGCCCATGCCGGTGACCCGCGCCGCCTCGAGCGTGCCTGGTGCGATGGCGTGGAAGGCGCCGCGCAGCACCTCCGCCTGCGTGGCGCCCGACAGAAGGCCGATGGCGAGGCAGCCGGCCGCGAAGCCGCTGATCTCGACCGGGCCTGCGTGGCCGAATTGCTTCGCGACGGCGGATACGATTTGCCGGCCACCGAAATAGAACAGATAGATGACCAGCAGGTCCGGGATGCCGCGCATGACGACGCCGTAGCCCTGCGCGAGACGCTGCACCGGCACTGCCCCGGCGATCCGGGCCCATGCGAGCAACGTGCCCAGTCCGAGGCCGAGCACAAAGGCACAGGCCGAGACGGCGAGCGTCATCAGCCCGCCATTCAAGAGCGCATGGCCCCAGCCCTCGGGGCCGAAGCCCAGCAATGTCAGGCTGTCGTCCATCCCGTTGGATCCGCCTGCGTCAGCTCGCGGGGGTGATATCCATTTCGAACCACTTCAGCGCCAGCTTCCTCAGGGTCCCGTCATCGATGGTCGACTTCAGTGCCTTGTCGAACATCTCCTTCAGTTCCGGATCGCTCTTGCGCAGGCCGACCCCTGACCCCACGCCGAGCAGTCCGCCGGTGAACAGATAGCCGGACTGGATCATCTCGCCGTTCGACTTCTTGGCATTAGCCTGGATGTTGATCTGCGAAGCCATCACCGCGTCGACGCGGCCGCTCTTGAGGTCGAGGAATGTGTCGGGCCCGGACGAATAGGTGCGGATGGTCAGCACATCCTTGAAGTAGCGATTGAGGACATCGTTCTGAATGGTCGAGACCTGCACGGCGACGGTCTTGCCGGCGAGGGACTTGGCGAGCTCGTCGATCGCCTTCTTGGCGGCGGCCTCATCCGCGAAGGGCACACGCGGCGCGCCTGTGCCGGGCAGCGACTTGATGCTGCCTTCCTTCATGATCGCAAAGCCCGAGCCGGCGGCAGCATAGGGACGGGAGAACGCGATGACCTCCTCGCGCTTCGGCGTGATCGAAACCGCGTCCATGATGGCGTCGTATTTGCCGTCGGTCAGGCCGGCGATCATGCCGTCCCAGGCCTGGGCGATCATCTCGCATTTGACGCCCATACGGGTCGACAGTTCCTGCAGCAGCTCCGGCTCGAAGCCGATCAGGCGGCCGTCGGGGGCATGCATGTTGTAGGGAGGGAAGGCGCCCTCGGTGGCGACGCGGATGAGCTTCCACTCCTTTGCAGTGGCGGAGCGTGGGGCGGCGCCGAGCGCCATACCGGCTGCGGCGCCGAGGCCGAGCTTGAGGAAATCGGAGCGTGTGATGGTCATGGCGAGGTCTCCGGGGCCTTGTCGAAATGGCGGGGGATCAGGACAGAATGTCGAGCGCGGCGCGGGAAAGCGCCGCAACGCCGAGCCCGATGCAGCGCTCGTCGGGCTGGTAATCGGAGTTGTGCACGCGGTCGTCGCGCCCCGGCTGCGACGAACCAACGAGCAGCTGGCAGGATGGGATCCGCTCCGAGAAATAGGAAAAGTCCTCGGCGCCGAAGCGCCCTTCGAGCTGGTCGATCCGTTCGGCGCCGAACTGTGCCGAGAGCGAGGCGATCACCGCATCGACGACGCCGTCATCGTTGATCAGCGCCGGAGCGCCGCGCTTGTAGTCGATTTCGCAGGTGACACCCATGGAGGCGGCGACACCCTCGCAGATGCGGCGGAAGGCGGCTTCCATCGTGTCGCGGCTTTCGGGCGAGCGGCAGCGGACTGTGCCCTGGAAGAGGCAGCTATCGGGGATGATGTTGTGCGTCGAGCCGCCCTGGATGTGGCCGATCGTCAGCACCGCCGAGCGCGTCGGGTCCATGACGCGCGAAATCGCGGTCTGAAGCTGCATGACCATCGCCGACGCCGCTACGATCGGATCGAGCGCGGAATGCGGACGGGCCGCGTGGCCGGACTTGCCACGCACGATCACGTCGAACTCGTCGCTCGAGGCTGTGGACGCTCCCCGAACATAGCCGAAGCGGCCGACCGGCATTTCGGGCCGGTTGTGGAAAGCGAGCGCGATGGCGGCGCCGTCGGCCGCGCCATCGGCGACCATGGCGGCGGCTCCGCTTTCCACCGTCTCCTCCGCCGGCTGGAACACCAGCCGCACGCTGCCTCGCAGCTGAGGTGCCATCGCCTGCAGCACTGAGGCGACGCCGAGCAGGGTTGCCGTGTGCAGGTCATGGCCGCAGGCGTGCATTTTGCCGGGAATGGTGCTGGCGAAGGGAAGCCCCGTCCGCTCCTGCATCGGCAGCGCATCCATGTCGGCGCGGATCAGCAGGCAAGGGCCAAGCGCCCGGCCGGCGATCTCGGCGACGACGCCGGTGCGCCCCACGCCACGCTGCGGCGCGAGCCCGATCCGCTCCAGCTCATGCGCGACAAGCTCGGCCGTCCGCACCGTCTCGAAACCGATTTCCGGATGAGCGTGGATATCGCGCCGGACCACGATCAGTTGCGGCTCGATGGCCGCAACATGTCGCTCGATATCGGCGGCGGGATCGTTGGGTCGGTCGGCGGTCATCTCAGCTCTGACGGACGGTAAGGGAGACGGAACGTCGCACAGATCCTTAGCCATCGCAATTGGATCGAGGATCGACAATCGACAATCTACTTTTAAAGTAAGCCTCCCTTGGAACAGAATATTCTCGATGCACGCCGCAACCATTCTCGCCCAGCTTGATCACGTCGCCGATCCTTCGACAGGCGGACTGGTACCGTCGATCCATCCTGGCGTGACCCATCGACGATCGGGCAGCGACGGCGCGATGGGTTATGCCCGCTCGGAAAACGGCGGAGCGACGCTCGTCGAGACCATTCTTCGCCAGCTCGATGGTGGCGAGGCGGCGGCTGCCTTCGGGGCGGGCGCGGCTGCTGCTCAGGCTGTGCTCGCAACCCTCACGCCGGGCGATCGGCTGCTGGTCGACAGCGGCCTCTATTACGAGTTTGGACGCATTATCGGCGCGTTCGCCATGCGCTTCGGCTTAGGACTGGAGCAAGTCGATCTCTGCGATCTCAATGCGGTCGACCAGAGTCTCGCTGCCGCGCCGACACGACTCATCTGGGCCGAATGCCCGAGCAACCCGCTCTGGCGCGTGCCGGATCTCGCTGGGCTGGCGGCACTGGCGCATCGTCACGGCGCCAGGCTGCTGGTCGATGCGACGGCGGCGACTCCGGTGCTCTGCCGGCCGCTGACGCTGGGCGCCGATCTCGTGCTGCATTCGGCGACGAAGTATCTCAACGGCCATGGCGATCTGGTCGCCGGCGTCCTCGTCGCGTCAGAGAACGATGCGTGGTGGCGTGAGATCGTAGCCGCCCGTGAGGCACAAGGCAGTATCCTGCCGCCCTTCGAGGCTTGGCTCCTCCTGCGCGGCATGCGATCCTTGGCGCTCAGGATGGAACGTGTCTCCAAGACGGCCTGGGCGCTAGCCTCATGGCTTGTGCTCCAGCCCCAGCTGCGGGCCGTGCATTATCCGGGCCTGCCTCAGCACCCCCAGCATGAACTGGCCCGCCGCCAGTTCAAGGGCGGCTTCGGCGGCATGCTCTCCTTCGAGCTCGATGATGCCGCGGCTGCCGTTGCCCTGTGCTCCCGCGCCAAGATATTCCGTTCATCAACCTCGCTCGGATCGCCCGAAAGCCTTATCGAACACAGGCGAAGCACGGAAGGAGAGGCATCCGACTGTCCAGCAGGGCTGGTACGGTTGTCGATCGGTTTGGAGCATCAAGATGATCTCCACGAAGACCTTCGGCAGATGCTCTGCACCGACGGTTGACCTTTGCGGAAGCCACGACCCTCGAACAGCCTTGCAGAGTCCCGTCGTCGCCGTTGACTTTACGTCGGCTGAGAGAGCTTAGAGGCTAAATGCGCCAGCCTGCGGACTCCGGCACAACGGCCAAAAGCGGACCTCTTTTGCAGTTCTTCCGGCCTTGGATTCCGCTCAAGTCGCCGCCGCCGTGTCAATCTGGGCATGGAGAAAAGATGCCTTTGCCGCGGCTTGGAGGCTCGGCTAAGGGCTGGAAATGGCGCTGATAAGTCAAACAATATGACTATTCAGCCCTTAGAGGTTGTGGCATGGTCCCGTTGCAACAAGCGCTCTCCAGAGGCGCGTAGCGAACGACGAAACGGAGAAACGCCCATGAATTTCAAGGCTTTGAATGCCGCTGTCGTAGTCTGCGGCGCGCTCGTTTGCTCGGGTGCAGGCGCCAAGGAGTTGACGATCGGGTTTTCCCAGATCGGCTCCGAATCCGGTTGGCGCGCCGCCGAGACGACAGTGTCGAAGGCGGAGGCCAAGAAGCGCAACATCAACTTCAAGATCGCCGATGCCCAGCAGAAGCAGGAGAACCAGATCAGGGCGATCCGTTCCTTCATCGCCCAGGGCGTAGACGCCATCTTCCTCGCGCCGGTCGTCGCCACCGGCTGGAACGCCGTGCTGAGGGAGGCCAAGGAAGCCAAGATTCCGGTCGTGCTGCTCGACCGCGACATCGATCCGTCCGGGAAAGACCTCTATCTGACCGCAGTCACCTCCGACAGCGTCCATGAAGGCAAGGTCGCCGGCGAGTGGTTGGTCAAGACCGTGGGCTCCAAGTCCTGCAACGTCGTCGAACTGCAAGGCACGGTCGGCGCCAGCGTCGCAGCCAACCGCAAGAAGGGCTTCGAGCAGGGCATCGCCGGGCATGCCAATCTGAAGATCGTGCGCAGCCAGACCGGGGATTTCACCCGAGCCAAGGGCAAGGAAGTGATGGAAAGCTTCATCAAGGCCGATGGCGGCGGCAAGTCGATCTGCGCGGTCTATGCCCATAATGACGACATGATGGTCGGCGCCATCCAGGCGATGAAGGAAGCGGGCTTGAAGCCGGGCTCCGATGTCCTGACCGTCTCGATCGACGCGGTGCCCGACATCTTCAAGGCCATGGCGGCCGGCGAGGCCAACGCCACTGTCGAACTGACCCCGGACATGGCCGGACCTGCCTTCGATGCCGTCATCGCCTACAAGGCCAAGGGCACGACCCCGCCGAAATGGATCCAGACGGTGTCGAAGCTCTACACCGGCGCCGACAATCCGCAGGCGGTCTACGAGAGCAAGAAGGACCTCGGCTACTGAGCCGAAGCTCGATGTGGGCGCTGCCGCGCGCGGCGCCCACCCCGCGCGGCACACATCCAGAGGTCGCATGATCCCGCCCGAGATCGCTCCACTGCTGGCGCTGCGCGGCTTCTCCAAGTCGTTCGCCGGCGTCAACGCGCTGGATGGCGTCGACTTCACGCTGCAGAGCGGCGAAATCCATGCCTTGCTGGGCGAGAACGGCGCGGGAAAGTCTACGCTGATCAAGACGATGACCGGCGTCGTCGCGCGCGACGCCGGCACGATGCAACTCGACGGCGTCGAGATCGCTCCCCGTTCGACCGGCGAGGCGACGAAGGCGGGCATCGCCACAGTCTACCAGGAGGTCAATCTCGCGCCGAACCTGTCGGTGGCGCAGAATCTCTTCCTGGGTCGTCAGCCGACACGCTTCGGTCTGGTCCGCGAAGGCGAGATGCGTCGCCGGGCGCGGGCGCTGCTCGCCGAATTCGACCTCGACATCGACGTCGGCGCGCCGTTGGAGAGCTATTCGGTCGCGGTCCAGCACATCGTCGCCATCGCACGCGCGGTCGATCTCTCTGCGCGCGTCCTCATCCTCGACGAGCCGACGGCGAGCCTGGACGCGCATGAGGTCACGATCCTGTTCGCGGTGATGCGCCAGCTCGCCGCGCGCGGCATCGGCATCGTCTTCGTGACCCATTTCCTGGATCAGGTCTATGCGATCTGCGACCGGATCACCGTGCTGCGCAATGGCAGGCTCGCGGCCTCGGCCGCCACCGCGGAACTGCCGCGCATGGAGCTCGTCCGGACGATGCTCGGGCGCGAGTTGCGCGAGGCGACGGCCGCGCGTCCGGTATCGGCACCGCGCGAGAGCGAGCCGGTCGCGGTCTTCCGCGGCTTCGGCAAGGCCGGCTATGTCGAGCCTTTCGATCTGACCTTGCGGGCCGGCCATGTCGTCGGGCTCGCCGGCCTGCTGGGCTCCGGTCGCACCGAGACCACCCGTCTCGTCTTCGGCGCCGAGCGCGCCGACAGCGGCAGCGTGACCGCCCGAGGGCAGGAGGTCACGCTCCATTCGCCGCGCCAGGCGATGCGGCTCGGCTTCGGCTACTGTCCGGAGGAGCGCAAGACCGAAGGCATCGTCGCCGAGCTGACCGTGCGCGAGAACATCGTGCTCGCCCTGCAGGCCAGACGCGGCGTGCTGCGTCCGCTCTCGCGCCGCGAGCAGGACGACATCGCCGGCCGCCTGATCCGGCTGCTCGACATCCGCCCGCCCGACCCGGAACGGCCGATCGGCCTGCTCTCCGGTGGCAACCAGCAGAAGGCCCTGCTGGCGCGCTGGCTCGCGACGAAGCCTGCCATCCTCATCCTCGACGAGCCGACGCGCGGCATCGACGTCGGCGCCCATGCCGAGATCATCCAGCTCATCCGCGCGCTCTGCGCCGAAGGCATGGCCCTGCTCGTTGCCTCGTCCGAGTTGGAGGAGATCGTCACCTACGCCGACGAGATCGTGGTGCTGCGCGACCGGGCCCATGTCGCGCGGCTGGAGGGCGAGGCGGTGAGTGTGCCGACCATCCTGGCGGTGATCGCCGCCGAAGCTGCGAAGGCTGCCTGATGCCGCGCAAGGCCGTGTCGTTTGTCTTGCCGAGGCTTGGGATGCCGCAGATCGTCGCGCTGATCGTCATCTTTGCGATCAACAGCTTCCTCTCGCCGCATTTTCTCGAGCTGCGGGTACAGGACGGCCGACTTTTCGGCAGTCTCGTCGATGTGTTCAACCGGGGCGCGCCGGTCGCCTTGCTGGCGCTCGGCATGGCGCCGATCATCGCCATGCGGGGCATCGACCTTTCAGTCGGCGCCGTCATGGCGATCTGCGGCGCAATCGCGGCGAGCCTGGCGGACAGCCATGCCCTGGGATTCGTCCTTGTTTGCGCGCTGGGCGCCGGCCTCATGTGCGGGCTGTGGAATGGGGTGCTCGTCGCACTGCTCGGCATCCAGCCGATCGTGGCGACGCTCATTCTGATGGTGGCAGGGCGAGGAATCGCGCAACTCATCACCGAGGGGCGCATCGTCACCTTCGCCAACACCGATCTGGCCTGGCTCGGCAGCGGCTCGCTGCTGGGCTTGCCGACTCCGATCGTCCTGACACTCGCCATGCTGGGGCTGGCGCTGCTCGTCGTGCGCGGTTCCGCGCTCGGATTGCTGATCGAGGCGACCGGCGGCAATAGCCGGGCGAGCGCGCTGGCTGGCGTTGGCACCCGTGTCATCACCATCGCAATCTATGCCTGGTGCGGGCTCTGCGCCGCGCTCGCGGGAATCGTCGCCGCGGCCGACATCATGGGAGCTGATGCCAACAATGCCGGCCTCTGGCTGGAGCTCGACGCCATCCTCGCGGTGGTGATCGGCGGCACCTCGCTGCTCGGCGGCCGCTTCAGCCTGGTCCTGGCGGTGCTGGGCGCCCTCATCATCCAGGCGATGAACACAGGCATTCTGTTGTCGGGCTTCCCACCGGAGATGAATCTCATCGTCAAGGCGATCGTGGTGCTGGCCGTGCTGCTCGCCCAGTCGCCGCGGCTCGCCGGGCTCGGCCTGCTGCTGCGGAGGCGGCGCCCGTGAACCGTTTCATGCCCGTGCTCGCCACGACGGTCGTATTCGCCGTCGGCTTCGCGATCTGCTCGCTGATCTATCCGAATTTCGCCTCACCGCGGGTGGTGATGAACCTGCTCACCGACAACGCCTTCCTCGGCATCGTCGCGGTTGGCATGACTTTCGTCATCATCTCCGGCGGCATCGACCTCTCGGTCGGCTCGGTGATCGGGTTCACGACCGTCTTCCTCGCGCTCGCCATCGAGCGGGCCGGCATGCCGCCGCTGGCCGCCTTCGTCGTCGTCGTGCTGCTCTGCGCGCTGTTCGGTGCAGTGATGGGCGCGGCGATCCAGTATTTCGAACTGCCCCCCTTCATCGTGACGCTGGCAGGCATGTTTCTGGCCCGGGGCGCGAGCTTCCTGCTCTCGACCGAGTCGATCCCGATCACGGCGCCCTTCTACAGCGAGCTCGCCGAACATGCGCTCCTGCTGCCTGGCGGCTTCAGGTTGACGGTGCCGGCCATGATCATGCTGGCCGTGGTGGCGCTGTGCGCCATGCTGCTGCACTTCACGCGCTTCGGCGCCAATGTCTACGCGCTCGGCGGCAGCCGCAGCGCGGCTGCGCTGATGGGCATCGAGGTCGGGCGCACGACGGTGCTGATCTATACCCTCTCCAGCGTGCTCGCCGGCATCTCCGGCATCGTCTTTTCGCTCTACACCTCGAGCGGCTACTCGCTCTCGGCCGTCGGGGTCGAGCTCGACGCCATCGGCGCGGCCGTCATCGGCGGCACGCTTCTGTCCGGTGGCCACGGCTTCATCTTCGGCACGTTCGCCGGCGTGCTGATCCAGGGGCTGATCCAGACCTATATCAGCTTTGACGGCATGCTCTCGAGCTGGTGGGCCAAGATCGCGACGGGCCTGTTGCTCTTCGGCTTCATCGCCCTGCAACAACTGATGCTGCTTCTGGCGCGCCGGCGACGCCCGCGCGCGTTCGGAGCCGGGGCGCGATGACCTCCCCCCTGATCGTCATCCGGGCGCGCCGATCCCATTCGAACCATGCGGAGATAGCGCGCAGCATCGGGATCGACATCATCGTCGGCCGCTATCCCGACGGAGCGAAGCTGCCCGGCGACGCCGAGCTGACCCTCACCTTCGGCGTCTCGCGCCCGGTGCTGCGCGAGGCGGTGAAAACCCTCGTTGCCAAAGGACTGCTGAGCACCAAGGCGCGTGTCGGGACGGTGGTCCGGCCGCGCGCCGCCTGGAACATGTTCGACCCCGACGTGCTGGCCTGGCACCTCGACGCCGGCATCGACAAAAGTTTCCTGACCGATCTCGCCGAGATCCGTCTCGCCATCGAACCGCGCACCGCTGCGCTCGCCGCCGAGCGCAGGACGGAGACCGATCTCACATTGATGCGCACCGCGATCGAGCGGATGCGTGCCGAGGCCGCTCGACAGACGGCGGATTTCGCCGAGGCCGATCTCAGCCTCCACATCGCGGTCGCCAACGCCGCGGGAAACCCCTTCATGCGCTCGATCGGCGCCGCCATCGAAGCGGCGCTGCGAGCGTCGTTCCAGCTCAGCGCACCCAGGGATTCCGACGACTACCGCGCCACCGTCGCGGCCCATGAGCAGATCGTGGACGCCATCGCCGAACGGGATGCAGCCGCGGCCGCGACGGCGATGACCAACGTCATCCTGATCGGACTGCGCCGCCACGAACCTGCTAGCTGAGCCCCAACTCCAGACGTTGGGTGGTTGCCCGGAATTGGACATTCGTCGCTGGCTCAAGCGACGTCGGGCTTCAACGTCCTGAGGTCGACATATTACCGTCCCATGCGTCGGCTGCGGCGACCGTCCCGCGCCTCTGCTACAAATCATCTGCCCTTAGAAGCTGATCCTGAGCTGGGCCGATCCGCCGATGCGGCTGCTGTTGGCGGAGAGCTCGCTGTCGAGGCTGAGGCCGAGCGAGACGCGCTCGCTGAACCTGGCTATGACGCCGGCGCCGACGAGGGCGCTGTTGCGGTCGGCTTGAGCGCCAGTCGCGGTGAAGCTCGCGCCGGGCAGTCCGATCAGGCTCGCGGTCAGGTCGGCATCACGCCGGAAATAGTGCGCCCAGGCCGCCCGGACATAGCCGGTGACGGCAACACCGCCGAGCACGGATCGGCATCGAGCTGCAGGCCGAGCTCGCTGCGGGCCGTGACATCGCCGCGCTTGGCCAGCGCGAGCGCGCCGGCATTGGCACCCGCCCAGTTCGCCTCGATCACGCCCGGGCTGCGCGCCGCGTCGCCTGGATCGCCGCCAATGGCGAAAGCGAGAGCCCGTTCCAGTTCAGCAGCGCCGCGCTCGCCTGCAGCCGCCCGCTCCACGCCGTCGTGGCATAGGAGGAGGACAGGCTCGAGCCCAGCACCGGAATGCTGCGGCCGACATCGTTCTCGAGTCTGGCATGGCTCAACGCTGCGGCGAGCCTGACCGGGCCGAGCTGCGTCACGCCGTAGAGGCCTACCTGGACACCTCCGCATCGACCTTGCCGAGCACGCCCGGCAGCGAAGCCTGCGCCTTGCCGCCCGAAACCGCGACACCCGCGACTGTCCCCGGCAGCAGCCGAACATCGATACCCGTCGCCAGATGCGCGGCGTCGATCGTGCGCCTGGCCGAGCCGATATAGGCACTGCCGTCGGTGCGGCCATGGGAGCCATAGGCCGAGCCCCAGACCGAATAGAACGGCAGGTCGAGACGCGAGGGGCCAGCAGGTCGATTCGCGCCCTTGCGCACGAGGCCGGAGAACGCTGCCGTGCCTGGCCCAGCCGCCCCGGCATCGCCGTGCCGACCCGTGGCCGTCGGATCGAGCATCACCCGCAGGAACTGGTCGGACGCGGCATTCGCCATTGCAGGTGCAGCGGTGTGCACCTCGCCTGACAGGCTGTTCACCGCAGCCGGAATCGATGCCGCCGGCAGATTGTAGATCCCAAACAGCGAGGACGGATCACCACCATTCGCCACCGCTCGGTCTATGGCCTTGCCAATGGCGTAGGCATTCTTCGGCTCCGTCATCCCGATAAGGCCTGGGCCGGGAGGCGTCACCGGAGGTGTGACGGGTGGATCGACAGGCGTCAGCGGCTTCGGCGTCAGCGTCAGCTGCACGTCATTGCTCGTGTAGCTCACTGTCGTGATGACGCCATCGCCGAAGCTGCCTGTCATATCGACCGGGCTGAAGGTGCCGGTCCGGCCCCCGGTCGCCGAGAGCAGCGTGTAGGGCGAGGAGAAGGTATAGGCGCCGCCGAGCGGCACGATCCGCAATGTTCCCGCCAGCGAAGCCGTGCCGGTGACGTCGACCCGGTCGGCATTCGCACCCTGCACCTCGACGAGATAGGTCGAGCCCGCGTTGAGGGTCAGGTCTCCCCGCACAGTCAGTGTTCCCGGTGAGTTGCCCGGCGACAATGTGCCGCCATTGATCACTGCCGTCGGAACCACGCCCGAACCACCGAGCGTCGCGCCAGCCGCAACCGTCACGCCAGACGATGCCGCGATCGAGCCGTTCACGATCAGCGAGCCGGCGTTGACCAGGGTCGCGCCCTCGTAGGTGTTTACCCCGTTCAGGGTGAAGCTGCCGGTGCCGATCTTGGTCAGGGAGCCATCACCGAAAATGCCGCCAATGGCGCCGCTAAAGACGGTGCTCGTGTTGTTCGCACCCGTTGTCAGCGCCACTCCCGGGCTGAGGATCACACTCGTATCGACCCCGCCAGCAAGCGAGCCGGCGCAGCCACGACATTGCCGTTAGTCACTGACCCGGCCCACATCTCGCCCAGGTCGACGTGCCCGTCTTCTCGAAAGCCGTGAAGCCGGTATGGGTGCTCATCAAGTTCGAAAGGTCGACAGGTCGCACCGCGATTTCACGGTTTTCTCACGCCGTACGGGAACCCATTTTCACGCCCTACGGAAGCTGATCGTCGCATAGTCGATCAACCGAAGCGCGGGCGAATTCATGCAGTTCGTCGCCCACGCACGTTTGGGGCTCCGGGCAGCGGTGAGCGCGAGTTTCTCCACCGATCCGGATTTGCAGCGGGAGACGGCCGATGATCCAAGATGCAGCCAATCAGCCCTCATCGGGCAAGCTCGTCGTCGTCGATAGGTTAGGACTTCGACGCGAGAGCCTTGTCAGCCTTCTCAGGGCTTGGGCTAATTCGGCCGGATTCGACATCATCAGTATCGAAACCAGCGACAGGGCTCCGCGACTCGAAGACGGTCCTCATCTGATTATTATAAATCTCGGAGCGGAAACACTTGATTGTACAGGCTTGCGCGGCTGGGTGGCGCAGGTTCGATTGACGGCTCCGCAGATTCCGATCGTGGTGTTCGCGGAATCGGAGAATCCGCAGTATGTCGCCTCAGTCCTGCGCGAGGGGATTCGAGGCTATATTCCAGCCTCGATGCTTCCGGCGGTGGCGCTGCAAGCGCTCAGCTTCATCCTGGTTGGCGGCGTATTCTTTCCGCCGGCGGCGCTTCTGCATGGCCGGCATCATGCTGCGTCCCGCCCCGGCAGGGTGCTGAACCACGAGCGTTCGTCTGAGAAGAAGATGACGTCGCGCCAGGACGATGTCCTGCAACGGCTCAGGCTCGGCAAACCGAACAAGGTGATCGCCCGCGAACTCGACATGCGAGAGGCCACCGTCAAGGTGCACGTGCGCGAAATCATGCGCAAGCTCGGCGTCAGAAACCGCACCGAGGCAGCTCTGCGCTCGTCCATGGTGGCACAGGACACGAATCTCGAGCCGAGGCGGGAGACCGTCGCGGCCGACCGCAGCTGCGTGACTGATGTCGGCCGCCCGGGGGCGCTTCGCCTCGTCCCGCGAACCGGGGGTCCCTGACGAACCGCATACGGGTCGCAGGATGGCGCCCGTATCGGTAGGCCGAATCTACGTCAAACGGCGTATATATCCAGAAGGATGTGTATCTATATTTGCCTAGGAAAATACATTTACTTGTCGATACTCTTCTGTCCGGAAAAGGGAGCAGGAGTCATGGAGCAAAGCCTATATCGATCTCCAATCGGGGGGCTTTTCGATTCGCTGCGTGAGTCGTTGGCGGAATTCGCGCATCTACCGCGTTTCACATCGGCTTTCCGCCAGTTCGAGCGCGCGATGACTGGTCGAAACGCCGACATCGTTGCCGACGATGGCAGCGACGGCCCACTGGCTCTCGATATGGGAGGCGAGGCCCTTGCGGCTGGCCGGGCCACGCGCGCGCAAGGCGTGGTCGAGGGCGAAATTCGTGACCTGGGAGAAGTCAGCGTCGCGCGCGGTGAGGCGAGCTTCAGCGCCCTCGCAACGGGCGAAAGGGGCGAGGCCATCATGGCCGACGCCGACGTCTACGCTGCGGTGTCGGGGGCCGATTTCGTGTTCACATACGTGGTCGAGCACGATTCCGGCCGGAATAATCGACATGGGAGCTGGGCCGCGTCCGAAGCGCATATCGAGGTGATCGCGATCGATATCGAGGGCTTCGACTTTCGCGACGGGCCGATGGACTTCTCGATCGAGCGGTCGCGGCCCTGGGGCGGCGAAGGAGGTGGCTACGATTGGCGTGAAGGCGGCGGCGGCCCTGTCCATATGCCCGCTGGGCACCAGGCCGAAGTTTCGGCGGAAGCAAGTGCCTATGGCGACGCCGCTTTGGCCCAGGCTTTCACGGATAGTTTTGCGACAGACGGGCTGTCGATCGCCTCAGGTTACATCTTCGCGACAGTTGCGTGAGCAGATAAAATATAGAAATGACTTAATAGCAATATTTTTAAATATAACTCTACCGCCTAAGTCGTATAAGCCATATTAATGCTTTAATTAGCGAATATTGAATGGCACAATTTCTTTGCTGGAAAAGAAATCCAGCTTTTTGTTAGAGGAGAAGAATTATGGATGAAGTTCTCGCCATCGCTTGGGATTTTTACGGCGAAACGGATATCTCGAGCAGCGTCAACCACAATACCTGTATCGATCTCAACCTCGATGGCTATGTGGCCGAGGCGGCGGCGGATGCCGAGGCCCTGGGTGACAATGTCTACACCTTCGCTGCGACCGAGACCTTCGCGGGTGAGGGCGGCGCCAACTCGAACGCCTACTCGATCTCGCAGGTCGACTGCTGAGAACGGGGACCAGCTGCTGCGGGCGCGGATGCGCTCGCAGCAGCACCTCGGCGCTCGGGCTTAGCCGGAGCGTCCTTCATCCGGAGCCCGCTGGTCGGTTCCGCGCGACGCCCACAAGGAGTATGACCGATGGCGACGATCAAGCGTATCCTGACCAACGCGCGTGACAGTTTCAGCCTGACGCAGTCGGGCTCCTTCGCGATCTATGGCTTGCAGGGCGACGATTCGATTTCCGTTTCACTTCGCGCGCGCGACAGCGATCCCGACTTCTTCTACGGCGGCGACGGCAACGACATTCTCAGCGGCGGCCGCGCCAATGACCGTCTCGCGGGCGGTGCCGGAAACGACCGCCTCGACGGCGGCGATGGCGACGACATCCTCGACGGTGATGCCGACGACGCCAATCAGGACAACGTCCTCGATCCGGCAACGCTGAACGACGATGTCGGCGGCGATGACATCCTCGACGGCGGCATGGGCAATGATCTCGTCTTCGGCCGCGGCGGGAACGATATCCTGTCGGGCGGCCTGGGCAACGATTCCCTATTTGGCGGCGGTGGCCTGGATCGCCTCTCCGGTGGCATGGGCAATGACCATCTCGACGGCGGCGCCGGCAACGACACGCTGATCGGATCCTTCGGCAACGATAGTCTCCGCGGTGGCGAGGGCGATGATGTCCTCGAAGCCGGCATGGACAATGACGTTCTGTTCGGGGATGCGGGCGCCGACACCATGCTGGGCGGCCTCGGCATCGACACCGCCGACTATTCCGCTTCCGCCGGCGGCGTGTCGGTACGTCTGTCGAGCGCGATTGCCGGCGTCGGCGCCGATGCGCAGGGCGACATCCTGAGGGAGGTCGAGAACCTGATCGGCTCGGCCTTCGCCGACACTCTGATCGGTGACGCCGAGAACAACACGTTGCGCGGCGGCGCGGGCGCCGACATCCTTGATGGCGGGGCCGGCATCGACACGACCGACTATTCCACCTCCGACCGCGCTGTCCTCGTGCAACTGCGACAGGACGGCCTGGTCCAGGCCGCATCCTTCAACGGCCAGCCGAACGGCGCGGCAGGTGGTGATCTCATCGGCAATGTCGAAAACGTCGTCGGTAGTGACTTCAACGACATCATCGTGGCGGATGTCGTTATCGCCGGCCGTCCGAACATCGCCACTGCGAACCGGCTCGATGGTGGCGCCGGCAACGACACGCTCGACGGCGGTGCCGGCGACGACATCTTGGTCGGTGGAACCGGCGCTGACGTGCTCTTCGGCAATGCCGGCGCCGATACGGCGGATTATTCGGCCTCGAGCGCAGGCGTCAATCTGGTGCTCAATGCTTCGACCGTGGTCAGCCCGGCGCTGGCTATCGTGAGCAACGGCGGTGATGCACAGGGCGATCGGCTACTGCTGATCGAGAATGTCGTCGGCACCGCGAGTGTCGACACGATCCTCGGCAACGACGCCGCTAACGTCATCGCCGGCGGCGCCGGCGCCGACATCATCAACGGCGGCGCTGGCAGCGACACCGCCGACTACCGCACCTCCAGCGATCCCGTCATCGTCAACCTCAATCTGCTGACGCAGGTGGGAGCCGACGCGCAGGGAGATCAGCTCACTAGTATCGAGAACGTTTTCGGCTCGAACAGTGCCGATACACTCATCGGCAATGCAGCCGACAATCTGTTCCGCACGGGCGGCGGCTCGGACGTGGTCGACGGCGGCGTCAACGCGGCGGCGGGCGATACGCTCGACTACAGCGAATCCACGGCGGGCGTCATCGTCACCTTGAGCGCGACAGGCGAGACGGTCGGATCGGGCGGCCATGCGCAAGGTGACCGGATCCGCGGCATCGAAAACCTGCTCGGCTCGAACTTGAACGATACCCTGACCGGCAGTGACGCCAACAACGTCCTGCGCGGCGCGGCCGGCGCCGACATCATCGACGGCGGCCTCGGCGTCGACACCGCGGACTTCTCGACCTCGACGGCCGGCGTGACCGTGCTGCTCGGCAGCACGGTCACCAGCGGCCATGCGACCGGCGACGTGCTCACGAATATCGAGAACCTGTTCGGCTCGGGCTTCAACGATCGCCTCGGCGGGGACGCCGGCGCGAACCTCCTGGTCGGAGGAGCTGGCAACGACACGGCTGATTATTCCAATGCAACAGGACCGGTCCAGCTCGCTATTCGGCCTGATGGCACCGTCAGCCAGGGCGGACCGGGCGCCGTGGGAGACCGGCTCGCGAGCATCGAGAATCTCGTCGGCAGCGGGTTCGACGATGTCCTGATCGGCGATGTCGCGATCCCCGGCGCACCCGTCGCCGCGACCGACAACGTGCTCGAAGGCCGAGGAGGCAACGATCAGATCCGCGGTGGCGGCGGCAATGACACGCTGCTGGGCGGCGCCGGGAACGATCGTCTCTTCGGCGAGGCGGGGAACGATGTGCTCGACGGCGGCGACGGCTTCATCGATGCGCTGAGCGGCGGCGCCGGTGCCGACGAGTTCCGCAACAGTGCGGGCGTCGACTACATTTTCGGCTACGAGGCGGGCGAAATCGTCCGGATCTCCAGCCTCGGTGATGCCTCGGCTGTGATCACGCTCGTCGATCTGGCTGCGCTCGGACTCGGCACGGGTACCGACTATGCGCTCACATTGAGCGGTTCTGCCCAGACGACCTACGTGCTGCTCGGAACCGTCGACCCGCTCGCCGCGCAGACCGCCGCCGACACGATCTTCGCCAGCGGCGCCATCATCGTTGATCCGGCCATGCTCGCCTGATCCCGACATGTCTGCTCGAGGAGATTGCTGGTGTTTTCGAGAGCTCCTTATCAATGGCGCAAGACCGATCTCGATCGAGCGCTCGGGTCGAGCCGCGCCGCCTTCGGCGGGCTCGCTTTGTTGAGCGTCGCGATCAACCTCCTGATGCTGGCCTCGCCGATCTTCACGATGCAGATCTACGATAGGGTGCTGACCACCGGCCATGTCGATACATTGATCATGCTGACTGGCGCGGCCCTGGCGGCCCTGCTGATTCTCGGCATCCTCGATGCCCTGCGCAGTATCATCGGCGTGCGCCTCTCGAACTGGCTGGCCGGCTGCCTCGGCCCGCTCTATCTCGCGGGAAGCGTCAGGGCGCGGCTCACAGGCGACACGGCCGGCGCTCAGCCTCTGCGCGACATCGGCCAGATCCAGAGCTTCGTCACCTCGCAAGGTCTTATCGCCTTCCTCGATATGCCCTGGGTCCCAGTCTTCTGTGCAATGATCTGGGTGCTGCATCCGGCGCTCGGGCTGCTTGCCGTTGGCTCCGCGCTCCTGCTGGCAGCGCTCGCGGTGGTGAACGACCTATTGACGAGGAATGCCACACGGACGGCGAGCGTCGCGCAGATCGCCTCGCACGGTTTCGCCGAGACTGTCATTCGCAACGCTGAGGTTGTGCGCGGCATGGGCATGATGCCGGCCTTGGAGCAACGCTGGCGCAAGCAGAACGACGACGTTCTGGGCGGCCTCGGCAGCGTCGGCGAGCGCAGCGGCGTACTGCTCGGCCTCGTCAAGTTCTTTCGCTTCGGTGTGCAGATCGTGATCCTGGCGGTAGGCGCCTGGTTCGTCGTCAGGGGTGAGCTGACCGGGGGCACGATGATGGCTGCCTCGATCCTGTTGGGCCGCGCACTTGCTCCGGTGGAACAGGGCACCGGGGCTTGGCGCGCCTTCGTGAACGCGTGGTTGGCCTATCAGCGCCTGCAGGCGCGTGCGCGCTCGCAGCCGCCGGAGCTCGACCGGATCCGCCTCCCCAAGGTCGAGGGCCGCGTCAGCCTTGCTGACGTCACCCTGACCGTGCCCGGTATCCGCGAGCCGATTTTGCGGGGCGTCAACCTGTCATTCAATCCCGGCGAGGCGGTTGCGGTCATTGGTCCGTCCGCATCGGGAAAGAGCAGCCTCTGCCGGCTTCTCGTCGGCATTCAAGCGCCGACGGCAGGAACGGTCCGCATCGACGGCTCGGATTTGCGCCATTGGGACCAGACGCAGCTCGGTTCGGTGCTGGGCTATCTGCCGCAGGAGGTTGAGCTGTTCTCTGCGACCGTGAGCGAGAACATCGCCCGCATGGAGCCGCAGATCGACCAGAACAAGGTGATGGAGGCGGCGACGCTCTCGCGGGCGCACACGATGATCCAGCAGTTCCCGAACGGCTATGAGACGCAGATCGGCGAAGGCGGCGCGCGGCTCTCCGGCGGGCAGCGCCAACGCCTTGGGCTCGCTCGGGCGGTCTACGGCAATCCAGCTCTCGTCGTTCTCGACGAGCCGAACGCCAATCTCGACCAGGCCGGCGAGGCCGCACTGGCGGCCGCCGTGAAGGACCTCAAGGAGCGCGGCGCAGCGCTCGTGATCGTCGGCCACCGTCCTTCAACTCTGGCCGAGGCCGACCGGATCCTCGTCCTGAAAGAAGGGCGCGTGGTTCTGTTCGGGCCGCGCGACGAGATCCTGAAATCGCTGCGCACGAACGCGCTTTCGGCGGTGCGCGACGAGGACGAGCCCCTGCCGGCTACCGAGGCCGACGACAAGCCCGATTCGCTGCGGGAACGGCTCGATCGGCTGTCGCCCCAGCCGCGGCTGGGGCGCGAGTTCGGGACCGAAGCCGGCGCATGAAAGGTGTGAGGGACATGACCAAGGCTCTTGCGGTCGCGACCATACCCGTCGACGTTCGTCCGGCCGTTGACGGATCGGCCCTTCGGGACAACTTGCGCGGCCCGATGCGCGTCGGCGGCGCCGTCATCGCCATCTTCCTGGTCGGCCTTGGAATCTGGGGGGCACTGGTCCCCTTGGCCGGGGGCGCGGTGGCGCCCGGTATCGTCAGTCCCGACGGCAGCAAGCGCACCGTGCAACATCTCGAAGGCGGCATCGTCGAAAAGATCTACGTGCGCGAAGGCGATCAGGTCGTGGCCGGGCAACCGATGGTCGATCTCGCGAGCCTGCAGTCGCGCGCGGCCTATGAGGCTTTCCTCGGCCAGTACCGCAGCATGCTTGCCAGTCAGGCCCGGCTCCTCGCCGAGCAAGCCGGGGCGGCGGAGATCGGATTTCCGGACGAACTCGCCGGCGAGCCGGGCGACACCGCCCTGAAAGCTGTGCTGGACGGCCAGCGCGAACTCTTCCGCACCCGTCGGGAGGCGCACGTCTCGCGCCAGAAGGTTCTGCGTCAGCGGATCGAGCAGCAGACCGAGCAGATCAAGGCCCTCCAGGCCCAAGTCAATAGCACCCGCTCGCAGGCAGCCCTCATCCGGGACGAACTCGAAGGCAAGCAGGCGCTCTTCGCCAAGGGCATGCTCACCAAGCCGGAACTGCGCCGTCTTGAGCGCGCATCGGCCGAGATCGGCGGTCGTCACGGCGAGGCCCTGGCGACGATCGCGAAAGTCAAGGAGCAGATCGGCGAGACGCAGCTTCAGATCGTCTCGCTCGGCGCCGATCGGGCCGATGAGATCGCCGGCAAGCTCACCGAGGTGCGGGCAGAACTGACGACCCTGCGCGAGAAGCTTGTGGCCAGCCGCGACGTGCTGAAGCGGACCGTGGTGACGGCGCCGCTCGACGGCAGCGTCGTGAATCTGCGGGCCAAGACGGTGGGCGGGGTGATCCGGGGCGGCGAGGTCATTCTCGATCTCGTCCCGGCCAACGAGACGCTCCTGATCGACGCGCGCATCGCACCGACCGATGTCGATGTCGTTCATCCCGGTCTCGAGGCGCAGGTGAAATTCCCCGCCTTCAGCGCGCGCAGCCTGCCGGTGATCAGGAGCGTCGTGCGGACGGTCTCGGCCGACCGGATGACGGATGAACGCACCAATCTTCCCTATTTCCTGGCTCGAATCGAGGTCGAGCGGAGCGAGCTCGAGAAGCTCCCGAACGTGCAGCTCGTTGCCGGCATGCCAGCCGAGGTGCTGATCGTGACGAGCAACCGCACGATGTGGGCCTATCTGCTGCAGCCGCTGCTGGATGTCATGTGGCGCGGCATGCGCGAGGTGTGAACAGCAACGGCCTTGTGTGGCAAGGACCGAAGCATCGGCCTTCGCGTCATCAACTCAGTTGGATGGGCGCGGGGCCAAAGCAAACGGTCGAAGCAAAAAGATCCATCATGCGAGGCGGGCGGCCGGCGGGACACGCAATCGAAGTGCCGAAAGCCGAGGCCGGTCCTGTCACACGAACCGCTGGTCCTGTCTGCCGCTCTCAGCTTTCCCGTGGCCCGTGTCCGGGTCGCCGCTCCGCCAGCAGCCCATTGCCAAGACGCGCCTGACGATGCCTCTCGTCATGATGCGGGATGGCGATGTCGTCGGCTGGCCGCCAGCGCGCACCCAACAGGTCTGCGAGCCCGCCCTGCGAGTGGCGCGAGCCGCCCGCGCGCAGATAATGCGCGGCGATGGCGCGGGCGACCTGGGGCGAGGCCGTGCTCGTCCCCTGCATCCGGAACACGCTGCCGGAGAGGACGCCGGCGCCGAGAATGCCCGGCAAGGCGGGATTGAGCTCGGAAGGTGCGCAGCAATCTACACGCGCCTTGCTCCCTTCGCTGGTTTCGCCAGCTGAGCTGTACTCGGCCGGACGCCCCGTCGACACGACATAGCCGCCGACGACCGTCACCGCGTCATGCGTCGCGATGCCGTTGACGGTTCCGAAACGCTGGATGAAGGCGTCAGGTTCGTCCAGGTCCTGCGGCGCCGTTTTACAGGCTGGCTCGTCGAGATAGCTCTGGCGGGCGCCGTTGGCATAGCCGAACGGGTTGATGTCCCGCTGAATGCGGCAGGCGATCGGGCCCTTGGCGAGGACGGCCGCCAACTCGCTCAGCTCGACGCTCCATCGTCCGGAGCATGCATAGCTGCGCGAGGGGAACTCGCGGGCGGTCGGCGCGAGCGCGACCACGATCCGCCAGTGCCGCGTCGGGCCGCCATTGCCGATGCGCTCGATGCTGACCTGCCCAAAAGGGGCCGCCGATGCGTCCCCAACGAGGTCGATATGCCGCGTGCCATCGGCCGCGGCAAGGCGCCGTTCGACGATCATGGCGCCGGCCGGATCGTGTAGCGTAAAGTTCACTCCGGTGGGATCGGCGCCCGGCGGCAGCCAAATCTCCAGATAGTTCGAGGTGCGGTCGACCGGCTGAACCCGCCAGGGAATAGCGAAGCCCTGTGCGGGATTGGAGCCGCGCGCCGCCAGCATTTCGGCCGAGATCACACCTAGCAGGCTGTTCTCGAAATCGTTGCCGGCCGGCATGACGAGATGGGTCGGCGCCTTCAGCTTGCGCTGCGAGACGAGCACGCGGATCGCGCGCTCGAGCTGGTCGCTGCCGTCATGCGGCCCGCCGCTGAAACCGTAGCTGAGGTTGATCACCAGCGGTAGCTCGGCGACGCCATGCCGCCTGGCCAGGCGCTCAGCGCGGTCAAAGATGTATTGCAGCGCGGCGAGGATGAAGAATCCCCTGCCGAACGCGGTCGTATCGAGCGTCACCGGCGCCGGAAGCTGTACGGCGATGATCGCGGCGTCGTCGAGATCGTCCCCGGCCTTACCGTTGCCCTTGTGTCGATAACCGGCAGCCGCGTCGAGGACATGGGAGCCATGGGTCATGGCGCCGAGCGTCGTGTCGCCCGCGAAAGCGCCACGCTCATGACCGACGCGCCGATAGAGGCCCACCTCGTCGGCGCCCGAGGCTGCGATCAATTCGTCGATGTCGTGTCCCAGCAATTCGTGCCCGAACAGCACCGTGCGGCCGGCCTCCTCGGGCGCGACGGGCGCCCCCTGGAGCCAGCAGAAAGCAATGCGTGTGCGACCGTCGCGATCGCGGAAGTTCCGATGTGCGAAAGGCAGGCCATCATCGATCACGGCGACGATCGCCTTCGGCCGACGTCCTGGGGCCGCGCCCTTCAGGCGCTTGTCGATCCGGTTCGGTGCGAAGTCGGCATCGACCCGGCTCTCCAGCACGGGGGCGCCTAGGCGCAATTCAGCCGTGTCCGAGAACTGGCGTGCAGCTTCCGCGATATCATCGAGAGGGTGAAGGCTCGCATTGCCGCTCGCCGCCGGAAGCCGCAGCAGCAGCGGCAGGTGCATGGCCCCTGCCTCCGGCTTGTAGTCGTGCCAGAGCGTCGGCACCAGCACATCCGGCGTGCCGGCGAGCTTGCCCGGGTCGGTCAGGGACAGCGTCGCCAACGCCCCTATCAGCGGGCTCGCAGCGCCTGCCGCATCGGCGAAGACATGAGCGCGCCCCGCGCCGAAAGCCCAGCGCGCATAGGCCTCCGGCTCGAAATCGTTCGGCCGCACATACATGATGCCGGTCCTTCTCGATCAATTCCGGCAGAAGCATGGAGTGGCTCTGCTGGAACTGCGTTGAAAGCAAAGGGTTGGAGCCTATCCGGCGAGCCGGGCTTCGCCGGATAGGCCCTAGGACAGCTGGAATTCGTCGAGAGACTTCCGCCAGAGCCAAGCGAAGAGCGGGCTCTGGTTCGGGCCCTCGATGGGGGTGGGCGCTCGCGTCAGTTTTGCGCAACTGCGAGCATCGCCCGGCCAGAGGTCCGGGCGGAAGGCCGCGACCGAGAAATCGAGATTGGTCGCTTCGAAAACCGCCGGATGAAGCGCTGCGGCAATGCCGCATTTGCGCAGGATCAGTCGACCCACGGCCTCGCCGATGGTGGCGCCGGCCCAGCTGTCGATCGGGTAATGGACGCCGGCGATCACCCGGTTCTCGGCGATGCGCTCGGCCAGCTTGAAGGTGAGCAGGCGCAATGCGTTGCCGTGCGAAAAGTGATGCGTGGTCGCGATCGCCTGAAGCAGTCCCTCGATGACCGTCGCCACCGCGAAGGCCTCGGCGGCATGGGCGCTCGGATAGGTCGGATGGGCGGGTGTCTGGATCATCGGCATGACCGGAGCGATCTGATCGGGCCGCCGGCACGCCAGATGAAATTTGGCGCCCATGGCGACGTGCGCGGTCAACACCTGGGTCGCCGCGATCAATTCGAAGGTAAATGGGTTTCGCGCGGAGGTGAGCCCGAGGATACTGGTGAAATAGCCAGTCGGGAAGCCGAGCTGCGACAAGATCTCGGTGCTGCGCTCAGGGCGCAGATCCATATAGTCGCGCACGAGCGCGATCTGCTCGCGGAACAGCGCGATCGACGGCCGGACCAGCTCGACGATCTTGGTGCCGACGAGCTCCAGGCTGGCAGAGCCGGACGCAGCAGTCGAACTGGTCCAGCCCAGATCCTTCAGGAAGTCGGAGAGATAGAGCGAGGCCCTGACCCAGGGTGCGCAGGTGGAAAGGTTCCGCGCGGCGTCCATCTGAAGATTGGCCGGTATCGTGCTCGACGATTCGAAGGAATCGGCGATGTGAAGAAGCGCTTCGCTCGTGTCGATCACTCCAACCACTGTCGCCGGGTCGATGAGCTCGGTCGGGACGAATGATCCTAGCCCTGTCGCGCCAAGCCCACCCATACCACCCATACCACCCATGCCGCCCATGCCGCCCATGCCAAGACCCTCCAAAATCACCCTGCTGCGAGATGTCGGTTCACTCGCTTCCGTTAAGGAACTCCGGCAGCGCGAAGTGCCACGACAGCGCGGCGGCCGATTTCGAATTCCGCCGACGGGTGGGTGCGGCGGTACGATTCCACGGTGAAGCTCGGCATCCGCTGCATCAATTCGCGCGCCGCCTTAGCGGCCTCAGTGCCACGGCCGAGATAATGCAGAGCGATGATCTTCGTCCGCAGTGTCGACGTGTGTCGGTCGTTGATCGCGAAGGAGCGATCGACCAGCTCGATCGCCTGTTCGTAGTCACCAGTTGCCAAATATGCGGTCGCCGTCAGGGAGTCGTAGTAGTAGCCGAAGGGGTCCAGCGGCGAGAGCCGCCGTGCCCGTTCCGTCGCAACGACCGCCTGGTCGCCTTCGTCGTGAAATGCGTGCAGAACGCCACGGAACAGCCAGGCCAGCGAGCAGCTTGGGCTCTTCTCGATCGCAAGATCATAGCGCGTGGCCGCAAGGTCGTGTCGCCGCAGCAGGTTGTTTTGTGCAAAGCCGTCGATCGTCAGGCAAAAGGCGTCGTCCGGTTCGAGGTCGAGAGCGCGCGAGGTGCTATCGATTGCGAGGCTGGTTTCCTGATCCGGATCCGTGCTGTAGCCGTTGAAGACACTCAGCACATACCATTTGCCGAGCCAGGCATGGCTCTCGGCCGCATAGGGCGCCCGCCGCAGCGCCTCTTCGAGCAGCGAGCGCGCCAATGCGAACTCGTGCAGCGTCCGACGGTGCATCAGGGTCACGCCGGCGATCAAGAGCCGGTGGCTGTCGATCCGTGTCGGATCGGACTGGCGGGCATGTCGGACGGCGTCCTCGGCAATTGAGCTCGCGACATGCGACAGGATCGTCTGGATCACCTCGCCGGCGCGCTCGGTGAAGTTGTCGGCGGGCAGACAATATTCTTCCGTCCAGAGGATCTGGCTCGACGTCGTGTCGATGAGGTCGGCGTCCAGCACGACCCTGGCGCCCTCGCGTCTGAGACTGCCCATCACGCAAAAGTCGGCGCGCAGCTTGGTGCGCACCGCGGCGATGTCGATCGTCTGCCGGACGAGCTCCCGTCCTGACAGATGCGAGATCACCGCGAGCAGGCGCGAGCGGCTCAGCGAGCGGCAGATCTGCTCGGCGAACCAGTCGCCGAGCGTGACGTCGATCGGGTCGCCGCCCAGTGCGGAGAAAGGTAGCACCGCGACGACAGGCTGGACCGGTGCACGAAGCACCAGCGAGCTGCCATAGAGCGCGCCGAGCTGGTCCGGGTTGGTTCGGATGCCATCGACCCAGGAGACGAAGCCCTTCTCGCGGATGTCGATGCCGTCGAGAAAAAGCCCGTCTCCGGTACGGCCGTCGAAGCGGACCTTGCGCAGATCCAGGGTGATGTCGGCATGGGTGGCGTCGATCAGCTCGGCGAAATCCTCGCCCATGATATGCTTGATATCGGACAGCGCCCTCCGGAGGCTCTGTCGGCCAGTGTCGAAGCAATGCGTTCCCCAAAGCGTCGTCTGCAGGAAGTTACGCGTCCGTCGCCCGAGCGGGGCGGTGGCCAGCAGCGCAAAGATCGCACGGTGCTTCGCGCCCGTGATCGCATAACGTCCATCTTGGACCGACTGCACGATGCAGGGTCCAAAAAGCGATATCTTGAGAAGCGCTTGAGCCATCGTGTCACAGCTCTCCCCAGCGAGGCCGTACCGTCGAAAGGATAATCCCATCGAATGCGAGCGGCACCAAGCGACTTCACGCTTTTTTCACGCTCGGGTCCTTGCGGCATGTGACTACTATACTTGCAGGCGGCTTTGGACCGGACTGTGCATGACTCCTTCAGATGAAACCCCGATAAAGCGTCGCGCACCGCGCCGCCCGCGTGCGCCGAAAGACGTGCTGGATTTCCATCTGCGCTGGCGCGATTTTAGGCGCTTTGCCAAAACCACAGCGAACCGTCCCGAGCTCCCCGAGGAGGAGCGGGCGGTCCTGCGCTGGCTTATCGAACTCGCCGATCGCATCGGCGCGCGCGATCTGCGCTGAGCCGGGCTGCCCCAGCGCCGAGGCCTGCTCGCCCTTGCGAGATCGGCGCCCTGGAAGATCGTCATCATCGGCGTGACTACCGGCTCACTTGCTTGTCCTCGACAAGGTCGAGAAGCGCTATGGCGATTTCGTCACGCACGAACCGACCGATCTGACAATCGAGCCCGGTGAATTCATCACGCTGCTTGGCCCCTCCGGCTCCGGCAAGACGAAGATCCTGATGAGCATCGCCGGCTTCGTCGCCCCGAGCGGTAAGCGCCTTCTGCTCGACGGTCGCGACGTGACCGCGCTGCCGCCCGAGCGGCGCAATTTCGGCGTGGTCTTCCAGGGGCATGCGTTATTTCCGCATCTGGCCGTCTATAACAATGTCGCCTTCCCGCTGAGGGCGCGCGGCATCATCGGCGAGCCTTGGCGATCCCGGCGAGCTTGCGGCTGACGCCGGCCCATGCCGCGACCAGCGAGATCGTCGTCGTCAACTGGGGCGGCGACGCCGTGCTGGCCTATGACGCGATCTGGGCTCAGCCCTTCAACGCTAAACCGCACGCTTGAAGGCGCCGTGGCGCGTGTGGGTTTTCCCGTTCTTCGGTTCGACCGGCTGCCTGCATTACGTTGGTTTCGCCCTTCCCAAGTTCGTCGGCGAGGTTCGCCTGATGTCTATGCGGCCTGCGGGACCGGCTCGCGATAGGTCGCGTCGGTTGGTCATGATCGCCCAGGCCATGCGGGTGGTCTCGTTGGCCAAGGCCGCGCACGCGACCATCATCGTTCGCAGGGCCAGCAATTGCACGCCGACTGAAGACACTCGAGGGCGAGAACGCCCGCCTCTCCGCCAAACTGGATCACCCGAAAGCGGACCTCCTAGATGTCAGGAATGGACCAAGAGTAGCCGCCGCATGATGTCTGACACGCGCCAGAGTCGGATGCTCGCAATGCCGTGGGCGCATTCGACGACCTGCCGCTCGATGGCAACCATATCGGGCGTCGAATAGAGCGGCCGGCCGAGCGCATCCTGAGCGATCTCGAGAAACGCCTCCTGATGCAGCAGTTGATCAGCTTCGTGGGCAGCACGTTCAGCAGGAAGCCCAGTCCCGACGAGGCAGGCGGCGACGGCGCGTAGGAGCTCGCGTCGCTCAATGACGCTCTGGGACTGCGTCAGCAGTTCCGGCAGTTCATCCAGCCTTTGCTGCAAGGCCAGTTCGGCTGCGCGCCGATCGTGACCGATCGGCGGAGCCCGTAGCGCATCGACAAAACCAGCGACGTCGAGGCCGATCGCCTGCGCAGCATCGATCCACGTGCTTTGCGCCGCGCTCGTGTCGGAGGCAATCTTGCTGCTCCGCGTCTGCCGGGTAATGGCTGCGGCAAGGCTTGGAGCCGACGGGCTGTCGGCGCCGAGCTTTGCCAGCTCTGCTTCGATTTCCTGGCGTCGCGCCGAAAAATACTGGATTGCGTGGTCAGTGACGCCGGCGATCTCGAAGGTGCCATTTTTGCCAATACGATCGACCGCAAAGCCGAGATTCTGCACCTCAGCGGCCAGCGCAGCATGATAAACGGCGCCGGCCGTCATCTTGTGATCGCGCAGAATCTTCGAGTGAAGCCCCCCGAGCGTACCATCCGCTCGGGTTGCGAGATTCATGATGACGCAATGGGTGTGCAGGTTCGGATCGGCGAAGACGCGGCCGTCGGCATGCTGAGCCGGTCGGCTCTCACAGTGCTGAAAACAGGCGGCGGTGAGCGGCACGGCTTCAATGGTCGCGCCACCTTTGCCGCGGCGGCCCCAAGTGGCCTCAGCTGCAAGCATATCGAGCGTCGCCCGGACAGCTGCCGCCTGAGCCCTCGATGCGCTTCTTGGTCTCGTCCGGCGCCAGCGCCCAGGCGTTGCGTCCGTGTAGCGCTGATACGCCTCCAGCACCGAAGCTCGCGCCGCCGCGAGCCGGCCCCGGCGGGGTGGGTGCTTTGCGACCCGAATCTGGTCGAACAGCTCGGCGATGTTGAGAAGCGGGGCGGCCGGTGATCGCTGGCTTTGAGGAGCTCAATCGTCGCAGATAAAGAGGATCTTGTTTCTCGAGCATTGCTCTCGCCAGCGTTAGGCGCTCTTGAATATTGGCCCGGCGCGCTTCCTCCACGTGTTCCAGGTGTCTTTCTGCCTCCCAAAGGCCACCCATCTTCGGAAATTGCGCGGTCTCGGAGATGGCGGATTCGACGGTGAAGGGAAGTGAAAATTATATAGCTATTTCAAATATATAGGTGTTCGCATTTTTATCCTGAATGGCGCGCCGTTACCTAGCTCGGTTTAGAGCACAGTGTTTCCAGGACATTGCCGGACCAAATGCAACCGAAGCCTAGTGGCTCCCGGTTGCAATGCTGTTCCTGGTTCTGATGGCTTCGCTCTCCTCGCCCTTTCGCCCATCTCGCCCTGGGGAGAGGGGAGCATCCGGCATTCGAGGATCGCGGGTAGCTTCAGCCTTTTCGCGCCGTCAGCACGAACATCGGCACATCACTGGGATAGGGCGATGCTGGAAAGAGGTGCTGCCAGCTCCGCGCCGGCCCGAAACCGGCCTCGCTCAGCATCGTCCGCGCCTCGTCCTCGGTCAGCCCGTCATGGCGCGGCAGGCTGGCCGCGAGGCTGTCGGGATAGGTCGAGCGATATTGCGCCGCGACCGACCAGAGCCCGTCCGAGACGAGCACCAGGCCACCCGGGCGCAGGAGCAAATGCGCCTTGCGCAGGGCTGCCATCGGATCGGGAAGCGTCCAAAGCACATTGCGCAATGTCACGATGTCGGCGGACACCGCCGCGAACGTCGCCTCCTCGATCAGAGCCTGTTCGAAGGTGACCTCGAGCCCGGACGCCTCGGCGGCCTGCCGGGCCGCGGCGAGCATGCCCGCCGAGCCATCGCAGGCGCGCACGCGATGCCCTAGCGAGGCGGCGATGAGCGCACAGGCGCCAGTGCCAGTGCCGAGATCGACGACATCCTTCGCACCTTGCGTCTCGAACGCAGCCGCAAGCACGTCGCGCCAGAGCGAAGCCTGCGCGACATGGGAGGCAACGCCGTCGAAAGCCGGCGCGCGCCGGGTCCAGTAGTCGGAAACCTGGGCCTGTGCCTCAGCTGCTTTCATGACTGCCTCCGCTCCGTCTCGATCAGGTATTCGATGTGCCGGCGCCCAGATGCCCCCGTCCGGATCGAGACCGCGACACCGAAGATGCGCTGGATCGCTTCAGCCGTGAGGACTTCGTCCGGCGGCCCCGCCGCTTGCAGCCGCCCCTCATGCAGCAGCGCGATTTCGTCGCAGAACATGGCGGCGAGGTTGAGATCGTGCAGCGCCATGATGCAGGTGATGCCGAGGCGACGGACCAGCCCCAGGATCGAGAGCTGATGCTGGATGTCGAGATGGTTGGTCGGCTCGTCCAGGATGAGCTCGCTCGGTTCCTGTGCCAACGCCCGCGCAATATGGACCCGCTGGCGCTCGCCGCCCGAGAGCGTGTGCCAGAACTGGTCGTGCCGCTCCGTGAGCCCGACCCTTGCCAGCGCCTCGTTCACCGCCGCCTCGTCGGCGTCGTTCCATGATGCGAGCGCGGCGCGATGCGGCGTGCGGCCGAGGCGGACCACGTCGCAGACGGAAAGCTGGATCTCGGTCGTCGCCTGCTGTTCGACGAAGGCGAGGCGGCGGGCGAGCTCGCGTCGCGCCACGGCGGCAATGTCGCGTCCATCCAGCATGACGACGCCGCTCGCGACATTGCGCAGCCGGCAGAGCAGCCGCAGCAGGCTCGATTTGCCGGAACCATTGGGGCCGATCAGGCCGAGCACTCGTCCGGGAGCCGCCTGCAGCGTCACCCCGTCGACGATCATCCGGCCGCCGGCGGCCCAGCGCAGCTCGCGGGTCGCGAGCGTCATGACGGCCGCCTCGCACGATAGAGGATCACGGCGAAGACCGGAGCGCCGAACAGCGCCGTCACCACGCCGATCGGCAGGATCTGCTGCGGGATCAGGATTCGGGACAGGATGTCGGCAAGGATCATGAAGATCGCGCCGATGACGAGGCAGGCCGGCAGCAAACGCGCATGGCCCGAGCCGACGAGGAAGCGGGCGGCATGGGGAATGATCAGCCCGACGAAGCCGACCGTGCCGACGATGCTGACCATGACCGCGGTCATCACCGCTGTCGTCGCGAGCAGCACGACCTTTACCCTAGTGACCGCGACGCCGAGCGAGGCCGCGGCATCGACCCCGAAGGCGAAAGCATCGAGCACCTTGGCGTGCAGCATGCAGATCGCAAAGCCGATGAAGGCGACCGGGGCCGCGATCCAGAGATCCGGCCAGCGCACGCCGCCGAAATTTCCCAAGAGCCAGAACATCACGCCGCGCGCCTGCTCGGCGCTGGCCAATGTCGTGACGATCGTCGCAGTCGCTGCGTTGAAGAGCTGCGAGGTGGCGACGCCCGCTAGGATGACGCGATCGCTCGCCCCGCCCGCGCCCGTCGCCAGCAGCGCAACGACAGCGAGCGCGGCGCAGGAGCCGATGAAGGCGCCGGCCGAGACCGTCAGCGCCGTGCCGCCGATGCCGACGCCGAGGATCAGCACCGCGACGGCGCCGGTCGAGGCGCCGGCCGAGATGCCCAGCACATAAGGTTCCGCCAGCGGATTGCGCAGCAGCGCCTGCAGGATCGCGCCCGAAAGCGCCAGAGCCCCACCGCATAAGCCCGCCATCAGCGCCCGGCTCAGGCGATAATCGAAGATCACGCCCTGCTGGATCGCGCTGACCGGGAAATCGAGGTCGAACAGCCCGTTGCCGAGCGCCCGCAGCGCCGTCTCCAGCGGGATGCGCATCTCGCCGATCGTCACCGCCAGCGCCACCGAGACGGTGAGCGCCAGCAGGGACGCCAGCGCGATGGCGATTCGCGCCGGCCAGTTGGGGCCGTAGACGGCGTGGCTCAAGGAGAAAGGCCGAAGCCGGCGATTGCCTTGGCGAGTGTCTCGATGCCATCGACCGTGTCGAGACCGGCGCGGGTCGCACCGACATCCATAATGACGACGCGGCTGTTCTTCACCGCATCGAGCTTGCTGGCGACGGGATCGGTCTTCAGGAAGTCGAGCTTCTTCTCGATATCGTCAGCCGGAAAGCGGCGGCGCTCCATCTTCACCGTGACGATTACAGCGGGGTTGGCGGCGGCGATGCTCTCCCAGCCGACCAGCGGCCATTCCTCATTGGTGCTGATGATGTTGCGGGCGCCGAGCTTCGACAGGATATAGGCGGGCACGCCGTTCTTGCCGGCCATGAAGCCGTCGCCCTTGATGTCCTTGCTGGAGAACCAGACCACGACCGGCACGTCCTTGGCCTTGACGTTCGCCACCGCCTGGACCGCCTTCTCCTCGCGCGCCTTGAGCTCGGCCACGAGTTTATCGGCCCGATCGGCAACGTCGAAGATCTGCCCGAACTCGCGGATGTTGCGATAGACCAGCTCCATCGTGAACATCTGCGTCCGCACACCGTCGCCGGCGCCGGAATTGTCCTTGCCGACACAATCGGTCGGCGAGACATAGGTCGGCACCTTCACCTTGGCGAACTGGTCGCGCTTGCCGACGATGCCGTTGGGTCCGACATGCCACTCGAACATCGCAGTGACGAGATCGGGCTCCTGCGCCAGCACCGCCTCGAAGCTCGGATCATTGTCGGCGAGACGCTTCACCTTGGCGTTGACCGCCTCATAGGGCTTGGCGACGGGCGAGAACCAGACTGCGGTGCCGACGACACGGTCGCCGAGACCGAGCGCGTAGAGAATCTCCGCCTGCGTCTGGCCGATCGCGACGACGCGCTTGGGCGGCGCGGCGAAGGTCACGCTCTCGCGACAGTTCTCCAGCGTCAGCGGATACTGCGTCGGCGCGGCAGAGGCTGCGCCCACAAGTAGGGTGCCGAGGAGTGCCGCGGCCGGCAATCGAAGACAGCGAATGGTCGGCACAGGAGCAACCTTAGATGTAACAATGTTGCATCCCTGATAGGATTGGCTGCACGCAGCCGTCAAGCTCTGCGCGGTCGCGCGCATGGCGGTCGTCATGAACATGGGCTTCATCGCTCCCCGAGATGACGGATGGGAGCTGCGCAGGGGATGTGGACAGATGGCGGTCTCGGACGACCGCCACCGATGCACACCTCCGGGACACCCCGCCCGAAAGACGTCTTCAACGATCGGGGCAGGTCTCCTGGCTCGCGGGTCGACGCTGACTCCGCCCGGCCTTCCCGGCGCGCTAGGCGCCAGTGGACGATGGACGGAGGGCTCGCCGCTTACAGTTGCGGGGGCAGCCTCGGCTTTGGCCACAGATCGCCATGTGTCCTATCGGACGCAGAATGGCGATCTATCTCTTTGTCGAGGCATCGGATTCACCCGAAAAGTGGATTCCACTTTTCGGTCCGATGCCCAGCGCCTCACCGAATTCCCTCTTAGCTCCGGAAGCAACCCGGAGAACCTCGATCGCGCCCACCCTATAAGGCGGCGCTACATCGTCAAGCACCGTTCAGAGGCTAGGCGTGCTATAGAGCCGCTTGCCTTGGACCGAGATCTCGACCTCCTGAAGGTAGCTTTTCAGCGCTGTCGTCGCGACCTCGATGCCGAGGCCCGGCGCATCCGGCGCCGCGACCTGCCCGTGAGCGTCGCGCTCCAGATGATTGGCGGAGATCGCCGTGGCGAGCGGCTTCGGCATCACCGGATATTCGCAGATCTCGTGATCGACGAGGCCGGCATAGGGTTGCAGCGAGGCCGAGAGGGCGAGATGCGAGGTGAAGGTGTGATTGACGAAAGTCACGCCCTTCACCACCGCATAATCGGCCACCGCCTTCGAGGGACCGATTCCGCCGATCCGGCCGCAATCGATCTGGACATAGCCGATGCCGCCATAGTCGATCAGCTGCTTGGCCATCGATTCATTGTGGGCGCCCTCGCCGCCAGCCAGACGTACTTTTGGGCTGCGCCTGGCGAGTGCGCCATAGGCGTCGAGCGCGCTGGCGTGAAAGGGTTCCTCGAACCAGAGGACCTCAGCCTTTTCCATTGCCGGCAAGCGGGCGGCCGCGCGTTCGACATCCTCGATGAAGATCTGGCCGGTATCGACCAGCAGGATCCCGTCCGCTCCCAGCCCCTCCCGCGCCGCGACAAAATGCTCGGCATCGGCCTCGACGCTGCCGCGGCCGATCGGCCCCCAGCCGAACTTGGCGGCGCGGAAACTCCGCTTCCTGGCATCGCGGGCGCGCTCGAGCGTCTCCTGCGCCGTGTCGCCGAACAGCACCGAGGCATAGGGCGTCTTGGGATGGCTCTGGCGATAGCCGAGCAGGCGCCAGACCGGCTCGGAACGCAATTTGCCGAGAATGTCCCACAATGCCATCTCGACGCCGGAGAAGGTATGCGGCGCCTGCAGCAGGTCCATCGAGTTGTAGGCGACCGCGGCAGCAATACGGGCGATGTCCTCGGGGCCCTCCAGCCTCTGGCCAAGGACGGAATCGGCGACGGGCCGGCAGACCCCGTGCGACATCGGGCAGATAAAAGCGGCGATCGACGGCAGCGGCGCCGCCTCGCATTCGCCCCAGCCGACATGGCCGCCGGCGGCGACCCGCACCAAGAGCGCGTCCTGGCTGCCATCGGCCTCGTCGGTGACGACGGGCATGGCGAGGTAGAAGAAGTCGACAGCCTCGATCCTGGGCACGGGCCTGGTCCTCACAGTTCGTAGATCGTCGCGCGCGGCGCGAAGGTGACGTTGTCGTCGAGCGGATAGACGGGACGGGCGCAGATGCGGTGCCCGAGACTCCGGAGGTTCGCCGAGGTCGCACCGGGCGCGTCGACGTTGAAATTGCGCGCGCACCACTGGTCGAACATGTGGAATTCGGTGTGCGGCGACTTCACCACGATCAGGTCGAAATCCTCCGGATCGAGCCCATTGGCGTAGTACATCGCCCGGTCGAACAGGCTGACCGAGCGGCTCATCACGACGACGGTGACGTTGTCGTAAGTCAGCACCGCGGTCGGGCCGGCCCGAAGCGGCGCCTTCATCGTCTCGAGCGAGGCTTCGCCGTCCGAGAGCAGCTTGACCGTTGCGGTCACCTGCAGCGGCGGGAACCGGGCCGGGTCGATCGAGCCGCCGAGCGTCAGCGAGAGGCTCGCTCCGACTCCCGCCGCATGCGCCGCGGCCGCAGCCGCCGCATCGACGATCTGCGCCAGCACCCGCTTGCGGTAGCCGGCCTCACGCAACGCCACGAGGATTGCGTTGCTGTCGCCCGACGCTCCCGAAGAGGTGGCGTCGGCGGCGTCGGTGAAGATCACTGGCCCGTCGATGCTGCGCGCCTGGGCGATGGCGCGACCCAGCGGCACGAGCTTGCCCTGCATGCGAAAGCGCAATGGCCAAAACTCCTGCGCCAGCTTTGTCGCTTCCCGCTCGGCGGTCGCCGGGTCGCCATCGGTCAGGATCAGGACCTGCGAACAGAGCTCCGGCACGTCGGTGAAGGGGTTACCGATCATGATGCCGGCCGCGAGCGCCCGCCCCTCTTCCTCAAGACGGCGGCATTCGGCGAGCAGTTCGCCATAGCAGCCTGTCTTGGTGATGAGCTCATCGCCCCGGACCAGCGCCGGAATGACGACGCGTGCCGCGACCGGCCTGACCCCGCCAGCCATCAGCTTCAGCAGCAGTTCGGCCGCGCGTCGGCCGGTGTCGGCGAAGTCGACATGCGGATAGGTCCAGTAGATCGCAAAGCCGTCGACCTGGCGCAGCATGCGGCCGGTCAGGATGCCGTGCAGGTCGAGCGAGATGACGATCGGCATCTCCGGCCCGACACGCTCGCGCAGCTTCTCCAGCAGATAGCCTTCCGGATCGAGCTCACCATCGGCACCCATCGCGCCATGCAGCGAGACATAGATGCCGTCGATGCCATCGAGTTTGGCGAAGATCGCCGCCAGGACCTCCTCGGAGAGCCTCTTCCAGCCTTCCGCCGAGAGCAGGCCGGCGCTGCCGGCGCGCGCGCAGATCGTCGGCACGATCTCAATGTCGGGCCGTGCCTCGAACACCGCGAGCGCGCCGCCGAGCTCCTGGTTCTGGCCGCGCTGCTCGTAGAGCTCCTCGCCGTTGCGGATCAGGAAGTTGTCGTAGTGCGACGGCAGCGGATTGAAGGATGAGATCTCCTGTTTGCAGTCGGCGATCAGGATGCGTTTCATCGCAGGCTCCGGCGGGTCAGAATTTCAGGCGGGGATCGAGCACGTCGCGCAGGCCGTCACCGAGCAGGTTGAGGCCGAGCACGCAGACGATGATGGCGAGGCCCGGAAACACCGTGATCCACGGCGCTTCGCGCATGAAATCGCGACCCTGGGCGATGATCGAGCCGAAGGACGCGGCCGGCGGCGGCGGCCCGGCGCCGACGAAGGACAGCGCCGCCTCGGCCAGCACCGCGATGGCGAAGACATAGGTCAACCGCACGATCAGCGGCCCGGCGGCATTGCGCAGCACATGCTTGAACAGGATGGTCATTTCGCCGGCGCCGATCGCACGCGCGGCCGAGACATAGTCCAGCTCGCGCTCCAGCAGCACCGAGGCGCGCACGATCCGGGCGGTGTGCGGCGTCGTGGCGATGGCGAGCGCGATCACGACATTGGTCAGCGACGCGCCAAGCACGGCCGAGACCACCATGGCGAGCACGATCGAGGGGAACGCCATCAGCGCGTCCATCACCCGCATGATCGGCTGGTCGAGGCGCGGGAAGAAGCCGGCGACCGCGCCGCTCAGCGTCCCCGCGATGCCGGCGAGGATGGCGGTGAGGGCACCGATGGCGAGCGAGATGCGAGCCCCGATCATCACGCGCGAGAGGATGTCGCGGCCGAAATGGTCGGTGCCGAACCAGTGGACGGCATCCGGCGCCACCAGCCGGGCGCGGACATTGCTGCGCAGCGGATCGAAGGGTGAGAGCAGGCCGGCGGCGAGCGCGACCAGCACCATGGCGAGGATCAGCACGCCGCCGATCATGAAGGAGCGGTGGCGCAGCAGGCGTCGCCACGCAGCGCGGCCGACAAGCGGTTCGCCCGCGCTCATGCCAGTCTCACCCGCGGATCGACGACGGCGTAGAGGACATCGACCACGAGATTGATCGAGAGATAGACGACCGCGAGGAACAGAAGCCCGCCCTGCAGCACCGGAAAATCGCGCGCGGCGATGGCGCCGACGATCAGGCGGCCGATCCCCGGGATCGAGAAGACCTGCTCGACGATGACGGCGCCGCCGAGCAACGCGCCGGAGACGATGCCGATCACGGTGAGAATCGGGATCAGGGCATTAGGTAAGGCATGCCGCAGCACGACCCGCAGCTTCGCGAGGCCTTTGGCGTCGGCGGTGCGGACATAATCCTGCCCGAGCGTGTCGAGCATCGAGGCGCGCGCCATCCGGGCGATGAAGCCGACCTGGACGAGGCCGAGCGTCAGTGCCGGCAGGATCATGCAGCGCAGCCACTCACTGGGCGATTGCGTGAAGGCTGTGAAGCCGCCGCTCGGCAGCCAGCCAAGCGAGACCGCGAAGACGAGGACCATCACCAGGCCGAGCCAGAAATCGGGAACCGACAATCCGAGCAGCGCCGCCGTCATCACCGCCTGGTCGGGCCAGCGGTTGTGGTTGACGGCGGCGACGAGGCCGGCGGTGACGCCGACCACGACCGCGAAGGCGAGCGCGAGCGCCGCCAGCGCCAGCGTCACCGGCAGGCGCTCGATCAGGGCTGCGCTGACCGAGCGGTTGAGCAGGATCGACTGGCCGAGATCGCCGCTCAGAATCCGCCCGTACCAGCCGATCATCTGCTGCGGCAGCGACAGGTCGAGCCCGAGCGCGCTGCGCAGCGTGGCGATCTGTGCCGGCGTCGCCGAGGCGTCGAGAAAGGCCGCCGCCGGATCGCCCGGCACCAGCCAGATCAGCGCAAAGGACATCAGCGACACCAGCGCGAGCACGACGAAGGCGCCCGCCAGGCGGCGGATCAGGAAGCTTCCCATGCCGCCCTTCCTTTGAGAGTTGGCTGATAACAGAGATAAACGCGCGTCATCCCGGGCGACCGGAGGGAGACCCGGGATCCATTCCTGAGCATTTCCGATGAAGGTTCGGGCATGGATCCCGGCTCTTCGCTACGCTCCGGCCGGGATGACTAGGCGTTCCTGGCAGTGGTCGACGTCCATGAGGTGGAGTTCAGCCGCTCGGGCTCACGGCTCGAGCCAGACGCCCCACATCCGGGGAATGCGGTAGGGCTTGAAGTTCTTGAGCTTCGCCGTCGAGGTCTGGAAGATCCCGTAATTGCCGGCCTTCATGGCGACGGCGGCATCGTACATGTGCTTCTGGAAGGCATCGTAGAGCGCCTTGCGCTTGCCCTCGTCCAGTTCGGCGTTGAACGCGGCCGCGATGCGGTCGATCTCCGGGTCCTTGGCCTGCTGCGAGAGCCCGTTCACCCAGGGCGCCATCACCGAGCCCGGCCCCTCATAGGGCTCGATGCCGAAGCCGTGGGTCCAGAAGGTCCAGTTCGTCGGCGTGAAGCCGATCTTGGAGACGGTCGGCCAGTCCGAGACGGCGATCTCGACCTCGATCCCGATCTCCTTGAGCTTCTGCTGCACCACTGTCGCGGTGTCGACATTGGCGCGCAGGTTGTCGACGATGAAGGTGACCTTGCCACCCTTGTAGGAGGATTTGCCGAGCAGCTCCTTGGCGAGCTTCAGGTCGGCCTTGTTGTATTTGTCGCTGCCGACAGTCGAGTGAAAGGCGGCGCCCGGATAAAGCCAGCTCGGGTCCATCTGGTAGATGTCGGCATAGGAGATCGCCATGATCTCCTCCATGTCGAGCGCCGCCTGCACGGCGAGACGGAAGTTGACGTCGTTGGCCGGCGGCTGCGCCTGGTTGAACTTGATCACCTGCAGGCCGAACGGCATCACCTTGTGGATGGTGAAGCGTGCGTCGCTGCCGAGCCGCTTCGCCGTCGACCCGTCGACGGTTTCGTTGAACTGGATCTGACCGGCCTCGAGCGCCGCCGTGCGCGCGCCCCCTTCCGGCATGAAGCGGAAGGTCACGCTGTCGAGGAAGGCTTCCTTCTTGCCGGCGAAGCCATCGCGGCCGGTGCCCTTGGGGTTGGGCGCATAGCCATCGAAGCGCGTCAGCTTGACGTGGCTGTCAGGCTTGTACTCGACGAACTTGTACGGACCGGTGCCGATGATCTCGATCTTGCCGGCTTCCTTGGCGGCCTCGCTCGCCGGATAGATCGCGATCGGCGCACGCGGCGACGAGAGATTGTCGAGGAAGGTCGACTGGGCCTGCTTCAGCGTGACCGTGACCTCATGCTCGCCGCTCGCCTTGACCGTATCGATCGCGGCGACGAGCGCGGGCGACGCGCCAATCTTGCGATAGCGCTCGAGCGAGGCGACGACGTCGGCGGCGTCGAGCTTCTTGCCGTTGTGGAAGGTCACGTCCTTGCGGATCGGGAAGACATAGCTCTTCCCATCCGGCGAGACGGTGACACCCTCGGCCAGCTCCGGCACCGGCTTGGCGTTCTCGTCGCGGGCATAGAGCGTCTCGAAGATATGCAGCGTGACGTTGCGCGATGCCTGCGCCGAGGTGATCTGGGCATCGAGCGAGGGCGGCGCCTGGCTGATGCCGATGACGACCTCGCCGCCTTTGCGCTGGGCCAGCGCTCCTTGAGCCCCTCCCAGGGCGATGGCCGCGATGACAGCTGCTTTGAGAATGAGGTGCTTTGCCATGTTCTTATCCCCTCCGGATTGATGGTCAGGCACGAAGACAGTCAGGCCGCGGCGCGTAGCGCGTCGTAATCCTCCATCAGCACGGCCACGGCATCGCCGCGCTGCACGCGGCCCGGCCCGGCCGACATCCACAGCACCCCGTCGCGGCGATAGCGCACCTCCAGCGGCGCGCGGTCGATGTCCTCGACGAAATGCAGATAGCCGGCGAGCTCGCCGGCGCGGCAGGCGTCGCCGACGACGTTGCGCGGCTCGAACAGCCCGCCCGCAGGAGCGAAGGAATAGCCGGCTGAATCCCGCACCATCATGTGGCGGGTGCCAGGAGAGCCGTCGCGCTGGCGCGTCTCCGGCTTGCCCTCCATCAGCCCGAAATGCTTGAGGATATTGGTCAGGGCCCGGTCGGCGATGCGCACGCCCTCGACATTGACCCGCCCCCAGCCGCCAAGCTCGGTGCCGAGCGAGAGGATGCCGCGCCGCTCGACCGAGGAGGTCAGCGTCGCGCCTTCGTCGACACCCCAGAACACGACATTGTAGGGCGCGCCGAAGGCCGCCGCCGCCGCCATGGTCCGCTCGCGCAGGGCGGTGTCGGCGACGTAGTGCATGTTGGTCGAGAGGGCGGAATCGCCCGAGTGACCCGCCGTATGAAGGTCGACGGAGATGTCGACCAGCGGCAGCAGCACCTCATCGACGAAATGCGCCAGCATCTCCGAGAAGGTGCCCTTCGGATTGCCCGGAAAGCAGCGGTTCATGTCGCGGTTGTCAACCGGCGAGAGCCGCGTGTCGTTCATCACCGCTGGGATGTTGAGCGCCGGGATCATGATGACGCGGCCCTGGACCCTGGCCGGATCGAGGCTGCGGGCGAGCCGCGAGATGGCGATCGGCCCCTCGTATTCGTCGCCGTGGACGCCTCCCGTGAACAGGATCGTCGGGCCACTGCCGTTCTTCACGCTGACGACCGGAATCTCGACGACGCCCCAGCCCGAGGTGTTGCGGGATAATGGCGCGCGCAGATAGCCGGCCTGACGGCCGCTCGCCTCGAAATCGATCTCGCAGCGAACCCGGCTTGTGGACGACATGCTGAGCCCCTTCTTGCTCTTGTTTTCGTATGATTGTATACGATCATACGATGTGTCAAGCGAGAGAGAGTTGCATGCCGGAGGCGGACGAACGCATGGGGGCGACCGGGACGGCGACACCGGAGCGGATCGGGAGCCCGGCCCCGGACTGGCAGCCGCTCCAGCCGCAGACCCTCGTCGACCACACCATCGAAGCGATCATCGCCGGCGGAGCCGCCGGGCTGATCCTGCCGGGAGACCGCATCGTCGAGGTCGATCTCGCCCGCAAGCTGGGCGTCAGCCGCGTGCCGGTGCGCGAGGCCTTGCGCCTACTGGAAAGCCAGGGCGTCGTCGTCAGCGAGCCCTATAAGGGCATCAGGCTGCGCCCGGTCACCAATGAGCGCGTTTCCGACCTGATCGAGGCCCGCATCGCGCTCGAGGCCAGCGCCACCGCCCGCGCCGTCGCCGCCGGCCGCAATCGCGGCAGCCATCTCGACGATCTGCGCAGCGCCGTCGCCGAGATGGAGTTGATGGCGGCGCGCGGCAGCGCCTATGGCGTCGCGGTCGCTGATACGCGCTTCCACCGCGCCCTCTGCCGGCTCGGCGGCAACAGCGTCACACTCGATCTGTGGGAGACGCTGGCGCCGCAATGCACGATCATTTTCGGCCTCGCCACCTTCGGCAAGCCGATGGCCGGCGTCGTCGAGGAGCATGTCGACCTGCTCGCAGTCTTCGAGGCCGGCGACATCGAGGCGATCGAGCGCACGCTCGACGAGCACATCACCGTGATGAACCACGCGATGGACTACGAGGCCATCGTCGCCAAGCGCCGCAGGGAAAGGGACGCACAGTGAACGATCAGGCTCTTCCACAGACCCGCGCAGGCAACCGCCCGGCAGCGCTGCCGCCGTTCAGGATCACCCGCATCGAGGCCGCCCCGCTTTTCGGCGAGAGCCCGAAGGGCGGCTGGTCCGCCGAGATCCGGCCGGAGGATTCGATCCATGCACTGATCGCGGTGCACACCGATCAGGGCGTCACCGGCTATGGCAGCGTCTTCACCGACGGACGCCTCGTCCAGGCCGGGCTCAAGGTGCTGGAGCCGCTCTTCCTCGGCGCCGATGCGCTCTCGCCCGACTTCGTCAGCGAGAAGCTGCACCAGAACACCTTCTGGATGGGCCGCGGCGGCACCCTGACGCATACGATCAGCGGCATCGATATTGCGCTCTGGGACATTCTCGGCCAGGCCACCGGCCTCAGCGTCGGCCGGTTGCTCGGCGGCCGCTATCGCGAGCGCGTGCAGCCCTATTGCTCGCTCCTGATGGAGGAGCCCGACGCGATGCGGGACGTCGTCGCGAGCTATCGCGACAAGGGTTTCACCGCCTTCAAGATCGGCTGGGGCCCGTTCGGCCGGGCGCTCGACACCAAGCTCGACGAAGCGATCGTGCGCGCCGCACGCGAGGCCGCCGGCGAGCGCTCCAAGCTCTTCGTCGATGCCGGCGCCAGCGACGCGCTCTGGCCGCATGGGCTGAAATGGGCCAAGCGCACCGCCGAAATGCTCGCCGATTACGATGTCGGCTGGTTCGAGGAGCCGGTCCGGCCGGACGCGATCGACGACTACCGTGAGCTCCGTCGCTCCTCGCCGGTGCCGATCGCTGGCTGCGAGGTCCTGACAAGGCGCCAGAGCTTCATTCCCTGGCTGACCACCGGTGCCGTCGACATCGTCCAGCCGGATGTCACCAAAGTCGGCGGCATCTCCGAGCAGCGCCGCATCGCCTGGATGGCCTATGACCTCGGCATCAGATATGTCGGCCATGGCTGGAACACGGCGCTCGGCCTCGCCGCCGATTTGCAGATGGCGACCGCCTTCCCCGATGCCGACCTCGTCGAATTCATCGGCGGCAGCCCCTATGTCGACGGCATCCTCGCGAGGCCCTTCGATCTCGATGCGGAAGGCTGGCTGACGATCCCCGACCTGCCCGGCCTCGGCGTCACGATCGATCGCGACAAGCTCGCCAAGTATACGCCCAACCCGGCAGCGCTCTTCGCATAAGGGGCGCTAGCCAGCGCTAGAACCGCTTGGTCGAGAGCACGTCGAAGGTCCTGCCGATCGTCGCGACGGCCTTGTCGTAATCGGCCAGCGACAGGCAGGCGATCAGGGCGTCGATCACGGCAAGCTGCGCGATCCGGCTCGTCATCGCCTCGGTGCGGAACTGGGTCTCGCGCGCCATGGTGTTCAAGACGATGTCGGCATAGGCGAGCAGCGGCGACTTGCCGAAATTCGTGATGCAGATCGTCGTCGCCCCGGCCTCTCGGGCGAGCCTTGTCGCGGTGACGGTCTCGTGGGTCGAGCCGGAATGCGAGATGGTGATCGTTGCGACTTCGGGGCCGGTCAGCGCGGCGCTGATCGCCTGAACGTGGGAATCGACCACGACCTTGGATTCGACGCCGATGCGCAGCAGCCGATAGTTCGCGTCTTCCGCGATCGGGGCGGCGCTGCCGATGCCGTAGAGCTCGACGCGGCGCGTCCGACGGATCGCGGCGACGGCGCGCTCCATCGCCCCCCGGTCGAGTACCTTCATGGTGTCGTGCAGCGCCTGCAGATCGCTGCCGAAGATCTTCTCGATCACGGTGCCGGTATCGTCGGTGCGGGCGAGATCCTCGTGGATGAACTGCACCGGCTGCACCAGATCGCGCGCCAGCGCGATCTTGACCTGCTGGAAGCCGCGCGCGCCGAGCTGGCGGCAGAGCGAGATCACGCTGCCTTCGCTCGCTTCCGCCCGCTCGGCCACCTCCGTCACCGACATATGGACGACCTCGGCCGCATGGGCGAGGAAGACATCGGCGATGCGGGCCGCCGTGGGCGGCAGCGTCGGGCGGAGCGCCGTCAGCCGCTCGATCACGCCATCGAAGCCGTCATGCCCGCCACTGCGCGCCCGATCGGGGTTTTCCGCCATGGCGTCGGCATCCGGCTTGCGTTGAGAGATGGTCATGCCGGCAAGGCGAACACGCCTTCCTCTCGCGGGCAAGTTGTCTCGGCATCCACTTGCGGGAAAACCCCACCGGCGATCTCGACATAACGCAGGCCGAAGCGGCGCGCGCCCTCACCGTCGGTCCGGGGATTGTCGCCGAGCATGGCGACAATCCGTTTCGGCAGGCCGAGCAAGGCGAGCCCGGCATCGAACAATGTCGGCTCCGGCTTACCGATGAGCCGATAGCTGACGGGACCGGTGCAGGCGAGGAGCGCCGCCAGCAGCGCGCCGGTTTCCGGCACGACCGCACCCTCGGGGCCGGGATGGACGAGATCGGGATTGGCGACGACGAGCTCGGCCCCCGCTCGCACGGCATTGGCTGCGAGCGCCAGCCGCGCATGGCTGAAGCGCCGGTCGCGGCCGAGGAAGACGATATCGGGCCGCGTCCGAACCGGCACGAGGCCGCGCTCGCGCGCATGGCGCATGAGGCTGTCGCCCGCCAGCACGAGCACGCGAGCGCCCGGGCGTCGCGCGGCGATGTCATCGAGCGCGACTGCTCCCGCCAGCACGATACGGCTCGCCGGAACCTCGAGCCCCATCCGCCGCAGGTAGCTCGCCAGTTCCGCCGGCGTGTGCTCGGCATCGTTCGAGACCACGGCGAAGCGGCCGGCGCAGGCGTCCAGAAAAGCCCTGGCACCCGGCATCGCCCGGCCGCCGCAGATCAAGGTGCCGTCGAGATCGATCAGCCAGCCACGAATATCGTCCGCTACGTGCACCGCTAACTCCGCGTCGAAGTCGGGCATGCATGGACTGAGATTGTCTCAGTGTCAAACATGATACTGAGTGAGCTATATTCATAAGCTTGTCATGGAAGGCTGCCAGAAGGCTCGGGTCTCGGCCGGCCCAACCGGCCGCGCGGCGACACCCGCAGCCCGTCCCAGAGGACGCCATGCTCGCATTCCTAGGCAGCCGTCTCCTGCGCATGACCATCACCCTCTGGGCGATCGTCACGGCCGTCTTCCTGGCAACGCGACTGACCGGAAATCCCATCGATTTCCTGATGCCGGAAGGGCTCGATGCCGTCTCGCGGGCCGAGATGATCGCCTATTGGGGCCTCGACCGCCCGATCGCGGAGCAATACCTGCTGTTCTGGAAGTCCCTGCTCTCAGGCGATTTTGGGCTCGGCCTGATGGAGCGGCGGCCGGTCGCCGTGATCTTCGGCGAAAGGCTCTGGCAGAGCGCCTCCCTGCTGCTTGCGACGCTGGCGCTGACCATCGCGGTCGGCGTCCCGCTCGGCATTCTCGCCGCGCTTTGGCGCGGACAGCCGCGCGGCCAGAGCATGCTCTTCGTCGCCTTCCTCGGCTACGCGGTCCCGAACTTCGTCCTCGCCATCCTGCTGCTGCTCGTCTTCTCCTACACGCTGCACTGGCTGCCGAGCGCCGGCTCCGCCACCGCCCTCCACTATCTGATGCCGACGGTGGCGCTGGCCGCCTATTTCGTCGCGGCGCTCACCCGCTACACCCGCAACGCCATGCTCGACGTCCTCTCCGAGGACTATATGCGCACCGCCCGCGCCAAGGGCCTGTCCGAGCGCGCCATCATCCTGCGGCACGGGCTGCGCAATGCGCTGATCCCGGTCATCACCGTGCTCGGCCTGCAGATCACCACGCTCGTCTCCGGCGCCGTCGTGGTCGAGACCGTCTTCGCCTGGAACGGGGTTGGGGACCTGCTCGTCGGCGCGACACTGCGCCGCGATTATCCGGTGCTGCAGTTCGGCGTCCTCGTCGTCGCCAGCACCGTCATCCTCGTCAATTTCGCGATCGACCTCGCCTATGCCGCGTCCGATCCGCGCGTGCGCCTCGTCGGAGCCTGACCCGCCATGACCGAGATCGCAGACGCCAAGCTCATGCTCCCGCCGCGCCGGCTGCCGCGGCTCAAGCTCCCATCGCTGGGCGGCGCCAACATGCTGGTCACGGCAGCGGCGCTGCTCGGATTGATTTTACTCGCGCTCGCAGTGCTCGCCCCGCTGGTCTCGCCCTTCGAGCCCGACCAGCAGCGGCTCCTGGCGCGGTTGAAGCCTCCGGTCGGCAGCACCGGCGCCAACCCGCTCTACTGGCTCGGCACCGACCAGCTCGGCCGCGATCTGCTGTCGCGCTGTCTCTACGGCCTGCGCCTGACGCTGGCGCTCGCGCTCTTCGGCAGCCTGCTCGGTCTTGCCATCGGCGCGGCGCTCGGCCTCGCTGCAGGGCTGCTGCGCGGCTGGGCCGATGCGCTGATCATGGGCCTCGTCGACATCATGATGTCGCTGCCCTTCACCCTCGTCGCGCTCTTCGTCGTGGCGCTCGCCGGGACCGACGTCACGGTGCTGATCTGCGTGCTCGGCATCGCCTACTGGGCCCATTTCGCGAGGCTGATCCGGGCCCAGGTGCTGAGCTTGCGCGAGATGCCCTTCGTCGAGGCCGCCCGCGCCGCCGGCGCCGGCCCCTGGCGCATCGCCACCGTCCACATGATCCCGAACCTGATCTCGCCGGTCGTGGTCATGGCGAGCCTCAACTTCTCGAACCTGATCCTGCTGGAATCGGCGCTCTCCTTCCTCGGCCTCGGCGTCCAGCCACCGACCGCGACGCTCGGCTCGATGGTCGGCCAGGGCCGGGACTACATGGCCTCCGCGCCCTGGATCGTCGCCATACCCGCCCTCTTCATCGTGCTCGTCAGCCTCGTCGCCATGCTGCTCGGGGATGCGCTGCGCGACCGCCTCGACCCGCGCCTGCGCGGACGCTGACTGCCCATTCGCTATTCATGCCGTTCACCCGAACAAGGGACAGACAATCATGTGCAAGATCCTGAAGACCCTAGCGCTCGCCGCGCTCTCGGCGACGGCATTCGTCAGCTTCGCCGAGGCACAGGAATTGAAGGTCGGCGTCCAGAACATGGCGCCCTGGCTCGACCCCGGCCGCGATTTCTCGAATGTCGGCTCGCAGTTCTACTTCAACGCCTTCGACCCGCTGATCGGCAAGGACGCCACCCGCGCCGAAAGCGTCTGGCAGCCGGGCATCGCGACCAGCTGGACGCAGGTCTCGCCGACCGTGATCGAACTCAAAATCCGCCAGAGCGTAACCTTCCACAATGGCGACCCGATGACGGTCGAGGATGTCGTCTTCTCCTTCGACCGCATCATCAACGCGACCTTCCCGCCCTATGGCATCCGCAAGCGCGACACGCTGCCGAACATGGCCAGGGTCGAGGCCGTCGATGGTGAGACCGTGCGCATCACCGCGACCAGGCCCGAGCCGCTGTTCGAGACGCTGCTCAACGTCCAGCAGGGCATGATCGTGCCGAAGAAATACGTGATGGCCCTGACCGGCGATCCGAACGTCGCCGAGGCCTCCGATTTCGAGGCCTTCGCGCTGAAGCCGGTCGGCACCGGCCCCTACAAAATCGCCGAGTTCGTACCGAACCAGCGCCTGGTCTATGAGCGCTTCGACGGCTTCTGGGGCGAGAAGGCCCCGTTCCAGAAGGTCACCGTCACCCGCATCCCTGAGCTTTCGGGGCGTCTGACGGCGCTCAAGAACAGCGAGGTCGATCTCATCACCAACGTCCCGCCGGATCAGCTCGAGCCGATCGCGGCCGATCCGAAGCTCAAGGTCGAGGGCATGCAGACGCCGCTCTTCCACGTCGTCATCTTCAACACCCAGAACCCGAAGATGGCCAACCCCAAGCTGCGCCAGGCGCTGTCCTACGCTATCGACCGCAAGACGCTGAACGAGGCGCTCTGGTTCGGCAAGGCCAAGGTGCCGACCTCTCATACCTTCGCGCAGTTCGGCCCGCTCTACATGCCCGAGCTCGCCACCTTCGAATACGACCCGGCCAAGGCCAGGGCGCTGCTCAAGGAAGCCGGCTATGACGGCTCACCGATCCGCTACGACATCCAGGCGGCCTACTACACCAACGGCCTGCTCGCGGCGCAGGCGATCCAGGAGATGTGGGGCGCCGTCGGCGTCAAGATGCAGCTCAACGTCACCGAGCAGTGGACGGGCTCGGACCCGACCATGATGGCGCGCGGCTGGTCGAACCCGATGTATTTCCCCGACCCGGCCGGTGCCTTCGGCATCATGTGGGCGCCGACCGGCAACTCCGCCTCGGAAGGCCGCTTCAAGGCCGACGACGCCTACATCGCCCTCTGGGACAAGTTCCGCTTCTCGACCGACCTTAGCGAACGCAAGCAGGCCTATGCCGCACTGATGCAGGCGATCAAGAACGATCCACCGGTGCTGCCACTCTACCAGCCCTACGAGTCCTACGGCATGAAGCGCTCGCTCGCCTGGCGGCCGCTGCAGGGGCACATCCCCTATGTGCTCGATTTCCGCGCCGGCCGCGTGACGCTCGCGGCTCGCTAAAAACGACCAAGGTCGTCATTGCGAGGAGGCGTTAGCCGACGAAGCAATCCAGGGAGACATAGTGCTCTCTGATGCTGGATTGCTTCGCTACGCTCGCAATGACGGCACTGCCCTTGCCCCTTCCGCTTCTTCTACGAGCCCCGCCATGACCCGATCCCTCCGCCTCGCCTTCGTCGCCGATATCCATCACGGCGAGAACAGCTTCACCAAGGTCGGCAGCGCGGCCCTGCCGCTGATGGGCGAATTCCGCCGCTTCGTCGCCGAGACCAGGCCCGACGCCGTGATCGATCTCGGCGACCGCATCTCCGACGTCGACCACGCCACCGACCTCAGGCTCGAGCGCGAGGTCGCGGAGGCCCTCGCGCCGATCACGGCACCGCGCTTCCATCTCTGCGGCAATCACGACCGCGACCATCTCAGCGTCACCGAGAACGAGGAGATCCTCGGCCATAGCCTGGGCCATCGCACCGTCGATCTCGGCGACTGGCGCCTCGTGCTCTGGGCCGCGGATTCGCGCATCCACCGCCCGGGTGGTTTCGTGCTGCGCGAGGCCGATCTGATCTGGCTCGCTGCGGCGATCGAGGCTGCCGACCGGCCGCTGGTGGTGATGAGCCATGTTCCCGTCTCCGGCCATGGCCAGATCGGCAACTACTATTTCGAGCGCAATCCGGAAGCCTCGACCTATCCCGGCGCCGAGCGCGTCCGCGCCGTGCTCGCCCGGGCGAGGGTGCCGATGGTCTGTATCGCCGGCCATGTCCACTGGAACACGCTGACCACCGTCGACGCCATCCCGCATCTGACCCTGCAGTCGCTGACCGAGAGCTTCACCACCCTGCCGGGACCGGCCGGCGCCTTCGCCCTGCTCGAGCTCGGCGAGACGATCGCCTGGACCGTGCACGGCCAGGATCCCTTCACCGCCCGCATCGACACCAAGCAGACGCTCCGGCGCTGGATGACGCCGCTCCAGCCTTTCGACGAGCATCCCGAATTGCGGCAACGGCGGCTCGCCTCGGCAGCTTTGATGAGCGCGTCGGCGACGGCCTGAACGCGCTTTCCCCTAGCGCGGGTCGATCGGCATCTTCGGCAAAGCGAGTTCCCGCTCGATCCAGGCCGCTAGCCGGAACAGATCGGCTTCGCGCCGGGCATGCGACAGGATCTGGATGCCGATCGGCAGGCCTTCGCGCGAGAAGCCGATCGGGATGGCGATGGCCGGCAGGCCGGTGAGCGACCAGATCGCAGTGATCGAGATCCAGTCGACATAGTCCTGCATCGGCCGTCCGTCGACGGCCGCCGGGAACAGCGTCTCGACGGAAAAGGGCATGGCCTGCGTCGCCGGGCAGATCAGGAAATCATGCTCGACGAGAAAGTCGACCGCCCGGCGATAGAGCTCGCTGCGATGGCGGTTGGCCGTAACGATGGCATGGCCCTGCTGATCGCGGCCGCGCAGCAGATCGGCCAGGACCGGCGCCGGGAACGCATCACGATGCGCGACGAGGAGCGGCTCGAAGGTAGCGTAGAATCCTTCTCCGCGTAGCACACGGAAAGCGTCCATCGCGCCCGTCACATCCGGCGCGCTGTGCGCCACCGCAATGCCGGACTTCTCCAGCATCTCGGCTAGGTCCGAAAGCGCTTGCCTGATCGGCTCCTCGATCGGCAAAAGGCCGAGATCGGCCGATATGGCGATGCGCGCCGGCTTGCGCGGCGCCTGCGCGGCATCCAGGAAGGGTGCCTCGCCGGTCGGCGCAGTCAGGATGTCGCCGGGGTCGTAGCCGGTCATCGCATCGAAGAAGAGCGCGAGATCGGCGACGTCGCGCGCCATTGGTCCCTCGACCGCGATGGTGTCGAACGGGTCAGCCAATCGCTTGCGCGGCACCCGGCCCGGCGTCGGCCGCAGGCCCGTCACATTGCAGAATGCGGCCGGGATGCGCAGGCTGCCGCCATAATCATTGCCATGGGCGAGCCAGGCCTCGCCGGTCGCCAGCGCCACCGCCGCGCCGCCCGAGGAGCCGCCGCAGGTCAGGCGCCGGTCATAAGGGTTCCGCGTCGTGCCATGAACACTGTTGGTGGTCTGCGCGCCGCCGAGCTCGGACAGGTTCGACTTGCCGAGGGTGACGGCGCCGTTCGCCTCCATCAATGCGACGGTCCGGTCCGATTCAGTCGAAATGCGATCGCGGAAGATCGACGTGCCCCCGGTGTTGCGCACGCCCTCGACGTCATTGTTGTCCTTGACGACGATCGGCAGCCCGCCGAGCAGGCTCGCTTGCCCAGCCCGCCGCGCCGCATCGGCCGCGCGCGCCTGCTCCATTGCCCGGTCGAGGCAGAGCGTCGGCACGGCGTTCAGCTGCGGCTCGACGATGGCGAGGCGCGCCGCGGCAGCTTCGACGAGCTCCACCGAACGGACCTCACCGGCCATGAGGAGGTCGCGCACGGCGAGCGCGCTGAGCTTGGTGAGTTCAGTCGACATGGGCAGGCAATCCGGTGGCAGGCGCACCGCAGGAGCGGCGGATGACGAGGCGTGGCGCCATCACGGTGGTGGTTCCGGGGCCGGACAAGGTACCGGCAAGGCGCCGGAGCAGGAGATCGAGCGCAGCCTCCCCCATGGCGCGGACCGGCTGAGCGACGGCGCTGAGCCTGGGCGAGACCGCCTCGGCCCAGGGCAGATCATCGATGCCGATGACGGAGATGTCCTGCGGGCAGGCAAGGCCGCGATCCGCCAGCGCCTTCACGACGCCGACCGTCATCAGGTTGTTGGTGGCGAAGACCGCGCTCGGCGGCTGCGGCAAGGCCAGCAACTCGGCCATCGCCTGCTCGGCCGGCTGCTGACGGAAGCCGGCGTCGCGGATGAGTTCAGGGTCGAGCGACAGCCCCGCCGCCAGCAGCGCCTCGCGATAACCCGCAAGACGCTCGGCAGCCGTGCGCAGAACCTCCGGCCCGTTGACCAGCCCGATCCGCCTGTGGCCGCAGCCGATCAGGTGCTGCGTCGCCTCAAAGCCCGCCCGCCGGTTGTCGAGGACGACCGCATCATAACCCAGCCCCTCCATGGCGCGGTCGACCAGAACGATCGGCACTTCCAACTGCGCCAGCAGCGAGGCCCGGTTCATCGAGACCGCGCCCGTCGGCGCCAGGATGAGCCCGTCAATGCGCTGCGTGCGCAGCATGCGCAGATGCGCCTCCTCGCGCTCGCTCCGTTCATTGGAGTTGCACAGCAGCACGAGATGGCCGCTCGCCGCCGCGGCATCCTCGACGGCCTCGAACAGGTCGGAGAAGAACGGGTTGGTGATGTCGCCGACGACGAGGCCGATCAGCCCGCTCGAGCGCTTGCGCAGCGAGCGCGCGCCGGCATGGGGCGTATAGCTCAGCTTCTCCATCGCGGCGCGAACCCGCGCGAGAAGCTCGGGACTGACGCGATCGGCGCTGTTGAGCACATTCGACACCGTCGCCACCGACACATCAGCCAAGCGCGCCACATCACGGATCGTCGCCATCCAACCTCACGAATGAAACGGTTCAAAACTTGAATCCAGCTTTGCGGACCATGTCACAAATCGCAAGCGCAATTTCTATTAGAAAGCCACTTGCGGCTCTTCTGGCTGTGTGAGAGCTTGATTGAAACGTTACAAAGTAGGTTTGGGGGCGAGATGATGGGCGCGCATGTTTCCGCCGCGGACAATCGGGGACGGTCATGACCTCCTATGTCCTGCGCCGGCTCGCCGCGACGATCCCGGTGCTGGCCTTCGTCGGGCTCTTCGTCTTCTTCCTGCTGCGACTGACGCCCGGCGACCCGGCTGTCCTGATCGCGGGCGACCAGGCAACGACCGAGCAGATCGCCACGATCCGGACCCAGCTCGGCCTCGACAAACCGCTGACGGAGCAGCTCTTCGCCTGGGCGGATCAGCTCGCCCAGGGCAATCTCGGCCGCTCGGTCTTCTCCGACATGGAGGTGACGCGGCTGATCGGGATGCGGATCGAGCCGACGGCGATGCTGGCGCTCGTCGCGATCCTGATGGCCCTCGCCATCGCGCTTCCGCTCGGAACCCTGAGTGCGCTCAAGGCCGGCAGCCGGGTCGACCGGATGGTCATGGCCTTCGCCATGGTCGGTTTCTCCTCTCCGGTCTTCGTCGTCGCCTTCTTCCTGGTCTATGTCTTCGCCCTGACGCTCGGCTGGTTCCCGACACAGGGCTATGTGCCGCTCGCACAGGGCCTGCTGCCCTGCCTGAACAGCCTCGTCCTGCCCGGGCTCGCCCTCGCCATGCTCTATGCGGCGCTGCTGGCGCGGGTCACACGGGCGAGCCTGCTCGAGATACTGGCGGAGGACTTTGTCCGCACCGCCCATGCCAAGGGCCTCAAGCCTCGCATGGTCGTGCTGCGCCATGCGCTGAAGAACGCCGCGATCCCGGTCGTGACCGTGGTCGGCGTCGGCATCGCCGCGCTGCTCGGCGGCGTGGTGGTCACCGAGACGGTGTTCAACATCCCCGGTCTCGGCCGCCTGACCACCGACGCGATCCTGCGGCGGGACTATCCGGTGGTGCAGGGCCTGATCCTCGTCTTCTCGCTCGTCTACGTCACCGTCAACCTGCTGGTCGACCTCAGCTATGTGCTGTTCGACCCGCGCATCCGCTATTGAGGGCGCCGTGACGATGACCGCGGCCGGCCCCGTCGCGAAAGCGCCCAGCTCCGTGCATGCCATGCGCCGCTTCCTGCGCATGAATCCGACCATTCTCGCTGGCCTTGCTGTCCTGGCCGCCTTCACCCTGGTCGCGCTGATCGCGCCCTACATCCTGCCCGATCCGGTCCGGGTGAATCCGATCCAGCGCCTGCGTCCGCCGGGAGCCGAATTCCTGTTCGGGACCGACCAGCTCGGCCGCTCGACCTTGTCGCGAACGCTGAACGGCACCCGGATCTCGCTGACGATCGGCGCCCTCGTCACGCTCCTGACCGTCACCTTCGGCCTGCTCATCGGCCTCGTCGCCGGCTATGTGCGCTGGCTCGATGGCACCGTGATGCGCGTGATGGACGGCCTCATGGCGATCCCCGGCATCCTGCTCGCGATCGCGCTGATGTCGCTGTTCGGGTCGAGCGTCCAGAACGTCGTCATCGCGATCGGTATCGCCGAGATTCCGCGGATGGCCCGTGTTGTCCGCTCCTCGGTGCTGGTCTTGCGCGAGCAGACTTATGTCGAGGCGGCGATCACCAACGGCGCCGGCCTGACGCGAATGCTGCTGCGCCACATCCTGCCCAATGCGGCGGCGCCCGTGATCGTCCAGGCCACCTATGTCTTCGCCTCGGCGATGATCGTGGAATCGATCCTGTCCTTCCTCGGCGCCGGCACGCCGCCGACGATCCCGAGCTGGGGCAACATGCTGGCCGAGGCGCGCCCCTTCATGCAGCGCGCGCCCTGGATGATCGCCTTCCCGGGCGTGGCGCTCGCGCTCCTCGTGCTCACCGTCAACGTGCTCGGCGACGCGCTGCGCGATGCCATCGACCCGCGGCTCGCCCGCAAAATCAGGGTATAGCGCCGCAGCCGACGACAAGAACCGCGAGACAGTTCAGAGGGAGGGAAAAGATGACAAACCTGAAGAGAAAACTGGCGCTGGCAGCGGGCCTCGTGCTGCCGCTGGTGGCGCTGCCGGCCGCAGCCCAGACCGTGTTGAAGGTGCGCCCCTTCGGCGACCTGCGCACGCTCGATCCGATGACGACCTCCGACTACATGGTCCGCAACCACGCCTATATGGTCTACGACACGCTCTTCGCGGTCGACGCCAAAGGCCTGATCAAGCCACAGATGGCGGAGAGCTTCACCACCTCCACCGATGGCCTGACCTGGACTTTCGTGCTGCGCGAGGGCCTGAAATTCCACGATAACACGCCGGTGACGAGCACGGACGTGGTCGCCTCGCTGAAGCGCTGGGGCGAGCGCGACGGCCTCGGCCAGCAGCTCCTGGCCCACACCGCCTCGCTGACGGCGACCGACCCGAAGACCGTGACGCTCGTGCTCAAGGATCGCTGGGGCCTGGTGCTCGATGCGCTCGGCAAGCCGAGCTCGATGCTGCCCGCAATCATGCCGGCCCGCATTGCAGCCACGCCTTCGAACCAGAACATCACCGATGCGACCGGTTCGGGCCCCTTCATGCTGGTCAAGGAGCAGTGGTCGCCGGGCTCGAAGATCGTCTACGCCAAGGCGCCGACCTACCAGCCGCGCAAGGAAGCGCCCGATGGCCTGTCCGGCGGCAAGGTCGCGAATGTCGACCGCGTCGAATGGCTGATCATGCCGGATGCGCAGACGGCGCTGAATGCGCTGCAGGCCGGCGAGATCGACATCTTCGAGGAGATGCCGCCGGACATGATCTCGCTGGTGAAGGGCAATGCGAAGATCACCGTCTCGAAGCTCGCGGCGCTGCAGGGCGTCTTCCGGATGAACCAGTCGCAGCCGCCGTTCAACAACCCGAAGCTCCGCCAGGCGATGCTGCACCTCGTCGACCAGGAGCAGGCGGTGCGCGCCTATGTCGACGACAAGGCGCTCTATACGATCTGCCCGTCCTTCTACATGTGCGACTCGCCCTATTTCACCGACGCGGCCTGGCCGAAGCCCGATCTGGCGGCAGCCAGGAAGCTCATCGCGGAGAGCGGCTATAAGGGCGAGAAGATCGTGGTGCTCGATGCCACCGAGACCGCGCTCAGCCCCCAGACCCTCGTCGTCTCGCAGCTGATGCGCGATGTCGGTCTCAACGTCGACTACCAGGCCATGGACTGGGGCACCTTGTCGAGCCGGCGCACCAGCAAGAACCTGGTGACGCAAGGCGGCTGGTCCACCTTCGCCTCAGGGCCGGCGGCGCCCGACATGACGGAGCCGGTCGGCCATCTGGCGCTGCGCTCGAATTGCGAGAATGCGTGGTTCGGCTGGCCTTGCGACGAGGCGATCGAGAAGTTGCGAGCCGAGTTCACGATGGCCCCCGATCTCGATGCCCGCAAGGCAATCGCACGCAAGATCCAGGAACGCGCCGTCGAGACCGTACCTTATGTTCCCGTCGGGCAGTTCTGGCTGGTGCGCGGCCGGCAAGCCAGCCTCAACGGCCTGCTCTCCCCCGGCGTCCCGGTCTACTGGAACGTCTCGAAAAGCCGCTGAAGCGGAGCGTAACGGGAATGTGAGCCCGCAGTCGTCGCAGCGCTGTTGGAAAGCGCGCTGCGGTAACTAGTTCATCCGCAGGGCGACTCAGTCAAACAGGAAGATTGTCATGCTTTCACGCAGGACCATCGCCATCACGGCAGCGCTTCTGCTTTCGGGAGCGAGCTCCATGGCTTACGCCACCGAGCTTGGTGCCGAGAGCATCGTGCATGAGCAGGCCCAGAACCGGCGTGCTCTCGCCGAGCAGGCGCAGTACCTCGCCTATCACGACCACTTCAAAGGCGTGGAGGCCCAGCCGGGGCGCGGCGCCGGCGTGTTGCCGCACCACAACTGAGCGCCACCATATTCCTCGGGAAGGGGCCGCCATAGCGGCCCCTTTTTGCTGTGCCTATCGGAAACCGCCAGAATCTGGAAAGACTGGCCGCGGCGCGCCGCACGATTGGGAATTGAGCCGGAACAGGCGCCGTTCGACAGGAACGCCTGAGACACGGCCATGATCATCCGCCAGCTCATCTATCTCGACGCGCTCGCCCGCGAGAGGCATTTCCGCAAGGCGGCCGAGGCCTGCCATGTCTCGCAACCGACGCTCTCGGCCGCGATCGTCCAGCTCGAAGAGGAGCTCGGCGTGCTGATCGTCGAGCGCGGCCGGCGGTTCCAGGGACTGACCAAGGAAGGCGAGGTCGTGCTCGCGCATGCGCGGCGCATCCTCGCCGAGGCCGATCAGATGAAGGACGCGATCGCGGAGCTGCGCGAGGGCGTCAGCGGCCGGATCAGGCTTGGTGCGGTCCCTACCGCGCTGCCGATGATCGCCCATATCACCGCACCGTTCTCGACGCGCTATCCCGGCGCCTCGCTGACCGTGCTATCGCTGACCTCGACCGAGATCCAGGACGGTATCGACAATTTCGAGCTCGATGTCGGCCTGACCTATCTCGATAACGAGCCGCTCGAACGCGTCGTCTCCAAGCCGATCTACCAGGAATCCTATGTGCTGCTGACGCGCGAAGATGGTCGGCTCGGCGAACGCGAGGCCATCACCTGGGCCGAAGCCGCCCAGCTCAAACTCTGCTTGCTGACCGCCGACATGCAGAACCGGCGCATCATCGACGGCATTTTCCGCTCGGTGGGGCATGCGCCGAAGCCGGCGATCGAGACCAATTCGATTTTCAATCTGTGTTCGCATGCCGGCATCCAGGGCGTTTCCAGCATCGTCTCGATCCAGCTCCTCGAGTTCTTCGGCGTCCCCCTCGGTACCAAGGCGCTGCCGCTCACCGAGCCCGACGCCAAGCGCACGATCGGCCTGATCATGGCCGATCGCCAACCCTCGGCACCGCTGGCTCGCAACCTGCTGATGATGTCCGAAACGGTGACCGAAGCAGCGCTGCCGCGGCGCCCGATCGTCAAATAGTCAGGGACTATCGAACCAGCTGAGAGCGCCGGCAGCGAGCCTGACTGGCAGGGCGATAAGCCGAGGTTATCGGCATTTCCTTGCCTGTCGGGAAGACCGGCTGGCCAACACCTTCCATATTAATAGCTCATGCCTATCAATCAGTCAGAACAAACGATTTGAAATCATCCTAAACTTCACCACCCTTCCTCGAAAGGCGCTGGCCGGCAGAACGGCCTGCATGGAGGAAGGGCGATGGTCCACTACCCAGCCTGGGATCAGGACGAGGCGCGCTCGATTGTGTCGGGCCTGTCTCACCTCGAAGGGGCGACCCTGCCGATCCTGCACGCGCTGCAGGAGGTATTCGGCTATGTCGACCCGCAGGTCGTGCCACTGATCGCCGACGCGCTCAACCTGTCGCGGGCCGATGTGCACGGCACCATCTCCTTCTATCACGACTTCCGCACGGCTCCCCCGCCGCGCCGCATCGTCAAGCTCTGCCGCGCCGAAGCGTGCCAGGCACTCGGCTGCGAGACGCTGGTCGATGACCTTGCGCGCGAGCACGGCATCGTCGTCGACAGTCATGGCGGCAACCACGAAGCAGTGATCGAAACGGTCTATTGCCTGGGCAATTGCGCGCTCGGCCCATCGGCCCTGGTCGAGGGCGAATTGATTGGCCGCGTCGATGCCGACCGCGTCGCGGCGCTGTGCGGAGCACGGCAATGAGCGAGGCGATCCGCATCTATGTCCCGATCGACGCTGCCGCTCTCTCGGTCGGCGCCGAGGCTGTCGCGAGTGCCATCGCGAAAGAGGCGCAGGCGCGCGGCATCGCGGTCGAACTCGTCAGGAACGGCTCGCGCGGCATGCTCTGGCTCGAGCCGATGGTCGAGGTCGAGACATCGGAAGGCCGGATCGCCTATGGCCCAGTCGCGGCGAAAGATGTCGCCGCGCTGTTTGAGGTCGGCTTCCAGAATGGCGGCACCCATGGCCTGCGCCTCGGCCGGGTCGAGGAGCTTGACTGGCTGAAGCGCCAGCAGCGCCTGACTTTCGAACGCGTCGGCGTCACCGATCCGCTCTCGCTCGCCGATTATCGCGCCCATGACGGGCTGAAGGGCCTGGAGAAGGCCCTTTCGCTCACCGGCGCCGAGATCGTCGAGGAGGTCCGCGAATCCGGTTTGCGCGGCCGCGGCGGCGCCGGCTTCCCGACCGGAATCAAGTGGAAAACCGTCCACGACGCCAGGGCGACACAGAAATACATCGTCTGCAATGCCGACGAAGGCGATAGCGGCACCTTCGCCGACCGGATGTTGATGGAAGGTGATCCCTTCCTGCTGATCGAGGGCATGGCGATCGCCGCGATCGCCGTCGGCGCGACCAAAGGCTACATCTATCTGCGCTCGGAATATCCGCACGCCCACAAGACGCTGCAGCGGGCGATCCTGAAGGCGCGCAATGCCGGCGTTCTCGGCGCGTCCGTACTCGGCTCGGGCAAGGCCTTCGAGCTCGAGGTTCGGCTCGGGGCCGGCGCCTATATCTGCGGCGAGGAGACCTCGCTGCTGGAGAGCCTCGAAGGCAAGCGCGCCATCGTCCGGGCCAAGCCGCCGATCCCGGCGCTGCAGGGCCTGTTCGGCAAGCCGACCATCGTCAACAACGTGCTCTCCTTCGCCGCCGTGCCCTGGATCCTGACCCATGGCGCCAAGGCCTATGCCGATTACGGCATGGGCCGCTCGCGCGGCACGCTGCCGGTGCAGCTCGGCGGCAACGTCAAGCGCGGCGGGCTGATCGAACTCGCCTTCGGCATCTCCTTGCGCGAGATCATCGAGGATATCGGCGGCGGCACCCTGAGCGGCCGGCCGATCCGCGCCGTGCAGGTCGGCGGCCCACTCGGCGCCTATCTCACGGCACAGCAGCTCGACGTAGCCATGGACTACGAGGCGCTCGCCGGCATCCGGGCGATGCTGGGACATGGCGGCATCGTCGTCTTCGACGACAGCGTCGATATGGCGAAGCAAGCCCGCTTCGCCTTCGAGTTCTGCGCCAAGGAGAGCTGCGGCAAGTGCACGCCCTGCCGGATCGGCGCGACGCGCGGCGTCGAGCTGGTCGACAGGATCATCGCCGGCCACGAGCGGCCGAAGGATCTCGCCGTGCTGCGCGATCTCAACAAGCTGATGACCGACGCCTCGCTCTGCGCCATGGGCGGGCTCACCCCGATGCCGGTGATGAGCGCGCTCAACCATTTCTTCGAGGATTTCGACCGTCCACCGGCCGAGCGCCTGCCGCTGGCGGCCGAGTGAGGAGGCATCGATGAGCCTGATCAAGGAAATCGATTTCGGGACGCCGATCCGGGTCGCCGAGAAGACGGTGACGCTGACTATCGATGGTGAGAGCGTCACCGTCCCGGCCGGGACGTCGGTGATGGCGGCGGCGATGAGCGTCGGCACCAAGATCCCCAAGCTCTGCGCCACCGACTCGCTCGAGCCCTTCGGCTCCTGCCGGCTCTGCCTGGTCGAGATCGAGGGCAGGCGCGGCACGCCCGCCTCCTGCACGACGCCGGCCGAAGACGGCATGATCGTACGCACCCAAACGGAGAATCTGTCCGCGCTGCGCAAGGGTGTGGTGGAGCTTTACATCTCCGACCACCCGCTCGACTGCCTGACCTGCTCGGCCAATGGCGATTGCGAACTCCAGGACATGGCCGGCAGCGTCGGCCTGCGCGAGGTGCGCTACGGCTATGACGGCGAGAACCACGTCAAGCCGGCGAGCACCGAAGGCTATGCCAACGAAAACTGGCTGCCGAAGGACACCTCAAACCCCTATTTCACCTACGATCCGACGAAATGCATCGTCTGCAATCGCTGCGTGCGCGCCTGCGCCGAGGTCCAGGGCACCTTCGCGCTGACGATCACCGGCCGCGGCTTCGACTCGCGCGTCGCTGCGGGCCCGACCGATTTCCTCGGCTCCGAATGCGTCTCCTGCGGCGCCTGCGTCCAGGCCTGTCCGACCGCGACGCTGATGGAGAACAAGGTGATCGAGCTCGGCCAGCCCGAGCATTCCAAGGTCACGACCTGCGCCTATTGCGGCGTCGGCTGCTCGTTCAAGGCCGAGATGCAGGGTGACCGCGTCGTGCGCATGGTGCCCTACAAGGACGGCAAGGCGAACGAGGGCCATTCCTGCGTCAAGGGCCGCTTCGCCTGGGGCTATGCGACCCATCAGGACCGCATGACCAAGCCGATGATCCGCAAGAAGATCACCGATCCCTGGCGCGAAGTGTCGTGGGACGAGGCGATCGGCTACGCCGCCAGCGAGTTCAAGCGCATCCAGGCGAAGTATGGGCGCGAGTCGGTCGGTGCGATCACCTCCTCGCGCTGCACCAATGAGGAGGTCTTCCTCGTCCAGAAGCTGGTGCGCGCCGCCTTCCGCAACAACAATGTCGATACCTGCGCCCGCGTCTGCCATTCGCCAACCGGCTACGGCCTGAAGACGACGCTCGGCACCTCGGCCGGCACGCAGGACTTCAAATCGGTCGAGAAGGCCGACGTCATCCTGGTCATCGGCGCCAACCCGACCGACGGCCACCCGGTCTTCGCCTCCAGGATGAAGAAGCGCATCCGCCAGGGCGCACGCGTCATCGTCGCCGACCCGCGCCGGATCGACATGGTCAAGTCGCCGCATATCAAGGCCGACTACCATCTCCCGCTCAAGCCCGGCACCAATGTCGCGCTGATCAACGCCATCGCCCATGTCATCGTCACCGAGGGGCTGATCGACGAGGATTATGTCCGCGAGCGCTGCGACCTCGCCGATTTCGAGGTCTGGGCCCGCTTCGTCGCCGAGGAGCGCAACTCGCCCGAGGCGAGCGAGGCGTTCACCGGCGTGCCGGCGGCCGATGTCCGCGGCGCGGCCAGGCTCTACGCCACCGGCGACAATGGCGCGATCTTCTACGGTCTCGGCGTCACCGAGCACAGCCAGGGCTCGACCATGGTGATGGGCATGGCCAACATCGCCATGGCGACCGGCAATATCGGCCGCGACGGCGTCGGCGTGAATCCGCTGCGCGGCCAGAACAACGTCCAGGGCTCCTGCGACATGGGCTCGTTCCCGCACGAGTTCACCGGCTACCGCCATGTCTCCGACGACGCCACGAGGCAGATCTTCGAGACGATCTGGGGCGTGCCGCTCGATTCCGAGCAGGGCCTGCGCATCCCCAACATGCTCGACGAGGCGGTCGGCGGCCATTTCAAGGGGCTCTATGTCCAGGGTGAGGATATCGCCCAGTCCGACCCGAACACCAAGCACGTCACGGCCGGCCTCGCCGCGATGGAATGCGTCGTCATCCAGGACCTGTTCCTGAACGAGACGGCGAAATACGCCCATGTCTTCCTGCCGGGCTCCTCCTTCCTGGAGAAGGACGGCACCTTCACCAATGCCGAGCGCCGCATCAACCGCGTCCGGCAGGTCATGGCGCCAATGTCAGGCAAGGCCGAGTTCCAGGTCACGCTCGATCTCGCCAGGGCACTGGGCTACGAGATGAGTTACGCACATCCGAGCGAGATCATGGATGAGATCGCGCGGCTGACCCCGACCTTCGCCGGCGTCAGCTACAAGAAGCTCGACGAGCTCGGCTCGGTGCAGTGGCCCTGCAACGAGAAGGCGCCGGCCGGCACCCCGCTGATGCATGTCGACCGCTTCGTGCTCGGCAAGGGCAAGTTCATGATCACGGAGTTCGTGGCGACCGAGGAGCGGACCGGACCGCGCTTCCCGCTGATCCTCACCACCGGGCGCATCCTCTCGCAGTACAATGTCGGCGCGCAGACCAGGCGCACCGAGAACAGCCGCTGGCACGAGGAGGACGTGCTGGAAATCCATCCGTTCGACGCCGAGAGCCGCGGCATCAAGGATGGCGACCTCGTCGCGCTGGCGAGCCGCTCGGGCGACATCTCGCTACGCGCCGAGGTTTCGGAGCGGATGCAGCCGGGCGTAGTCTACACCACCTTCCACCATGCGCAGACCGGCGCCAACGTCATCACCACCGATTATTCCGACTGGGCGACGAACTGCCCGGAATACAAGGTCACCGCGGTCGAGGTCCGGCGGACGAACTATTATTCCGAATGGCAGGAGCGCAATCGCGAGCAGGATATCTCGCTGCGCCTGATCGCGGGGCGCTTGCCCGATGCCGCGGAATAGCCCGCCCGCCCAACCACCGGCGAGCCACGCGGTCCAGGTCCGGACCGTGCGCTTCGGCGCGGGCGATCGGGCGCTCGATGCGAGCGCCGAGGTCGCCGTCGAGTCGCCCATCAACATCGTCTACGGCAATCTGCCCTATGCGGTGATGATGGCGACACCATCCGACATCGAGGATTTCGTCGCCGGCTTCAGCCTGACCGAGGGCATCGTCCGCAGCGTCGACGAGATCAGGAGGATTGCGCTCGCGCCGCAGCAGGACGGCATCGTCGTCACGGTCGAGCTGGCGCCCGGCCGCTTCCGCGAGCATCTCGCCCGCCGCCGCAACCTCTCGGGCCGCACCTCCTGCGGGCTCTGCGGCGTCGAGGGACTCGCCGAACTGCCGACAGCCGAGGCACGCGCGGCCGAGGCGGTCGCGATCGCACCCGCGGCAATCGGCACAGCACTGTCCGGGCTCGAGCGCCAGCAGCCGCTGCACCGCCTGACCCGTTCGGTCCATGCCGCTGCCTGGTGCGACCGCGATGGCGCGATCCTGGCGGTGCGCGAGGATGTCGGCCGCCACAATGCCCTCGACAAGCTGATCGGCGCCCGCCTGCGCGCCGGCCATGATGCGAGCGATGGCTTCGTCCTGGTCACCAGCCGCGCCTCCTTCGAGATGGTCGAGAAGGCAGCGATCTTCGGCGCGGGCGCGCTGGTTACGATCTCGGCGCCGACCTCGCTGGCGATCGAGCGGGCGAACGCGCTCGGCCTGACCCTGGTCTGCATCGCGCGCGCCGACTCCGCCACTGTCTTTGCCGGACGCCTCGCCGACACCGTGGAGCGCGCAGTGATATGATCGAGGCGAAGAGCAGCGAAGCGATGACCCGGGATCATGCCAGCGAGAACCTCGCCAAGCTCGCCCTCATGGCCAATCAGATCGGCGGCTTCTTCAAATCCTACCCGGACGAGCAGGCGGTCGCTTCGATCGCCGATCACATCAACCAGTTCTGGACGAAGCGCATGCGCGAGGATTTCCGCGCCGGCTTCGAGAAGGATGCGTCAGCCCTGTCGCCGCTCGTGCGGCAGGCCCGCGCCAAGGTAAGGCCCGCGCCAAGCGGTTAGACGGCCGCGACGGCCGAAACCGACGCTCTCATCCGCCCGTCGCGTAGCTCGCGCGATCGATCGCGTTGACGGCGCGGACTTCGCCCGCCGGCTCGCCACTGGCCCCTTCGCGTCGGCGCAAGCGGATGCGCCGCGGCTCGCCCGGCGCCAGATGGAACCAGTTCTGTTCGGGCCGCCAGCCATGGTCGACGATCTCGACCGATTGCGCCAAGCGCTGGGTCGAGAGCACGAGCCACCAATCGTCGCCGTCGCGCTCCAGCTGCGCGGCAAGTCCGCAGCGATGCCGCTCATGGCCGCGCCCGAGCGGGAAATGGAAAGCCTCCGCCAGCACCTCGCCGCTCGTGGCGTCCCGCAGTACGGCCGAGGTCACGTCATGGCCGGGCGGGCCGAAGCGGTAGGCATAGGCGATATCGAAGAAGCGGCCGATCAGCTCGAAGGCCGACAGCGTCGTCGCCGAGCGCGGACCGAGCGCGACCTCGCGCTTCGCTTGCACGACGGCAACCTCACCGGCGCGCCAGCAGGTCAGCTCGACGGTCGCGGCCAACGGCTCAGGACGCTCGTTCAGGAGGTGCAAAGCGAGGCCGTTCACGCCTTCGTCGGTGAGCGCGAGCTGGACCGGCCGGAAGGCGCGGGCGAGCCCGTACCAGGCCGATTTTGGCTCGCCATCGCTGGCGATCACACCCCAGCCGGCGCCGGGCTGGAGATCCTGCAACAGCCAGACCAGTGCGCCGCGCGTCGGCGAGCCCGGCCGGCGCCATTCGGCGAAGGTTTCCTCCATCACCTCGGCAACGGTCGCGCGCGACAAGGCGAAATAGCGCTCTGGGTCCTCGCGGCGCAGCCGCGCCGGTTCGAGCCCGTAGAGCCGCTCGAGATAGTGATCGCGCACATCCTCGAAATCCCAGGAGGCGCCGGCATCGCGCGGCACGGCCCGTTTCCAGTCGGGATGGTGGGTGATCGCCGGCGGCTTGCCGCTCAGCAGCGAGATTTCCTCCGGCACATTGGCGAAAGCGAGGCTCTCGGCGGCGAAGCGGACATTGGCGCGGCGGGCATCGTCGAGGCCGCGCATATAGGCGCCGACGCCGTAATAATGCGTCACACCCTTGTCGGCGACGAAGGGCAGCGGCCCGCCCGAGGGCGAGTTCGGGACATAGGCGATGTCGGGTCGCAGGCGGGCGACCGCCTCCGGCAGCACCTCGTCGAAGACCGGGCCCGACCAGGCCTCCGGCGGCGCGCCCAGCATCGCCGATTGCTGGAAGACTTCGCTGCCGCCGCAGAGCACGGCGAGGCAGGGCGAGCCCTGCGTGCGCCCGAGCAGCGCCTCCACCTCCGCCTTGATCGCCGCACGGAAACCGGCATCGCCCTGCGGGTAGTCGAAATTGGCCAGCATCATCTCCTGCCAGACCATGATGCCGAGCTCGTCGCAGAGCGCGAAGAAGGCGTCGTCCTCATAGCTCATCACGCCGGGCAGGCGGATCATGTTCATCCCGGCCTCGCGCGCCAGCCTGAGCCAGGGCTCGTACGCGGCGCGGCCACCCGCCAACGTCGTGACGTCGGCATTGCTCCAGCAGGCGCCGCGGCAGAACACCGGCACGCCGTTGACGATAAGACCGAAGCCTTCGCCGTCGGCGCCGCGATCCACTTCGAGTGAACGGAAGCCGATGCGGCCGAGATCGATCGTCTCACCATCCAGCTCGAGGGTCAGGTCATGCAGCGCCGGCTCACCATGGGTATGCGGGAACCAGGGTGCGATGCTGGAAAGAGATAATGTGCCGGCTAACTTCCCTTTGCCATCCACATGCAAAGCCACTTCGCCACCAGTGCAGCGCATGATGACGCTACCTGGCAGCGACGCATTCGCGGCAAGCGTCAGGCTGAGCGCAACAATGCCGGTCTGCCCGTCATAACTCGTGCGCAAATCGACGGCTTCGATCCCCGCTGCATCCGCCTTTCTCTCGATTCGCAACACCGGGCGATAGGGCCCAGTCGGCAGGCCGGGCGGGCACCAGCCCGGCATCGAGCCGAGCGCGCTGGTGCGGAACCAGCGCAGTCCGTTGGGCTGGATCATCGCCGGTCGCCAGCGGGCACGGCGCGGGGCGGCGGCGAGCTTTGGCGCCAACGCACGGAAGCACAGCGCGATCTCGGTCCCGGCAGCGCAATCGACCGTGAGCTCGACGGCTGCAAACATTGACGAGCTTTCAGCCCGCTTGACGCCGTCGATCCAGATCTCCGTGACGGTCGCCAGTCCCTCGAAGCGCAGACGCCCGTTCAGCGGCTCGGTCAATCGCGTGCGATACCAGTGATCCTGCTGGCCGATCGCATCGGCGCCGGTGTCGTCGAGCCGGCCGAGGGAGCGCAGCGTGCCGGCGACCGTGCCGGGCACGGCGGCCTCCCGCCAGTCGCCGTTCCCCAGCAGATCGGCCGGCGTCGCAACCGCGTCGGCCATTGTCGCGAGCCAGGACCAGCCCTCAAGCGGCAGGGCCCGTTCGCCGGAGCGCGCGACGATGCGGGCCATCGCCTCAGCCGGGGAAGCGCTGGCCGAGCGCTTCGCTGACCTGATCGTATTCGCCCACGAGCCCGGCAAGCGTCGTGTCGAGACGCTCGAAGCGCTTCTGCTTCATCGCCCTTGCGAGATGGAACTGCGCGACCTTTGCGCCTTCGGCGATGCGCAGCGCACCGTCTCGGGCCGCATCCAATCCTTCGACGCTCTGGCCGAGCCAGGACAGATGGCTGGCGAGCAGCTCAAAATTGGCGCCGAGCTGGCGCAGCGTATTGAAGGCATAGTGATGGAAGGCCGCGCCCGGCCGCTCGGCCAGAGCCTCGGCCTGCGCCGTGGCGACGGCTCGAAAGGCCGCGACAGGATTATCCTGCGGCCGGCGCGCGACATGCCGGGCGAGCAGCCTCAGCGCGGTCGCGCGCAGGGCGGCTTCGTCCGGCCGGCGCTGCGGCAAACGAACCATCTCGGCATAGGGAAAGAGCGTGTCCTCGCGCATCTGCCCCGGCAGCAGCCGGAACAGCCCGTCGAAATCCTCTCTGACAGCGCGGTGCAGCCCGTCATTGTGAAAATAATCGAGCTCGCGGGCGGCACGGTCGAGCCGGTTCACCGCGATCGTCGTCTTGCCGTGGCTGTCGCGATAGGAGACGCCGCGCGTGTCGGGCATGTAGAAGGAATCGAGTTCGAGCAGCACCAGCCGGCCGAGCGCGATCTGCTGCTCGATATGACCGATCAACTCGTCATAGAGCGCGAGCTCCGTCACCTTAAGGCCGTAGAGCGCTTCGAGATCGTCGAGCGGCGGCTTGAAGAAGGTGAACTGGTCGCCCTCGAAATCCTGGGTGATGGTGAAGCCGAAGGCCGCCGCCGGCTCCAGTCCGAGCGCATGCAGGATCTCGATCCAGAGGTCGGCATAGCAATTGGTCTGCGGCCAGTGCCGCTCGCCGGCATGCATGGCATGCCTGTCATAGGCGAGCGGGTCGACCGGCAGCAGCCGGCCCACGATGGCCGCAGGCTCGGCAATCTTGCGCTGGGCCGTCATCGCACTCACGGCCAGAGCACGTCGCGGACAGCGGCCGGCCAGCGCGCGACGTCGTAGCCATGGTGCTTGAACAAAGCGAGTGCGACCCGCTCCATGCCGAAGCCGACGCAAGCCGTGTGCGCGGTCTCGCCGGCCGAGGTCTCGATGCCCCAGGTCGTGCCGAAATGGTCCTGATGGTAGTTGAAGGAGAGGCAGGCGGTCGGCTTCTCCTCGCTCTCGATCGGGATCAGGAGCTCGAACTTCAGGCGCTGATCGCGCTGGTTGTTGGCGAGCATGCGGCCGGCGCGGCCGAAGAACGGGTCGTTGGCGACATCGACATGCAAGGGCACGCCGAGCGAGGCCATCATCTCCTGACCGCGCTCGAGCCAGAGCGCACGGAACTCCGTGACCTGCTCGGGCGTGCCGAAGCGGACATATTCGCGCATCCGGAAGAGCTGCATCCGGGCCGGGTCCTTCGAGGGCTCGTGCCGGAAGCAGTAGGATTGCAGGTCGAACAGCGCGCCGTCCGGCTTGAGCGGCCCGCGCTTGGCGACGACCGGGTAGAGCACGTAGCAGGCGGCCGGGGTCAGCACGACGTCCGTCGACTTCTGGCCGCCGGTCCAGTCGTGCCCCTCGGCGACGTTGTGCAGCAATTCTGCATGGGCGCGCTCGTCGCCGTCGAAGGCGTGCACGGTGCCGGCGAGCTGCGGGAAGCTCTTGAGATAGCCGCTCTTCTCGAAAGAGCTGCGGCTCATCGCCGGCGGGAAGCGCGCGACCTCGGCGCCGTCCTTGCCGCCATAGCGGGTGATCAGCAGGTCGAACTGGGCGACGACCTCCTCGAACAGGCCGCTGCGGCCATAGAGCCCGTCGACACCGGTGTCGATCAGCAGGCCGTTATCGATCAGCTCCGCAAGGAAGCCCTGCGGCTGGGGGCAGTTCTGGCACATGCGATCACCGGGAAAGGCTGGGGTCGTGCTTGTACACGGCCAGCAGGTTGGAGGTGTTGCCGAGGATTCGGTCGTTGTTGATCATGATCGGTGCCGAGAGCGCATCGCGCATCAGGCGCGCCAGGCTCGCCGGGCTGTCGTTGCGATAGCCCTGGATGCCGCAGATCAGGAAGGTCTGCATGACGATCTCGCCGACGCTCTGCGACGCGACGACCTTGATGCTGTTCATCGCCACGACGAAGCCCATCGAGGAGAGCTCGTCGGCGTCGCTGCGGGCGCGCTCGTAGCGGTCGAGCCCGGCGACGACCAGCGCCTTGAACTGCTGCAGGCGGGCGAGCAGCTCGGCCAGGCGCAGCGCGCTCGGCGGTGTCGAGCCCGGACGCTTGCGCGCCTCGCTGCGCACGAAACCCTCGGCGCGGGCGACGGCCTCAGCCGCTATGCCGTACCAGACCGAAGCCCAGAGCAGATGCGCGTTCGGCAGCATCGACTGGGCCGCGATCTCGGCGAAGGGCACCGGGATGATCTGCACGGCGGGGGCCCGGCCGGCGAAGGTGAAGTTGTCGGAGCAGGTGCCGCGCATGCCCATCGTGTCCCAGGCCGCGCTGCGCTCGAGCTGGTACTGGTCCTTGGTCAGGACGGACATGACCTGGTCGGACGGCGGCGCTTCGGGGGTGCGCCTGGACGTGATCAGGATCGCGTCGGCCTGCGCACCATAGGAGATCAGGCAGCCTTCCTTATCGAGCGCGAAGTCGTCGCCCTCGCGCACCACGCCGCAGATCGACGAGCGCAGGTCGCCGCCGACGCCGCCGCCCTCGGTCGTCGCCGACGCCAGCAGGAGCTGCTCGCGGGCGATGCGCGCCATGAAGGAAGCGTGCCAGGGATCGTCACCGCAGTGCACCACCAGGCTCGACACCTTGATCTGGTGCATCGCGTAGATCATGCCGGTCGAGCCGCAGGCCTGGGCCAGCACCGCGCAGATCTCGGAAATCGTCGAGAGGCTCGCCTGCTCGCCGCCCTGCGCAGCCGGGATCATGATCCCGAGCAGACGCTCGCGCTTCAGGGCCTCGAAGGCCTCATGCGGGAAGCGCGAGTTCGCATCGACATCCGCTGCATGCTCGGCCGCGATCTTGGCGACCTTGCGCGCCGTGGCGACCATCGCCTTCTGCGCCTCGGCGCTTGCGCCGGGCATCTCGGATGTGAGCTGGTAGCCGGCTTCGGCCAGGCGGGCGAGCGTCGTCATCAGACGTGCTCGCTCTGGATGGTGCGGATCGCGTTCTCGATCGAGGCGATCGAGGCGAAGTTGCGCCGGTTCATCATCATGTCGGGGAATTCGACCTCGAAGGCATCTTCGAGCGCCATCATCAGCTCGACCGTGCCGAAGGAGGTGAGGCCGGCATTGTAGAGATCGGCCTCGTCACTGAGGGTGCCGACGTCGACCGGCAGCTTGCCGGTGGTCTTGAGGATTTCGCGGATCCTGGTCTTCATCTCTCGTCCTGCCCTGTCCCGTGTCACTGGCGCGGCGTCGCAGCGGCCTAGCCTCGGCATACGGAGGTAAACGCTCGCGCAGGGCGCGGTCGCAGTATCCGTCGTGAGGCTTTCCGTCGATTGGTGTGACGCCGTGTCGTTCTTTGCGTCAGGCCTAACGCATAAAATTTAAAGTTGCCTTGCGCACATCATGGAAAGCACCGGCAATGCGCTTTACTGGCTGACGTTTGGACATGTGGTAAATAGCTGGTTGCTCGAATAGCTGAGATGCAGCCGGTTCAGCCCGTTGCCGCCACGGAATAGGCTGGTTCAGCGTCGCGCTCTGCGGCCTTGGCGGGCTCGGCGCCCGCATCGGCATCGCTCGATCCGGTCATGAACCAGAGCAATGCGGCCGTCTTGATCGAGTAGACGGAGTCACTGACGATCATCAGCAGGCAGATATAGGTCGCGACGCAGACCTTGAAGCGCCAGGCGCGGGGCGTTCTCTCCGGCGCGAAGATGAACAGGCTCCAGAAGCCGATCACCCCGAGCAGCCCGATCTGGTTGAGCGAATAGGCGTAGCCGGAATCGGACAGGAAGGGCTTGTCCGGCGACAGGCCGAAGACCGCGGCTGGCGAGAGCGAGGTGATGAGCCGCGCCGTCCAGAGCATGCGACCCATGAAATTGTTCTGCCAGTTCACCTCGGCGCTGACGAAGCCATAGATCGCAAGCCCGATCAGCGCGACGAAGGGCGCAGCCAGCCAGATGAAGCGCGGCGTGCGCGGCGCCACCAGATAGGCGATCGTCGCGACGATGCAGACATTAGCGCCGAAGCGCGAGTCGCTGAGGACGATCGCCGTCAGCCCCGTAGCCATGGTGAGCCAGCGCTTCGCCATGCCCGGCCGGTTGAGCGTCCAGATATAGAGGATCGCGCCGAAATTGCCGGTCGAAATCGGTTCGAGGAACACCGAGGAGGCCCGGTGCGGCCCGAGGAACGGCAGGAGCGTGCGCGAGTCCGGTCTGAGGCCGCTGGCGAAGAGCGCACCGGTCTGGGCGCTGACATCACTCGGCGCCACCGTGCCGCGCGCGACATAGTATTTGATGATGTTGAAATAGGAGACGTAGACGTCGAGCGCGAGGAATTCGAACAGGCCGAAGGCGACGACGATGAGCCCGCAGAGCAAGGCGGCGCGATCCGCCAGTCTTATATCATTGCAGCTCTTGCCGAGCAGATAGAAGGCGATCGGGATCAGGAAGTCGCGCACCGCCTTGGGATCGATCAGCGGCCGCATCGCCATCAGCAGGACGGCGTAAGAGAAGAAGATCGCCAGCAGCAGATAGGGCGCGGCATTGCGGCCGAGGCCGAGATAGAGCGCGGCCGCGACCAGCACCACCTCGCAGCCCATCACCATGGTATCGTTGATGCCCATGACGTTGGTGTTGATGAAGCACAGCGCCATGTTGAAGGTGAGCGCGCCGATCAGCAGCGCGATCGGCAGGGTCGGGAGAGGCCGGCTCGGATCAAAGCCGTCAGCCATGGCCGAGGGCCTGCTCACGCGGCCGCCTGTGCCGGACGCCGCAGCCAGCGCGCCGCCACGCTGGACACACCAACTCCCGCGCTCTCGGGAACGACGAGCGCGACAATGTGCTCTCCGGCCGGGTCGATCGCAGCGGCCTGATCGACGAGGCTGCGGGTGGTTTCGCCGGCGAGCGAGGTTGCGAACACGATCGCGTCCGGCCGTGCGCTCGCCTTGCCGTCGGCCTGCGCGGTCCGCCGCATGATGATGAAGTTGCGCGGCCGCCCCGGCCGGGCCGGCGCGACCGCGGCGGGCTCGATCCGGCGGATGTTCATGTCGCGGCCAGTCCCGTCCTGGCAGAGTAGAACGCTCTCGCCATGTGCCGCCAGGCTGTTGGCGAGGTGCTCGGCGAGCGCCGCCTGCGTGGCATCGTCGACCGAGCCGGCGATCATCACCGAAGCCGGCAGATGCGGGCCGAGCGTCTTCTGCAGCAGCCGCGTGATCGGCAGGAGCGCATCTTCACGGCCGGCGGCCCGCGCCGGCAGCGATATCACGGTGCCGACACCGATGGCCCGGCCGGCAGCTTCCGGCGTGAGCGGCTTTGCTATCTGGGGCAGGAGCCGCGATGTCGGCAGCCATTCGATGAGATAGGCGAGCCCGAGTCCGGCGCAGCTGCCGAAAAGCAGCGCAGCTGCGATCACCAGCAGGGCCGGCGGTTGGCTGGCGACCGCCGGCGCTACGGCTTCGGACAACATGCGGGAATTATTCGTCTCGATCCGCTTCTGCTGCTCGAGCTCCTTGGCGCGCTGCAGCGAGGCGCTGTAGACCACACGCACCGCTTCGGCCTCGCTTTCGAGCTGGCGCAGCTTGATCTGGGCGGCGCCACTGACCTCCTGCGACTTGGTCAGCTCCGTCGCCCGCTTCCTGAGATTGGCAAGATTGGCCTCGGCCTGGCGATAACCTTCCTGCACTGTGGAACGCAGACGGGCCAATTCCCCGGCGAGAAGCCGGCGCGTCTCGGCGAGCTCGGCCCTGATCTCGATCAGACGCGGATGTTGCGGCGCGAGCGTCTGGGCAAGGCTCGCCGCCTCGCGCGCGCTCTGGGCATATTGCCCACGCAGCGAGGTCACCACCGACGAGGTCAGCGCTTCCGGCAGCGTGTCGGACAGCGGATCGCGGTTTTGATAGCGGGCGAGCTGGTCGCGCCGCGCCTGTTGGCGTGCGAACTCGGCCTCGGCTTGGCTGATCTGGCCGTAGAGGTCGCGCAATTGCTGCGAGATGATGAGCCCGCCCTCGCCGGTGCTGACGAGGCCATGCTGGCTGCGGAAGCTCTGGACGGCGCGCTCCGCCGTATCGAGCTGCGTGCGCAGGCCGGAGATCTGGTCGATCAGCGTCACGTTGGCGCGCTCGACCACGGAGCGACGCCCATCATTGCCCTGGCGGAAGTAGACCTGGGCCAGCCCATTGGCGATATCAGCCGCTTTCTGGGCTCGCGGATGCGAGACGATGATGCGGAAGACCAGCGAGTTCTCGACGCGCTGGATCACGATCGACTTCTTGAGCGCGTCGACCATCTGCGCGAGGCGCTGGTCGGGCGTCGGCTGCACGAGCCGGCCGAGCAAGCGCGAGATCAGGCCGGGCGGGCGATTGAAAGCAGGATCGTTCTCGAGGTCGAGATCCTCTATGACCTGGCGCAGCACGCCGGTCGAGGTCATCACCAGCGCCTGGCTGTCGACATTGGCGAAATCGATCGAGGCCGAGGTATCGGTGCGCACGATGTCCTTGCCGACGACCTGCAGCGCCTGCGGATCGACGAGGAGTTCCGCCGTGGCCCGGTAGATCGGGGTCTGGACCGAAAGATAGGCGAGTGCGAGCAGCAGGCAGAGCGCCGCGCTCGCGATCACCAGCCAGCGGCGCCGATGCAGCAGCTGGAGCAGTTCGGGCAGGCTGAAGGCAGCAGAGAGCCGGCCCGGCGCCGACGCGTCGTCTTTTCCACCTGCCTCGAACGCAGCCGGCACCGCAAATCTCCTCGAACCGTCCCGATACCGCGCGCATCCGCGTCCGGATGCGCCGACCGGATCGGCTGGAATTCCACCGCGCATCCTGTCGATCTGTGGTTAATATTTCGGTAACGGAATAATTACGATTTGACTCAAGTATTAAAAGATTCGATTATTTGGAAATTAACTAAATAACCAGCGCACACAAAAGGAATATTTCGCTTAGCGGTCGTCGATGATAGTTCAATATTTACGAAAGTTGGCGGTATCGGAAGCCTTTTTCGATTGCGCAGCCGCGATCCGCGCGATCCCGTTCACGCCCCGTTTACAACAGGGAGAAATCCCCCGGCCACGCCAACGTTTGCTTAGCTCGTGCCGCGTATCCCTACCAAAGGGAAAGGCCGGCCCAGCAAACGCGCCGTGACGAGGACAGGTCCAGACCGCATGCGTATCCTGATGGCCTGTGCAGCTTTCCCGCCCTTCATCGACGGTGGCGGGCCGATCTCGGCGATGATTGTCGCCAGGCTGCTGCGTGCCGCCGGCCATGATCTGACCGTGGTGAATGTCGCCGGCGAGGACCGGCACGAGATCTATGACGGAGTGCCAGTGCATCGTCTGCGCTCGCTCAACATCGACTGGAACTACCGGGTGCCGCGCCCGGCCTGGAAGAAGGCGATCTGGCATGCGCTTGAGAACTTCAACCCGCGCGCCTTCCTGGTCATGCGCCGCGAGATCAGGCGCCTGCGCCCAGACATCGTGCTGACCGACTCGATCGAGAACATCAATGTCGCGACCTGGGCTGCGGCGAAGAGTTGCGGCGTGCCGGTGGCACATATCCTGCGCAGCACCTTCTTGCTCTGCTGGAAGGGCAGCATGTGGCGTGGCGGCGACAATTGCGGCCGCGCCTGTGTGTCCTGCCAAGCGACTTCGTATGGCAAGAAAGTGAATTCGCGCTTCGTCGACGCCGTCATCGGCGAGACCGATTTCATCATCGGCCGCCATATCGAGCACGGCTATTTCCCGCATGCGACCATGCATCCGATCCCCGGCGCGATCGCGCCTGTGCCCGGCGCCCTACCCCGCACCGCGCCGCCCATTGATCGCCCGCTGCGCGTCGGCTTCATCGGCGTCCACGATCCGGTCAAGGGCCTCGACACGCTGGCCGCCGCCGCTCATCGGCTTGCAGGCGAGGCGGTCGAGTTCCTGATCGCCGGTAGTGGCCAGAGCGATTACGCCAGGGCGCTGCCCGGACGCTTCCCGACCCATAACACCCGCTTCCTCGGCTGGACGAAGCCGGACGAGTTCCTGCCGCAGGTCGATGTCCTGGCCGCCCCCTCGCTGTTCCGCGAGCCCTTCGGCCGGGTGGTGATCGAGGCCTTCGCCCATGGCGTCCCGGTGATCGGCGCCAGGTCCGGTGGCATCCCCGAGACGATCCAGCCCGGTGTCAATGGCGCCCTGTTCGAGCCGGGCGACGATGCGGCGCTGGCAGAGGCGATCATGGCCTTTGCCCGCGACCGCAAGCTCGTGGCCACGCAATCGGCCGGCGCGCTTGCCGCGGCGGCCCGCTATACGCCAGACCGCATTGCGGCCGCCTATGGCGCCGTCTTCGACAGCCTCGTCGGCAAGCCGGCCGAAGATGCCCTCCTGCAACCGCGGGAGGCTCGGCCGTGAAGGTGCTGCTGGAGCTGGCATGGACCGGAGCGGGCCGCTTCCTGCCCGCCTTCTCGTCGCGCTTCAGCAGTACGCTGCTGAGCTTCTTCGTGCTGCTCGTTGCGAGCCATTTCCTGCCGACGCAGGAATACGGGCTCTATGTCTTCCTGTTCTCGATCGGCAGCGCGCTCGGGCTGATCGCCGTGCTCGGCCAGCAGATCCTCGTGGTCAAGCATTACCGCCGGACCGAGGCGAGCGGCCACCCCCTCAACCAGGCGCTTCTCGGCGTCAACGCCCGCTGGCTCGCGCTCGGCTGTTTCGTGCTGCTGGCTGCGGCCCTGCCGCTCTGGCTCTTCACCGAGCGGCTGCCGCCGACCTATCATTATCTCTGGCTCGCCTTCGTCTTCGCCGCGATCTTCGCTCTCAGCGAATACCTCCAGAACTATTTCCGCATCCACGGTCGCATCAACATGTCGCTCGTGCCGCGCGAGATCGTCTGGCGCGGCACCTCGATCCTGTGCATCGGAGCAGCCGGCCTCGGCGGCGTCCTGACCGGTGGCGCGGGGGCGATGGCGATCGTCACCGGCCTGCTCGCCGCGACCACGCTCTACCAGAGCGTCTGCTTCCTCCAGGACGAGGGGGTGGGTTGGCTCAAGGCGCGCGACCGGGTGCCGGCGGAGACCCATGGCGAGTGGCGCCGGGAAAGCGGCTATTTCATCGCCAACAACGTGCTGAACTCGGCCTCCGCCTATCTTGAGACGATCCTGATCGGCGCGTTGCTCGGCCTTAACGAAGCCGGCTTCTATTTCGTCGCGTTGCGGATCTCGATGCTGCTCTTGCTGCCTCTGGCGGCGATCGACACGGTCGGCATCCCGATGATCGCCGCCCGCTTCCAGAAATCCGACACAGCCGGCGCGCAGCTGCTGATCGGGCGGCTGTCCTTCGCGAGCTTCTGCATCTCGCTCCTGGGTGCGCTGGCGCTCGCCGTCGTCGCGCCCTTCATCCTGCATGTGTTCAACCCGGAATTCGTCAAGCATGAGGACGTGCTGACCGCGCTCTGCGTGCTCTCGGTCTCGCTCGCCTTCTTCGGTCCCGGCTCCTGGCTGCTGATGATCGGCGGCGGCGAACGTTTCTTCCTGATCGCGCGGGCAATCATGTTCGTCCTCTATCTCGGCCTGCTCTACGGGCTGGCGCGTATCGGCGGGCTGATGGGCATCGCCATCGCCGGGCTGATCTTCAGCACCGCCTCGAGCCTCGCCGCCTGGTACTGGATCAAGCAGAAATGGCGGATCGACAACATGGCGACCGCCTTCATCCGGCCCTTCCTGTTCGGCGGCACGCCGGCGGAAAAGGCAGCCCCGCTACCGACCGGCCGTGCCACTGAGGGAGCTGGCCGATGACGGTAGCCGCAGCCTACCGTATCGACCCGGCCGGCGAGGTCTCTGCGACGGCGCCCTCGCTCTTCGGCACGCCGGTGACCTTCGGCCGCAGCATGGGCGTCTTCCATCCCGGCAACGCTCCGGTCGCGGTGCTGATGCTCGGCGCCGTCGGCTATGAGGAACTCTGCCTGCGCGCGACCTGGCGCAGCCTGGCACAGGCGCTCTCGGACAAGGACATCGCCTGCCTGCGCTTCGACTATCCCGGACAGGGCGACGCCCAGGAAGCCGCCGATCCGCAAGGGCTGGACGACTGGTTCGAGACGGTTCGCGCCGCCGCAGAGTTGCTGCGCCGCGCCAGCGGCTGCGAGCGCCTCGTCCTGCTCGGCCAGGGACTCGGCGGAACGCTGGCGCTCAAGCTCGCCGAAGACCTCGCGCCGATCGCGGCAACCGTCCTCATGGCGCCAGTCGGCAACGGCAAGCGCTATCTGCGCGAGCTTGCGGCCTGGACGCGCATCGTCTCGGATCGGATCGGCATCGGCACGGACCCGGACGACGACACCCGCTGCGCCGTGGCCGGCCTGCGCATCGCGCCCGGCCGACTGCCAGCGATCGCTACGCTTGGAACAACCGCGCTCCAGCAGGCGCCGTCCGAACAAGTCCTGCTGCTCTCGCGGTCCGGCCATGGCGGCGACGCGGCCCTGGCCGAGACGCTCGCTGGCCTCGGCGCCGTCGTGACGCAGCGTGTCTATGAAGGCTACGAGACGCTGACCACCGACCCGACCGCGGCCCGCCCGCCCAAAGCGACGATCGCTGGTATCGTCGACTGGATCGCGGAACGAGCCAAGGCGACTCTCGCTGCGCCCGCTGGCATCAAGGCGCCCCAGCTACCCGGCCCGGCGGAAGGCGTGCTTGGCGACGGCTTCATCGAGCGGCCGATCCGCTTCGGCCCGGATGGGCGCCTTTTCGGCGTGCTCTGCGAGCCGCTCGGACCGGCAGCGCGCGAGCCCATCGTCTTCGTCAATGCCGGCCGCGACTATCATATCGGCTGGGCCCGGGTCAGCGTGAACCAGGCCCGCGCCTTCGCCCAGCGTGGCATCGCCTCGCTGCGCTTCGACGCCAGCAGCGTCGGCGACAGCGGAACGGCTGCCGGCGGGCCGGCGGAGATCCTCTATTCGCAGGCGCAGATCGACGATGTCCGCCTCGCCATCGACGCCATGCAGGCGCGCGGCTTCGACGCCCCGGTCCTGATCGGCCGCTGCAGCGGCGCCTATGCCGCCTTCCATGCCGCTGTCGTCGACGCGCGCATCCGCCGCCTCGTCATCGTCAACAATGAGCGCTTCGTCTGGGACCCCGACGAAAGCGTCGAGGATGCGATCCGCTATGCCCATCGCAGCGCCGGCGATCTCGGCGCGACGCTGGCCCGCAAGGACGGTTTGCGCCGCCTGCTCACCGGCAAGCTCCGCGTCGGTCCGGCCGGGCGCTATCTCATCTACCGCTATCGCAAGCGGCTTTCGGTCAAGCTCGCGCCCTTGCTCGGCCGATTGACCAAGCATGGCCGGCTCCATCATCAATGCCATCGTCATTTCGCGGTGCTGGCCGAGCGCAAGGTCGCACTGTCGCTGCTCTATGCCGATGGCGATGTCGGCCTGGCCGAGCTCCAGACCTATTTCGGCGAGGCCGGCAAGGGCCTCGCCGCCTATCCCAACGCGTCGCTGACAATGATCCCGGACGCCGACCACAACTTCACGCATCTCGCCGCCGGGCGACGCCTGCTCGATGCGCTGCTCAGGATCGTCGCGCCGTGAGATCAGCCGTTCTAGCTTTGGCGCTGATCGCCGCACTGCCTGCGCAAGCCGAGATCTGCCTGCGTGGCGTCAACCTCTCGGGCGCCGAGTTCGGCGATCTGCCGGGCAAGGTCGACACCGACTACACCTATCCCAGCGAAGCGGCGATCCAGCGGCTCGGCAAACTCGGCATGAGCGCCATCCGCCTGCCCTTCCGCTGGGAGCGCCTCCAGCCTCAGCTTAACGGCTCGCTCGACATCATGGAGCTCGCCTATCTCGACCAGACGGTCCGCCGGATCGAGGAGGCTGGACTCGTCGCCATCATCGACCTGCACAATTACGGCTACTACGCCAAGAAGCAGCTCGGCTCGGCCGAGCTCCCGGCCGCAGCGCTCGCCGATGTCTGGGGCAAGCTCGCGCAGCATTATCGCGACCGCCCCAAGCTCGTCTTCTCGCTGATGAACGAGCCCTACGACATCAACAGCGCGGATTGGGCGAAGATCCAGAACACCGCCATCGCCGCGATCCGCAAGGCGGGCGCCAAGCAGCTCCTGCTGGTCACCGGCACGGCCTTCGGCGGCGCCCATAGCTGGACCTCCGATCTGCCCGTCGGCAACAATGGCCGCGATCTGCTCGGCGTCGTCGACCCGCTCGACCGCTACGCCTACGACTTCCATCAATATCTCGACGCCGACTATTCCGGTCGCGCCCCGGAATGCTCGGCCGCCGCCGGCGCGCTGAAGGGGATCGACGACGTCACGACCTGGCTCAAGGCGCATGGTCGCCGCGGCTTCCTCGGCGAGTTCGCCGCCTCGAACCGGTCCGAATGCCTCACCACCCTCAGGCAGATAGTGACGAAGCTCGACGCCAACCCACAGCAATGGCTGGGCTGGACCGCCTGGGGCGCCGGGGCCTGGTGGCCCGCGGACTATATTTTCAACCTCGAGCCGACCCCGGCCGGCGAGCGCCCGCAGATGAAGCTGCTGACTCAGCGCTTCAAGGCGAAGAAGCCCAGTGCTATTTGCGGTCCGGAGGCCAAACCGTGACTGCTCCCTTCTCCCACCGCTCCGCGCCCGCAGTGCCGGCGGGTACCCGCATCGTCCATGTCGTGCGCCAGTTCCTGCCCAATCGCGGCGGGCTCGAGGATGTCGTCGCCAATCTCTGCCGGGCGCAGCTGGCGGTCGGACTGCAACCGTCCGTGGTGACACTCGATCGCCTGTTCTCGCAGCCGGATCTCGTCCTGCCGGCAAGCGAGGTCATCGACGGCATCACGGTCACCCGCATTCCCTTCCGCGGCTCGACGCGCTATCCGCTCGCGCCTGAGGTCTTCGCCCATCTGCGCGAAGCCGATCTCGTCCATGTCCATGCGGTCGACTTCTTCTTCGATGCGCTCGCCCTCGGCTGGCTGCTGCATCGCAAGCCGCTCGTCGCCACCACCCATGGCGGATTCTTCCACACCGGCGACTTCGCCAGCCTGAAGAAGCTCTGGTTCAACGGCCCGACCCGGCTCTCGGCCCAGGCCTATCGCGGCATCGCCGGCTGCAGCAGCAACGATGCCCGCATGTTCGAGCGGCTTGCGCCCGGCAAGGTCCGGGTGATCGAGAACGGCGTCGACCTCGACAAGTTCGCCGGCGCCTCCAGCCTGGAGCCGCAGCGCCGCCTCGTCAGCATCGGGCGCTTCTCGAAGAACAAGCGGCCGGACCGGCTGATCGCGATGATGGCTGTGCTGGCGCGGCGCGAGCCGGGCTGGCATCTCGACATGCTAGGCGTCACCTCCGACTGGACCGAAGAAGCGCTGCGCGCCGCGATCGCCGCCGCCGGCATGGAGCAGAACGTGACGCTCCATCTCGGGCTGGGCGATGCTGCGGCGAGGCAGGTGATGAGCCGCGCCTCGCTCTTCGTCTCGGCCTCCGAATTCGAGGGCTTCGGCCTCGCACTGGTCGAGGCGATGAGCGCCGGCCTCGTGCCGGTCGTCCAGCCAAACGCCGCCTTCGCAGGCCTAGCCAGCAAGTTTCCCGTGGTCCGGACGGTGGACTTCGCCGATCCGGAGGAAGCGGCGGCGGCAATCGAGCAGGCCCATGCCGATCTCGTCCGCTTCCCCGGCAACACCCGTCCGCGCCTGTCTGACCTCGCACCCTATTCCTGGAACGAGGTCACCCGCCGCTATCTCGAATTCTACGCCGCGGCGCTCTGACATCTCGACGCAATCGCCCTCCGCCGGCGCAAGGAAACCCTTGCGCACGGCGGACTTCTGGCTTTGTAATAGTGGATACACTCATACAAAGCTGCTAACCGGGCATCGGCGGCGCGCAGGGGAACGGGATGAGCTTCGCCTCGAAAGGGATGGCCGCCACGGCGCAGGACGAGGCCTACCGCGCCATCCTGCAGGACATCCGCAGCGGCCGCTACCAGCCCAGCGAGCGGCTGATTCCGGAGACGATCGCGCGCGAGCTCGCCATGAGCCGCATGCCGGTGCGCGAGGCCTTTCAGCGCCTCGCCAATGAGGGGCTCGTCGTCATCCGTCCTAATCGCGGCTGCGTCGTCTCGGGCCTGACCATCGAGGAGATCTACGAGCTCTTCGAGATTCGCTCAGTGCTCGAAGGGCTGGCGGTCCGCCTCGCCATGCCGCGCTTCGACGCCGCGGCGCTGGCCGAGCTCGACGACCATGTCGTCCGCATGCACCGCGCCGGCGCGGCCGGCGGCGCCGACTGGCTCAGCAAGCACCAGGCCTTCCACGCCTATATTTGCGGCCTGAGCGGACGGCCGAAGCTGATCTCCCAGATCGCGGCGCTGCACATCGCCGTCGAGCCGTACATGCGCGTCTGGCTCCACCACGTCGCCCAGCCCGCCCACGCCACCGAGCGCCAGGACGAGGTCGTCGAGGCAATCAGAACCGGTGACGCCGAGCATGCCGAGGCGGTGATGCGCGACCATGTCCTGCGCACGGCGCCCCGCCTCGCCGAGTTCCTGCGCAGCCGCGGCCAGGCAACCGGAGCTCCATCGACCTTGCCGGCCAGCACGCAGATCTGAACCAAACGACGCAGCGGCTCGCCAGAAGCCCGCGATCCCGAGGACGCCCGAGGATCAGCCTTAAAAGAACGAGGGGAATCACAATGGATCGACGCCAATTCCTGAAAGCTTCGGCCGCGACGGCCTTCCTGCCGGCAGCACCGCATCTCGCCAGCGCGCAGGATGCCAAGACCCTGCGCTTCGTGCCTTATTCCGACGTCGCGATCATTGATCCGATCTGGACCAACGGCTACTCGACGCGCACCCATGCGCTGCTCGTCTGGGACACGCTCTACGGGCTCGACGACCAGTTCCAGCCGCAGCCGCAAATGGTCGAAGGCCATGTCGTCGAGGATGACGGCAAGCGCTGGACGCTGACGCTCCGGCCCGGTCTCGTCTTCCATGACGGCAGCAAGGTGCTGGCGCGCGACGCCGTCGCCTCGATCAAGCGCTGGGGCGTGCGCGACACCTTCGGCCAGGCGCTGATGGCCGCGACCGACGAGCTCTCGGCGCCGGACGATCGCACCATCGTCTTCCGGCTGAAGACACCGTTCCCGCATCTGCCGACCGCGCTCGCCCGCCCGAGCGCACTGGTCGCCGCGATCATGCCCGAGCGCCTCGCACAGACCGACCCGTTCAAACAGATCCCCGAGGCGGTCGGCAGCGGCCCCTATCGCTATCTCACCGCCGAGCGCATCGCCGGCGCCCGCCATGTCTATGCCCGGCACGAGGCTTACGTCCCACGTTCCAGCGGCACGCCGAGCTTCACCGCCGGCCCGCGCACGCCCTATCTCGACCGCATCGAATTCAACGTCATGCCCGATGCCGCAACCGCGGTCTCGGCGCTGCAGACCGGGGCGGTGGACTGGGTCGAGCAGCCGATCATCGATCTTCTGCCGTTGCTGCGCAAGGATCCGAACATCGTGGTCGAGGTCAGGGACCGGACCGGCATGGCCGGGCAGCTCAGGCTGAACCATCTGCAGCCGCCCTTCAACAACCCGGCGATCCGCCGCGTCATCCTCAAGGCGATCGACCAGGAGGACTGCATGAACGCGGTCTGCGGCGGCGATCCGCAGGTCGAGCGCGGCAGCATCGGCTTCTTCCCGAACAACTCGCCCATGGCTTCGGATGTCGCCGCCCCGGCTCTGAAGGGACCGAAGGATTTCGGCAAGCTCAAGCAGGAGCTCGTCGCCGCAGGCTACAAGGGCGAGCGAGCGGTGTTCCTCGCAGCGCAGGATGTGCCGCGCATCGCCTTGGTCTGCGATGTCGCGGCCGATGCGCTGAATAAGATCGGCGTCAATGTCGACTTCGTCGCTGCCGACTGGGGCACGGTGCTGCAGCGCATCGGCAATCGCAGCCCGGTCGAGCAGGGCGGCTGGAGCTGCTACATCACCTACTGGTCCGGGCTCGATCTCGGCTCGCCGGCGACCAGCTCGCCCTTGCGTGGTAACGGCGCCAAGGGCAGCCCGGGCTGGCCCGACAGTCCGCAGATCGAAGCCTTGCGCGCCCGCTGGCTTGGGGCCGCCGATCCAACACAGCAAAAGGCGATCGCCCGCGAGATCGAGCTGCAGGCGATGCAGGACGTGCCCTATGTTCCGGCCGGCCAGTACCTGCAGCCGGTCGCCTACCGCAAGAACCTCACCGGAATGCTGAACGGCGTCCCGGTCTTCACCAATCTCCGCAAGGGCTGAACGCCCTTCGTTCCCTGCCCCAATGGCCGGCGACGAACGCCGGCTAAGTTTCCACGAAAGCCTCTTCCATGCGTGATCTCGAGCTTCCCGGTCGCTCTCTCGCCATCAGCCGCAATGCGATGGCGGCGACCTCGCATCCTGCCTCGACGCTCGCCGCGCTCGACATCATGAAGGCCGGCGGCAATGCGATCGACGCCGCCATTGCCGCCTGCGCCGTGCAATGCGTCGTCGAGGCCGGCTCGACCGGCATCGGCGGCGACTGCTTCGTGCTCTATTCGCGCGGCGGCTCGACCGATGTCATCGCCTATAACGGCTCGGGCCGCACGCCCGCCGCTGCGACGCTGGGTTGGTACGAGAAGGCCGGCATCACCACGCTGGAACGGCATTCGCCGCATGCCGTCACCGTGCCGGGCGCGATCGATGCCTGGACCCGGCTCAACAAGGACCATGGCCGCCTGCCGCTCGCGGAGATCTTCGCGCCAGCGATCGCCTATGCCCGCGACGGTTATGCGCTGACGCCGCGCGTCGCCTACGACCTCGCCGCCCAGCGCGATCTGCTGATCCAGGACGCCAACGCGGCCGCGACCTTCCTGGTCGATGGCAAGGCCCCGCCGGCCGGCACCGTCCAGCGCCAGCCGGCCCTGGCCGACACGCTCGAAGCGATCGGCCGCGAAGGCCGCGACGCCTTCTATCGCGGCGAGATCGCCAGGGAGATGGTCGACTATCTCCAGGCCGCAGGCGGCCTGCACACGGCTGACGACTTCGCTGCCGCCGAGGGCGAATACGTCACGCCGATCAGCGCCAGCTTCCGCGGCCGCACGGTCTATGAGTGCCCGCCCAACGGCCAGGGCGTCATCGCGCTGCTGATCATGAAGATACTCGAGCGCTTCCAGCCCAAGGGCGGCCCGCTCGCGATCGAGAACCTGCATATCGAGCTGGAGGCGACCCGCCTCGCCTATGCCGCGCGCAATCGCTTCCTCGCCGACCCCGCCAAGGCCGAGGTGCCGGTCGAACATCTACTGTCGAATGAGCTCGCCGACGAGCTCGCCGGGATGATCGATCCGCAGCGCGCACTCGATCCGCTGCCGGTCATCCCCGGCGGCGCCGAGCACAAGGACACGGTCTACATCAGCGTCGTCGACAAGGACCGCAACGCGATCTCCTTCATCAACTCGATCTTCTCGCCCTATGGCAGCGGGTTGATGATGAAGAAATCCGGCGTGCTCTTCCACAATCGCGGCCAGAGCTTCGTGCTGAAGCAGGGCCACCCGAACGCGATCGCCCCGCGCAAGCGGCCGATGCACACGATCATCCCAGGCATGCTTGCCGAGAATGGCCGTGTCGTCATGCCCTTCGGCGTCATGGGCGGGCACTACCAGGCGATGGGCCACGCCCATTTCCTCGCCAAGCTGTTCGACCACGACCTCGACCTGCAGGAGGCGATCGACCTGCCGCGCCTGTTCCCGCTGCCCGGCACGAACACAGTCGAGACTGAAAGCCGCCTGCGAGACAGCGTCGGTGCGGCGCTCGCGGCGCGCGGCTTCGACGTCCAGCCGCCGAAATCGCCGATGGGCGGCGCCCAGGCGATCTGGATCGACTGGAAGAAGGGCACGCTGACCGGCGGCTCCGACCCGCGCAAGGACGGCTGCGCGCTGGGGTACTGAACGAGGAATGCACCGCTCCTCCCGTGCGGAGAGGACATGCGGCCACCCTGCGTGGAGCGGCCTCAAGCGAGGTGGCAGGCGATTTCCAACTCGCCTTCGCGGCGCAACGCCGGCACCTCGCTACGGCAGCGCTCGACCGCCTGGGTGCAGCGCGGATGAAAGGCGCAGCCCGGCGGCGGCGCGATCGGGCTCGGCACCTCGCCCGACATCGGCCGGCGCTCCCGGTTCGGCTTCTCGACATCGGGGATCGTGTCGAGCAGCAGCCGCGTATAGGGATGGCGCGGCCGGGCGAAGACCTCTTCCGCCGGCCCGCTCTCGACGAAGCGGCCGAGATACATGATGGCGAGGTGGTCGGACATATGCCGGACCACCGAGAGATTATGGCTGATGAAGAGATAGGTCAGCCCGAATTCCTTCTGCAGCCGGACCATCAGGTTGAGGATCTGCGCCTGGACGGAGACGTCGAGCGCCGAGGTCGGCTCGTCGCAGACCAGGAAATCCGCCTCGGTCGCCAGCGCGCGGGCGATCGAGATGCGCTGGCGCTGGCCGCCGGAGAATTCGTGCGGGAAGCGGCTCGCATCCGCTCGCGACAGGCCGACGATCTCCAGGAGATCGCCGACGCGGATGGCCGTCTCGTTCTCGTCCTTGCGCAGCTTCAATTCGCGGATCGGCTCGGCGATGATGTCGCCGACGCGCCAGCGCGGATTGAGCGAGGCATAGGGGTCCTGGAAGATCATCTGTACGCGCGGCGGCCCGACCGAGCCGTCGCCGCGCTTGATGTCCTTGAAATCCAGCATGCCCTGCGTGGGTCTTTGCAGCCCGACGACCATGCGCGCCAGCGTTGACTTCCCGCAGCCGGATTCACCGACGATGCTGAAGGTCGTACCGCGTTGGACATTGAATGAGACGTTCTCGACCGCGCGCAGGATGCGGCGCGGCTCATGCGAGAACAGCCGCGACAGGGCGGGCGCCGAGACGTCGAAGCGGCAGGAGGCGGATGCGACCTCGAGGATGGTGTTCGCCTCAGCCATGGGCCATCTCCCGCAGCGGGAAATGACAGGCGGCGGCATGGCCGGACACCGGCAGGCCGGGCTTGTGCTCGCGGCAGAAATCGGTGGCGAAGCCGCAGCGCGGGTTGAAGGCGCAACCGGCGGGAATGGCATTCAGCCGCGGCATCGAGCCGTCGATCTGGTTGAGCTCGGCATTGCGGCGATGCACGCTCGGGATCGAGGCCATTAGCCCGGCGGTATAGGGATGGCGCGGCCGGCGCGTCACCTCCTCGACCGGGCCGATCTCGACGATGCGCCCGGCATACATCACCGCGACGCGGTCGGCGGTCTCGGCGATCACGCCCATGTCGTGGGTGACCAGCATGATCGCGGTGCCGTGCTCGCGACAAAGGCGCTTCAGCAAGGTGGTGATCTGCGCCTGGATGGATACGTCGAGCGCCGTCGTCGGCTCGTCGGCGATGATCAGCTCGGGCTCGGCGCAGAGCGCGAGCGCGATGACGACGCGCTGGCGCATGCCGCCGGAGAACTGGTGCGGATAATGGTCGATCCTGGTCTCGGCGGCGGGGATGCCGACCTCCTTGAGCAGGTCGAGCGCCCGCTTGCGCGCCTCGGCCTTGCCAACCGGCAGATGCGTCGTGATCGTCTCGATCAGTTGCTCGCCGACGGTCAGCAGCGGGTGCAGCGAGGTCAGCGGGTCCTGGAAGATCGCGCCGATCCGGCGGCCGCGCAGCTTGCGCATCGCCTCGGCCGGCAGGTTGTCGATGCGCTGGCCCGACAGCTTGATCTCGCCGCCCGCCAGCCGCCCTGGCGGGTCGAGCAGTCCGATCACCGCCGTGCCGGTCAGCGACTTGCCGGCGCCGGATTCGCCGACAACGCCCAAAATCTCGCCCGGCGCGATCTCGAAGGAGACGCCGTCGAGCGCCGTCAACGGGCCGCGTCGCCCGTCGAAGACGATGCGCAGGTCGCGGACCGAGAGCAGCGCTGGCTGGGCGTTCACGCGGCGTCCTCCCTGCGTTCGATCGCGTAGCTCGACGAGAAGATCTCGCTCATCGGGGGATTTCCATGGGTGCGCTGCGGATAGCGCGCCATCACGCCTTCGAACTGCTTCTGCGCACGGGTATTGTCGGCGGCCTCATCGATGCCGGGGATGACGTGGTCCTCCATGACGAAGCGGCCGTCGATGATCACCGCCTGGACGTCGCGGCCATGGCCGGTGAGCAGCATGGTCTGGATCGGGTCGATCACCTGGCCGCTATGGGGCCGGTCGAGCGCGAAGACGGTGATGTCGGCGCGCGCGCCGGGCTGGAGCCGGCCGAGATCGGGCCGGCCCAGCGCATCGGCCCCGCCTACGGTGGCGGCATCGTAATAGTCCTCGGAGCGGACAGCGGTCGCGCTGCCAGCCATGGTGCGGGCGAGGATCATGCCGACCTGCAGGTTCATGATCATGTCAGGCGGGCTGGTGTCGGTGCCCATGCCAATCTTGAGGCCCATGGCGCGGTAGCGGCCGAAATGGTCGATCGCATTGCCGTGCCGGCCGGAGACCAGCGGGCAATGCACGATCGCAGCGCCGGCATCGCGGATGATTTCGAGATCACGGCCGGGACGCTCGACAAGGCGACTGCCGGAGACGACCGTGCCGTGCGGCAAGAGGCAGCGCTCATTGAGGAAGCCGAGACTCTCCAGCCATTCCGGCGGGCTCATGCCGTGCTGGGCGAGGACGAGGTCGTATTCGATCTTCGACTGGCAGCAATGCAGCCGCACCGGCACATCGAGATCGCGCCCGGCCGCCGCCGTGCGGCGCAGAAGCTCGGCAGTCGAGGTCTCGATCCGGTCCGGCGCCAGCATGGTGCGGATCAGTCCGTCGGCGGCACCCTCATGCGCTCGGCAGAACGCGATCGCGCCATCGAGCTCGGCGAGGCCGCGCGCCTCGTCGTAATGGGTGACGATGCGGCCATCGGCCTCGACCAGCTGGTTGCCAGTGCGGTAGCCGGGGCCGAGGTAAGCCCGTAGGCCGAGCGCAGCCGCCGCTTCGGCCGCATCCTCGAACTCCTCGACCGTCTCGCCCCAGGCCCGGTAGAACAGCGAGGCGATCGGCAGCGCCGTGGTGATGCCGTTGCGGATCAGCGTGGCGAAGGCGTGCTTCTTCTGGAAGGCAAGCTCCTCGCGCGAATACATCTCGTAGGGGCCGGCTTCGAGATAGCTGCGTGGCCAGACCCGGCCCTTCTTCCAGGCCGGCTGGTTGTCATAGGCGAGGATGGTGGTGTCGAGATCGGAGAGCGCGTCGAGATCGACGAAGCCCGGCCCGATCACGGCGTTGCCATAATCGATCCGCCTGGCGACGTCGCCGGGGAAGCGATGGCCGGTGAAGACGACCTCGCCATCCTCGAAGACGATCTCGCCATTCTCATAGAGGCGATGGCGCCCTTGCGCGTGGCCGACGAGCCAGCGCGCCGTCAGCAGGATACGGCCTTCCGGCCGTTTGGTGGCTTGCAAGGTCACGGCGCGGTCCTGATCGAGACGCCGTCGCGGGCGACGACCTTGCCGCGCTTGATCACCCGGCGCTGCGCCGGGCGGGTCGCGACGGCCTCGGCGATCGACTCGGTCGGGAGCAAGACGAGATCGGCGACACAGCCGACAGCGAGCCCGTAGCCTGCAATCTCCATCACCTTGGCGCCTTCGGTGGTGCAGACGTCGAGCGCCAGCCTCACCTCGTCGTCGCGGCGGAAATTGTTGCGCAGGCCGACGAACATCGCCCGTTCCAGCATGTCGGCGTTGCCGTATGGGCTCCAGGTGTCGCGGATGCCGTCGGAGCCGGAGCAAACGCGCACGCCGGCCTGCAGCAGCTTCTTCACCGGTGGCGCCGGGCGGCTCGCCGGCGCCGTCGTCATGATCGCGATGTCGAGCTCGGCGAGCTGATCGATCAACGGATCGATCAGCGCCGGGTCGGGCGTGCCCAGGCAGAAGGCGTGGCTGACCGTGACCTTGCCGGTCATCCCGAGCGCGCGCGTGCGCTCGATGATCAGGTCGAGCGAGAAGGCGCCGACCTCGCCCGGCTCGTGCAGATGGATGTCGAGCGGCTTGCCATAGCGCCGGCAGAGCCCGAAGACGGCGTCGAGATGGCCCTTCGGATCGCGGTCGATCGTGCAGGGATCGAGCCCGCCGACGATCTCGCAGCCGGCCTTCATCGCCTGATCCATCAGTTCGAGCGTGCCCGGCCGGCGCAGCAGCCCCGACTGCGGGAAGGCGACGAGCTCGATGTCGACGATGTCGCGATAGGCGTCGCGAGTCTTCATCACGCCCTCGACGCCCCACATGCCGTGCTCGGTGTCGACATCGACATGGCTGCGGATATGGGTCGTGCCCTTGAGCGAAGAGAGGATGCTCTGGCGGGCGGACTGGCGCGCGGGATCGATGTCGAGCCGCTTCTTGTTGACCCGCTCATTGTCGATCTTGTCGAGCAGCTTGGGGCCGACCTCGTTGGTGTACCAGGGCAGGCCGAGCAGGCTCTTGTCGAGATGGGTATGGGCCTCGACCAAACCGGGGATGACGATCTCGCCACGCCCGTTCTCGACCGCGACGCCGGCGGGCGCGACGAGGTTCGTATCGACCTGCGTGATCTTGCCGTTCTCGATCAGCAGGTCGACGGCCTTGCCGGCATAGGGACGGACATTGCGGAGCAGCAGGGAGGCGGTCATCGCAGGCGTATCCTCTTATTATCGGTCGGCATGGTCGGGGCGCGATCCGCCCCCTCTCCCCTTGCGGGAGAGGGTTGGGGTGAGGGGTCGCACGGCGCCGGTCGCAGGCAGTGCAGCACCGAAGGCAAATGCTTCAGGACCTGCGCGACCCCTCATCCGGCCCTGTGGGCCACCTTCTCCCGCAAGGGGAGAAGGGAAGACGGGCGCCTCGGCAGCTTGCCTCATCACCATCACCTCAGCTTCGGGTTCAGCGCGTCGCGCAGCCAGTCGCCGAGCAGGTTGACCGAGAGCACGATCAGGCCGAGCTGCAGCGAGGGAAAGACGACGAGCCACCAGGAGCCGGAGAACAGATACTGGTTGCCGATCCGGATCAGCGTGCCGAGCGAGGGCTGGGTGATCGGCATGCCGACGCCGAGGAAGGACAGCGTCGCTTCCGACAGGATGGCGAGGCCGAGATTGAGGGTGGCCGCGACCATCACCGGGGTCAGCGTGTTCGGCAGGATGTGCCGGCGCATGATCCGGCTGGCGGGAACCTTGATGATGCGCGCCGCCAGCACATACTCCTTGCGTCGTTCGACCATGGTCGAGGCGCGCACCGTGCGGGCGTATTGCACCCAGTTGGTCAGCGCGATCGAGACGACGAGCACCGCCGCGGCGAAGGGATCGCGCAGGCCGGGAGGCAGCAACTCGCGGAAGATCGCCGAGACAAGGATCGCCATCAGCAGCGTCGGGATCGAGAGCACGGTATCGCCGAGCCGCATCAGCAGGTTGTCGATCCGCCCGCCATAGAAGCCGGAGACCAGGCCGATCGAGACGCCGATCACCATCGAGACCATAACGGCGGAAAAGCCGATGATCAGTGACACCCGCGTGCCGTAGAGGATGGCGGAGAACACGTCGCGCCCTTGCGGGTCGGTGCCGAGCAGGAAGGGCCATTCGCCGTCCTGCGACCAGATCGGCGGGATCTCGGCCTTGTCGATGAAGATCTGGGCGAGGTCATGCGGGTTCTGCGGCGCGATCAGCGGGCAGAACAAAGCCGTCAGGATCAGGATCGCCAGCACCAACGCCGAGAGCCAGGCCGCCGGCGTGCGCCGAAAACTCCAGCCGACATCGCTGTCGAGGAAGCGGCGGAGATATCCGGGCTTGGCGGCGGCTTCAACGGGCATTGGCGCCTCCCGAGAGCGCGTCTTCGCGCAGTCGCGGATCGACCCAGGCATAGGTCAGGTCGACCAGCGTGTTGAGTGAGACGAAGATGAAGGAGACGACGATCAGATAGGCCGCCATCACCGGGATATCGACGAAGGTGACGGCCTGGACGAACAACATGCCCATGCCCGGCCACTGGAACACCGTCTCGGTCACCAGCGCGAAGGCGATCAGGTTGCCGATCTGCAGGCCGGTCACCGTAATCACCGGCATCAGGCAGTTGCGCAGCGCGTGACGGAAATGCACGGCGCGCGAGGGCAGGCCCCGCGCCCTGGCGAAGCGGATGAAGTCGGTCCGCATCGTCTCCAGCATCTCGGCGCGGACCAGCCGCATCACCAGCGTGATCTGGAACAGCGAGAGCGTGATCCCGGGCAGGATCAGCGCCTTGCGGCCCGATGCGGTGAGCAATCCGGTGCTCCACCAGCCGAGCTGGACCACTTCGCCGCGGCCGAAGGCCGGCAGCCATTGCAGCGTCACCGAGAACACCAGGATGAACAGGATGCCGAGTGCGAAGCTCGGCAGGGAGACGCCGAGCACCGAGACGAACTCCAGCGCCTTGGCGAGCAGGCTGTCGCGCTTGATCGCGGTGTAGACCCCCAGCGGAATCCCAACCGCCAGCGACAGGAAGGTCGCGACCAGCACCAGCTCGAAGGTCGCCGGGAAGCGCTCGGCGATCAGCGTGAACACCTCCTGCTGATTGCGGTAGGAGATGCCGAAATCACCGCGCACGGCGTTACCGACGAAGGTCGCGAACTGCAGCAGGAAGCCCTTGTCGAGCCCGAGCCGGACGCGCAGTTCGTCGCGCTGCGCCTGGCTCGCCTGTTCGTTCAACATCAGCTCGACGGGGTCGCCGACGAAGCGGAAGGTCAGGAAGGCGAGGAACGCCACCGCCAGCATGACGCCGGCGGCGTTGATGAAGCGCTTGAAGAGGAAGGCCGGCATCGGTTGCTCCTGTCTTCCGTCGTCATTCTCGGGCGTAGCGAAGCGAAGACCCGAGAATCTCAGGACGGGAAGGCGCTGGTTTCCGAGATGGCCGGGTCAAGCCCGGCCATGACGCCCCGGTCGTTCACTTCATCATGGTCAGCCACAGGCGCGGCTTGTTGTCCGAGGCCTGGACTGTGGAGGCAATCGTGTTGCGCATCGCCCAGGCCATCGGCTGCTGGTGCAGCGGGATGAAGAGGTGCTCTGCCTTGGCGATCCTCAGCGCCTCCTTCATCATCTCGATGCGCTTTGGCGTATCGAGTTCGACGCCGGACTTGTCGACCAGCGCGTCGATGCGCGGATCGCCCCAATTGCCCCAGTTGAACACGCCACCCGTGCCGCTCTTGGAACGCAGCACCTGCACCAGCACCGAATAGGCGTCGATCATCGGCTCGTTGGCCCAGCCGAAGGAAATCACGTCGAACTCGCCCTTGACCCGCTTCGGCGTCTGCTGGCTGCGCGGCGCGAGGCTGAGGTTCGGCTTCAGGCCGGCCCGCGACCACATCGCCGCGACCGCCTGGCAGAATTCCTCCTCGTTGACGAGCGAGTCGCTCTGGCAGTTCATCAGGAAGGAGAAGCCGTTCGGATAGCCGGCTTCGGTGAGCAGCTTCTTGGCGCCATTGAGGTCGAAGGGCAGGCGCTGGTCCTGCGAGGGCTCGTAGCCGGGGATCGCCGGGGCGACGAGCGCGCCGGTGTTGCGCGAGAGGCCGCGCATCGCCCGCTTCTGCACCGCGTCGATGTCGATGGCACGGTAGAGCGCCTCGCGCACCTTGATGTCCTTGAGGGGGTTCTTCTCCTTGACGTCGCTCTCGACGAGCTTGTCGGTCAGGTTGAAGGCGAAGAAGACCGAGCGCAGTTCGTTGGTCTGCAGAACCTTGACCTCAGATGAGGCCGCGAGGCGCGGCAGATCCTGCAGCGGCGCGACATTGGTGTAGTCGATCTCGCCGGAGAGCAGCGCCGCGACGCGGGTCGAGGACGAGGTGATCGGCGTGAACTCGATCACGTCGATATTGTGCTTCGGCTTGTCCCACCAATCCGGATTCCTGGCGAAGACCGTCTTGGCGTCGGCGCGGCGACTCTCGACCTTGAACGGCCCGGTACCGTTGGCGTTATCGGTGGCGTAGCCCTTCACGCCCTTGCCGGAATCGGTGGGGAGCAGCGAGTTGTTGGCCTCCATCCACTCCTTGTCGAAGATGAAGATGTTGGTGAGGTCGTTGAGCAGCAGCGGATAGGGCCCGTTGACCTCGAGCTCGACCGTGTAGTCGTCGATCTTCTTCACGCTCTTATAGGCCGGCAGGTTGCCCTTGAGCGGCGAGGTCTCGTGGGTGACGCGCGCCAGCGAAGCGATGACATCGTCGGCCGTGAACGGGTTGCCGTTATGGAATTTGACGTTCTTGCGCAGCTTGAAGCGCCAGGTCGTCGGCGTCACCGTCTCCCAGGATTCCGCCAGCGCCGGCTCGATCTTGAGATCGCCGGTATAGCGCACCAGCCCTTCATAGACGTGGTTCAGCACGGCGAGCGTGAAGGTCTCGCCATAAGAATAGGGGTCGAGTGAGGCGATCTCGCGCGACGCGCCCCATTTCAGCGTCTTGGCTTCGACCGCACCGTTGAGCGCGAAGGCGGCGACAGCCGCCAGCAACCAGGCCTTCTTCATCGGACTCTCCCCTTTTGTTGCTTGCCGCCGGCCCGCTTTGCGCACCGGGGAATGCCGTTCCGTTGCCGCCTTTGTGATCGTCGTGGCGCTTTGCGCGCCATCTCGTGTGCGATCGATGAGCAAACTTGCATACGATAGAAGAAGCGTATTGTATGCGATTATTGAAGACAAGCGGAAACTCGATTCATGCCGCGCCCTGCCCCATCGCTCGCAGCGAACAAGCCCCGCCCCAACGGCAAGACGGCCGCGACAGGCACGCCGATGCCGCGGGCACAGGCGGTCTACAAGGCGCTGCGGCGCGCCATCATCGAGCAGGCGCTGAAGCCCGGCATGAAACTCCCCGAGGATTCGATCGGCGAGCAGCTCGGCGTCAGCCGCACCCTGGTGCGCGAGGCCTTCGGGCGGCTCGCCGTCGAGGGCCTGGTCGAGCTCAAGCCCAATCGCGGTGCCAATGTCGCCTATCCGACGCTGGAGGAGGCACGTGACGTCTTCGATGTCCGCCGCGGACTGGAACGGCTCGTTGCCGAAAACCTGGCGGGGCGGCTGACCGCGGCGCAGGCGGCCGAGCTCGAGGCTCACGTCCGGCAGGAGGAAAAGGCGCACGGGCAGGACGGGCCCGAATCGATCCGGCTCTCCGGCGAATTCCATATCAAGCTCGCCGAGATGACCGGCAACGCGCTGCTCTTGCGCTATGTCCAGGAAGCGTCGTCGCGCTGCTCGCTGATCCTCGCCATCTACGGCCGCCCGCACTCCTCCGAATGCGCCGTCTCCGAGCATCGCCAGTTGATCGAGGCCCTGCGCGCCGGCGATGCAGCCCGTGCGGCTGCGCTGATGGATCATCATCTGCAGTCCGTCGTCACCCGCGCCTTGCTGGCCCCCCGCGCCGAGCGCGACATCCGCGATGTGCTCGCGCCCTATGCCTTGAGTGAAGGATTGACCCCGTCGTGACCCAGACGCTGACGCAGGACCGGTCGGCCGCCGCCGAGATCGTCACCTTCGACTTCGCCGCGCTGACCCCGCGCGAGCGCTACAAGCTCTTGATCGGCGCGGTGGTACCGCGCCCGATCGCCCTGGTGACCACGATCGACGCCAACGGCGTCGTCAACGCCGCCCCGTTCTCGTTCTTCAACTGCCTTTCGGCCGACCCGGCGATCCTGGCGCTCGGCGTCGAATACCGCCAGACCGGCGGGCAGAAGGATACCGGCCGCAATGTCCGCGAGAGCCTCGCCTTCACCGTCAACATCGTCTCCGACGCGTTGCTCGACGGCATGAATGCCTGCGCCGTGCCGTTCGAGCCCGGCACCGACGAACTCGCCGAGGCCGGCCTCACCGCGATGCCCGGTGTCAAGGTGCCCTGCCCCTGGATCGGTCAGGCGCCGGCCGCGTTCGAATGCCGCCACCACACCACGCTCGGCATCGGCAATTCGCGCGAGATCATCCTTGGCGAGGTCGTCTACGCCCATTTTCGCGCCGACACGGTCGATAAGGTGAAGCACTATGTCGATCCGGTCGCGCTCGACGCGATCGGCCGCATGGGCGGGCATGGCTACGCCACGACGCGCGACTATTTCGACCTGCCGACCATGTCTGTCGCCGATTGGCGCGGCGATCGCTCCAGGGCCCGTCGTACCCGGCCAGGCCAGCGCTGAGGGCTGTTGCTGGTAGCCTGCCCGACACAATCTCCGTCATTCCGGCCGTAGCGAAGCGGAGCGCCGGAATCCATCGTAGGGCACTGAGTTCTATGATGGTTTCCGGAGCTGCGCGGCTAAAGCCGCTTGTCCGGAATGACGGCAGGGTGGGTGTCCAATGTCACCGCAGTGGTTGACCCGCGCCGGATTTCCGCCAGCAATGCGGCTCTCAAAATCACTCCGACGAGGCCCTCATGAACAAGCACGTCTCCGGCATCGATGCCGCCAAGCTCGACCGGCTGGCCGAGGTCGCGATCAAGGTCGGCCTCAACCTGCAGCCGGGCCAGGACCTGTTCCTGACCGCCCCGAGCGCGGCGCTGCCATTGGTCCGGCGCATCGCCGAGCACGCCTACAAGGCCGGCGCCAGCCTCGTCACGCCGATCCTATCGGATGAGGCGGTGACGCTGGCACGCTACCGCTTCGGCCAGGATGCCGGCTTCGACCGCGCCCCATCATGGCTCTATGAGGGCGTCGCCAAAGCCTTCTCGGCCAATACCGCCCGGCTCGCCATCGTCGGCGACAATCCGATGCTGCTGTCCGAGCAGGACCCGGCCAAGGTCGCCCGCGCCAACAAGGCGAACTCGATCGCCTACCAGCCGGCGCTGGAGAAGATCGCCAATTTCGACATCAACTGGAACATCGTCGCTTTTCCCGGCGCGGCCTGGGCGAGCCAAGTCTTCCCGGATGATGCCGAGGAGATCGCGGTCGCCCGGCTGGCCGAGGCGATCTTCGCGGCGTCGCGCGTCGACCGCGACGACCCGATCGCCGCCTGGGCACAGCATAACGCCGCGCTGGCGCTGCGGACCACATGGCTGAACGGCCAGCGCTTTTCCGCGCTGCATTTCACCGGGCCGGGCACTGACCTCACCATCGGCCTCGCCGACGGGCATGAATGGCAAGGCGGCGCCTCCACCGCGAAGAACGGCGTCACCTGCAACGCCAACATCCCGACCGAGGAGGTCTTCACCACGCCGCATGCCCGCCGTGTCGACGGCCATGTCTCCTCGACCAAGCCGCTCTCCTATCAGGGTACGCTGATCGACAATATCCAGGTGCGCTTCGAGGAGGGTCGTATCGTCGAGGCCAAGGCGAGCCGCGGCGAGGAGGTGCTGAACAAGGTGCTCGACACCGACGAGGGCGCCCGCCGGCTCGGCGAGGTCGCGCTGGTGCCGCACTCCTCGCCGATCTCGCAGAGCGGCATCCTGTTCTATAACACGCTCTTCGACGAGAACGCCTCCTGCCACATCGCGCTCGGCCAGTGCTATTCGAAATGCTTCATCGACGGCACCAAGCTGACCCCGGAGCAGATCGCGGCGCAGGGCGGCAACCGCAGCCTGATCCACATCGACTGGATGATCGGTTCCGGCGAGGTCGACATCGACGGCGTCAAGCCCGATGGCAGCCGCGTCGCGGTCTTCCGCAAGGGCGAATGGGCGTAAGGCCGACCTAGTCGATCTGCCCCAGCGCCTGTTCGATCGCGGCGAAGATCTCCCCGATCTCCTCTGACGCGATGATCAGCGGCGGCGACAGCACCAGCGTATCGCCGGCATTGCGGATCAGCACGCCGGCATCGAGGCAGAGCTTGTTGGCCTCTCCGCCCCGCGCGCCATCCGCCCCCGGGCGCGGCGCAAGATCGATCGCACACAGCAGGCCGGCCGTGCGGATGTCGACGACGTGGGCTGAGCCCTTCAGCCGGTGCGCCCGCTCCTCCCAGAGCGGCAGCACCTTGGCGAGGCCGCCCAGAATGTCCTGTTCGGCAAAGACGTCGAGCGTCGCGAGACCGGCGGCGCAGGCGAGCGGATGGGCCGAATAGGTATAGCCGTGCAGGAGCTCGATCGCCTCGGGCGGCCCGGCCATGAACGCGTCATAGACAGGACCGGCGACGAGCACGCCGCCCATCGGCACCGCGCCATTGGTCATGCCCTTGGCGCAGCTCATCAGATCGGGCCTGACGTCATAGGCCTGCGCCGCGAAGGGGCTGCCCAGCCGGCCAAAGCCGGTGATGACCTCGTCGAAGATCAGGAGGATGCCGTGCCGGTCACAGATTGCGCGCAGGCGTTCGAGATAGCCCTGCGGCGGCGGGTAGACCCCGCCCGAGCCGGTCACGGGCTCGACGATCACGGCCGCGACCGTCTGGGGATCATGGATCTGCAGCAGGCTCTCCAGCGCCTCGGCGGCGGCCAGCCCGCCTTCCGGCTGGCCGCGCGAGAAGGCCATGCTGGCGCGGTCATAGGGCAGCGGCAGATGTGCGACATCGGGCAAGAGCGGCCCGAAGGCCGCTTTGTGCCGGCCGATGCCGGAGACCGAGAGCCCGCCCCAGCCCATGCCGTGATAGCCCTTGGCCCGGCCGATCAGCTTGGTGCGCGAGGCCTCGCCGCGAGCCTGATGGTAGGCTCGCGCGATCTTCAGCGCGGTATCGACCGCCTCCGAGCCCGAATTGACGAAGAAGACGTGGTCGATGCCTTCAGGCGCGAAATCGCCGAGCCGCGCCGCATAGCTCTGCGCGTCGGGGTGGCTCATCTTGAAAGAGGAGACGAAATCGAGCCGGCCGGCGGCTTCGCGGATCGCTTCGGTGATCCTGGCCTGGCCGTGCCCGGCATTGACGCACCAGAGCCCGGCCATGCCGTCGAGCACCCGCCGCCCGTCCGGCGTGACGTAGTGCATGCCCTCGGCGCGCTCGAACAGCAGCGGCGCCTGCCGGAAGGCGCGCATCGGCGTGAACGGCATCCAGAAGGCGTCGGGCGCGTTGTCGCGGCGGTTTTCGGGGGCAAGTGCGTGCGCGGTCATCGGCGGATCCTCGCTATTGATCGCCGCATGATGTCTTTCTTAAATTCAAAAGACAATAGCGAGAATGCCTAGCAGGTGACGCTATCGCTTCGAACTCCTCAGCCCTCATCCTGAGGAGCGCTCCACAGGAGCGCATCTCGAAGGATGTTTCAGGAGACTCCGGAGACAACTGAACCATCCTTCGAGACGCAGCCTTCGGCTGCTCCTCAGGATGAGGGCTGAGGGGGCCAGCGCAATCATTTCAGTCGGGCTGTTCAGTCGAGTCCGTCCGGCCGGCGCAACTGCATCGCGCGCTGGAGATGGCTGCGCATCAGGGCACTGACGAGCTGGCGGTCGCCGGCCTCCAGCGTCGCCAGCATCTGCAGATGCTCGCGACTGTTCACCACGACGCGCTCATAGCCATAGGTCCAGTCGTAATTGGAAAGCCGGCGCATCTGGTTCTGCCGGCGCACGGCGGAATGGATGAAGCGGTTGCCCGAGGCCGCTGCCAGCCCTTCGTGGAAATCGGCGTTCATCTCGTAGAAGCCGATCGCCGAGCTTTCCTTCCAAGGCCGGGATAGGGTCAATTCGTGCCGGGCCCGCATCTCGTCGATCCAGCCCTGCTCGAGCGAGAAGCCGGGCTCGAGGAAGACCATCGGCTCGATCAGCAGGCGGAAGCGGTAGCGCTCGTCATGTGCCGACTGGTCGCGCGCCTCATGCAGGAAACGCCAGCCATAGCCGCGCTTGCGCTCGACCATGTCGAGATCGGCAAGCCGCGCCATCAGACGCTGCACCTCGGGACGGCCGAGCTCATAGCGCCGCATCAGTTCAAGCTCGGAGATCTCGTCGGGCAGGCGCCCGCCATGCCGATCCTGCGCCACCTTGACCATGGCAAGTTCGGTCGCGTCGGCCGTTGCGGCGCCATCGCCGGGGGCTTCCGGCGCGCTCAGAAGCTCGACGCCCTTGTTCGGATGCCGTCGCACCAGACCCTGTCGGGCGAGATGGTCGATCGCGGCGCGGACCGGCGTGCGCGAGACATTGAGGCGGCGCGCCGCACTGTTCTCGTTGAGCCAGGCACCGGCCTGCAACCCGTCCTCCCGCACCATTTGCAGGAGGCGTTCGGCGATCTCCTGCTGCAGCCGTGTCGGAGATGTCATGGAAAGGCTCTTGATTGTCTTAGTTTGAAATGAAATACATTACGGATCGAGATAGCGCCAGCGCGAACCGCGGAGATCCGGTCATGACCTCGCCCTTTCCCTTCGTCGATGTCTCGGGCACGCCCTATGAACGCGGCCGCCAGCATGGTGCGACGGTGCCTGCACGCGTCAAGCGTTCGATCGAACTCTATGGCGGCCAACTCGGCGATCTCGGCTATGACGCCGCCGCCAAGTCGCGCCTGATCGGCGAGTTCGCCCGCGAGATCGAGGCCTTCGGCAAGCATTACGTCGAGGAAATGCGCGGCATCGCCGACGGCGCCGGCGTCACGCTCGAAGACGTCATCATGATCAATGCCCGCACCGAGGTGATCGCCAAGGCAAAACTGGAGAAGAACAAGCCGGTCGCAGCCGAGGAAGAGCTCGACGATGGCTGCACCGGCGCAATCATCCTGCCCGAGCGCAGCGCCAGCGGCGAATTGATCCACGGCCAGAACTGGGACTGGAAGGCCGAATGCGCCGAGACCGCGATCGTGCTGCGCGTGCGCCGCGACGACGGTCCCGATTTCCTGACCTTCGTCGAGGCCGGCGGCCTCGCCCGCTGCGGCATGAACTCGGCCGGCATCTCGATCACCGCCAACTATCTCGAATCCGAGCGCGACTTCACGCAAACCGGCGTGCCGCTGGCGCTGATCCGCCGCAAGGTCCTGGAGCAGGAGCATTTCGCCTTCGCGATCAAGGCGGTCGCGACGACGCCGAAGGCCTGCTCGAACAATATGATGCTCTCGACCGTCGCCGGCTTCGGCATCGACTTCGAATGCGCGCCCGATGCCGCCTTCCCGCTCTATCCCGAGGACGGGCTGATCGTTCACGCCAACCATTGGGTCGGGCAGGTCGCGCTGACCAAGATCATCGACACCGGCATCCCGCGCGTGCCCGAGAGCTTTTACCGCGACTGGCGGGTCAAAAAGCTGCTCAACGAGGCCGGCCGCAAGCTCACCGTCGACGACCTCAAGCAGGCCTTCTTCGACGACTTCCTGACCCCGCATTCGGTCTGCCGGCCGCCGCGCCTGAACGATACCGGCAATCTCTCGGCCACCGTCTCGATGGTGATCATGCAGCCCGCCAAGGGCACGATGGAAGTCGCGCCGCTGCCGGCCCTCAACCGCATTTTCACCCGCTACAGCCTCACCGATGAACCGATGACGCTCGCGCAGGCCGCCGAATAAGGCGGCAGCGACGCGTCCAGATCATAAAACAAGGGGAACCTGCCGATGCATAGCCGACGCCGCCTTTCCCTCGCCTTCGCAACGCTCGGCGTTGCGGCCTCAGTTGCCTTGCCGGCTGCAGCCGCGACGTTGCGCATCCATCTCAACGCCGACATCCGCAGCATCAATCCGGGCGTCAACCGCGACGACAACACCGACTCGGTCGTCCTGCACATTGTCGAGGGCCTCGTCGCCTATGGCGAGGATTCCGAGGTCAAGCCGCTGCTGGCCGAAAAGGTCGAGCTTTCGCCGGACGGGCTGAGCTACCGCTTCACCCTGCGCAAGGGCGTCAAGTTCCACAACAGCGCCGAACTGACCGCGGCCGACGTGGTCTGGAGCTGGAACCGCTACATGGACCCGAAGACCGACTGGCGCTGCCTGTCGGAGTTCGACGGCCGCGGCCGCGCCAAGGTCGAGGCGGTCACCGCGCTCGATCCGGCGATGGTGGTCTTCAAGCTCGACAAGCCGAGCTCGCTCTTCCTCGCCAACATCGCCCGCACCGACTGCGCGATGACGGCGATCCTGCACAAGGACTCGGTCAAGGCCGACGGCTCCTTCGACAAGCCTGTTGGCACCGGCCCCTACAAGCTTACCGAATGGAAGCGCGGCGAATACATCCGCCTCTCCCGCAACGAGGCCTATGCCAGCCTGCCGGGCGCGCCGGACGGCTATACCGGCGGCAAGCGCCCGCTCGTCGACGAAGTCCGCTTCATGGTCATCCCCGATGGCGCGACCGCCAAGGCGGCCCTGCTGCGCGGCGACATCGACATCGTCCCCGATGTCGCCAATGCCGAGGTCAAGGAGCTCAGGAAGGACCCGCGCGTCGAACTTTCGATCACGACCAATATGGGCCTGGTCGGCATCCTCCTGCAGACCCGCGATCCCCTGCTCGGCAACGTCAAGCTGCGCCAGGCGATCGCGGCGGCGCTCGATACCGAGGAACTGGTCGCTCAGGTCACGGACGGGCTCGGCAAGCGCAACAATTCGATCGTGCCGTCGCTGTCGTCCTATTACGGCGCGGTCCAGGCCAAGGGCTATAAATACGATCTGGCCGCGGCCAAGAAGCTGCTGCAGGAAGCCGGCTACAAGGGCGAGCCTTTGGTGATGCTCGCCAACAAGCGCTACCCGCAGAGCTTCGACGCCGCCGTGGTCTCGCAGCAGATGCTCCAGGCCGCCGGCATCAACGTCCAGATCGAGGTGCTCGAATGGGCGACGCAGCTCGACCGCTACTCCAAGGGCAACTACCAGCTCCAGGCCTTCCCCTATTCGGCAAGGCTCGACCCTGCGCTTTCGTTCGAATCGGTGACCGGCCCGAAGGCGACCCAGCCGCGCAAGGTCTGGGACAATCCCGAAGCGCAGGCGCTGCTCGACAAGTCGATGGTCGTCTCGGACAAGGCCGAGCGCCAGAAGCTGTTCGACGAACTGCACCAGCGCTTCATCGCCGAGGTGCCGATGGTGATGCTCTATAACGGCATCGACGCCGGCGCCTTCGGCAAGCGGATCAAGGGCTACAAATCCTCGATCCTGTCGAAGCCGCGGCTCTGGGAGGTCACGGTCGCCGACTAGAATGCTCGCGACCGGGCCGGAGCATTCGGCTCCGTCATTGCGAGCGCAGCGAAGCAATCCAGGGGCGGCTGCGCTCTACGTCCCCCTGGATTGCTTCGTCGCTCTGCTCCTCGCAATGACGGCTCTACCTTCAGAAAACTCGCATCTAAGCGGCCCCGTTGACCTCGATCAGGTCCTTGATGATGTGATGGGCGGTGAGCTCGGCCAGGCGCTCGCCGTCCCCGGCGCGGATCGCCGCGACCATGGCGTGGTGGTCGGCGTCACTGGCGAGCAGGGCCTGATGCGAGGCCCAGACCGTGACCGCCGAACCGCGCGAACGGTCGCGCAGGCTCCAGATCGTCTCCGCCAGCACCGGATTGCCGCAATGGGCATAGATCAAACTATGGAAGGCGCGGTTGATCTCGCTCTGCTCGACCCGCGTGCCACTCTGGACGGCCTGGCGGAACTCATGGGCGAGTGCATCAAGCTTCGCGAGTGCCGTGTCATCCATCTTGCCGATCACGAGGCGGGCGGCGGCACTCTCCAAGATGATGCGGGTGTCGCGGATCGCGCGATAGGTGGCGAGATCGATCTCGGTGACGCGGTAGCCGCGATTGGGCACATGCTCGATCGTCTTGCGCACCGCCAGTTCGTCGAGCGCGGCGCGGACATCGAAGCGCGTCGCCTGGAAGGCCTCCTCCAGATCGATCTGCCGCAGCCACTCGCCCGGCCGATAGGCGCGAACATGGATCGCCCGGGCGATCTCGTTGGCGAGTTCACCCTTGGCGCGCTGCGGGGTCTTGGGGCGAGTGGCCATGACGGGTCTCTAGAGCAATTCCAGCAAAAGTGCGAAGCGGTTTTGCGTCCGGGATTGCGCAAAAACAAAGAGTTAGAGCATTTCAACGATGCTTGTGAACTGGTTCGGCCGCGTCGCGCACAGCCGGCACTGCCCTGTCGAATCCGGCTTGCAGCACCAATCATATCATGCAACAAAATTGGCGCCAATCTTATAACCAATCGTGAGAAGCCGCATGACCGCTCCCGTCGCAAGCCCCGCCAAGCAGGACGACGCAGCGGCCCGCGGCCGTGCGCTCTACGATCTCGGCCCGACGCCGGTCACCGCCTGCAAGGCTGATCCGCGCTTCAGCTATTGCCTCTATGTGCCCAAGAGCCTCGGCAAGGGCGGCCAGGCGCCCGAGTTGGTCGTCGCCATGCACGGCACCGGCCGCGGCTTCACCGGTTACCGCGATGCCTTCGAAGCCTTCGGTCGCTGGAACAACTGCATCATCCTCGCCCCGCTCTTCCCGATCGGCGTGATGGGTGACGGCAACCGCAACGGCTTCAAATACATGCGCGAGGGCGAGGTCCGCTACGACCACATCCTGCTCGCCATGGTCGAGGAGGTCGCCCAGCATTACGGCCTGCGCTTCGACCGCTTCGCCCTGTTCGGCTATTCCGGCGGCGGCCACTTCACCCATCGCTTCCTGATGCTGCAGCCCAAGAAGCTCTGGGCCGCTTCGATCGGCGCACCGGGCTCGGTGACCCTGCTCGACCCGACGCGCGACTGGTGGGTCGGCACCCGCAACATGGCCGATCTCTTCGGCGCCGCCCCCGATATCGAGGCGATGCGCCAGGTTCCGGTCCAGATGATCGTCGGCGCCGCCGATCTCGAGACCTGGGAGATCACCCACCAGCCCGGCAACGCCAGCTGGATGCCGGACGCCAACCATGCCGGCGCGAACCGCCCGGAACGGCTGGCTACCCTGCGCCGGAACTTCGAGGAGCACGGCATCACCGTGCGTTTCGACCTGGTGCCGAACATGCCGCATGACGGGCTGAAAGCCGTCCCGCGGGTGGAGGACTTCTTCGCGGAAGCGCTCGCCAAGCGCCGCACCGGCGCGGCCAAGGCAGCCTGAGCCGCCGGGACCGGGAAGACGGACAACGAGGGGAACGACAATGAACCGCCAGCTCGCCTCCGCCTTCGCCCTGCTCGCTCTCGCAAGTCCCGCTGCGGCGCAGACGATCAATGTCGCACTCAATGCCGACATCCGCTCGACCAATCCGGGCGTCAACCGCGACGACAACACCGACGCCGTCGTCCTGCACATGGTCGAAGGTCTGGTCGGCTATCGCGAGAACGGCGCGGTCGCTCCGCTGCTGGCGGAGAAGATCTCCGTCTCCACGGACGGGCTGACCTACACGTTCAGCCTGCGCAAGGGCGTCAAGTTCCACAACGGCGCCGAGATGACCTCGGCCGACGTCATGTGGAACTGGAACCGCTACATGGAGCCGAAGACCGACTGGCGCTGCCGCAGCGAGTTCGACGGCCGCATCGGCATGAAGGTGACCGGCGTTGCCGCGCGCGACCCTGCGACCTTTGTGATGACGCTGGAGAAACCGAGCGCGCTCTTCCTCGACACCATGGCGCGGACCGACTGCGCCATGGTCGCCATCATCCACAAGGATTCGCTGAAACCCGACGGCTCTTTCGACAAGCCGATCGGCACCGGCCCCTTCATGCTCGGCGACTGGCGTCGCGGCGAATTCGTCTCGCTGAAGCGTTTCGACGGCTATGTTTCGCCACCGGGCGAGAAGCGCGATGGCTATGTCGGCCGCAAGCGCGCTCTGGTGCCGGAGGTCAAGTTCCTCGCCATCGCCGACGGGGCGACCGTCAAGGCCGGCCTGATCTCGGGCGCGCTGCATGTCGCGGATATTCCCGATGCCGACATGCTGGAGATGAGGAAGGTCCCGACCCTGCAGGTGCTGAGCGCTCCCAGCGCGACGAAGCACGCGCTGCTTCTCCAGAGCCGCGATCCACTGCTCGGCGATGTCAGGATGCGCCAGGCGATCGCGGCTGCGCTCGATCTCGATGAACTCGTTGCCCAGGCCTCGAACGAGCTCGGCACCACCAACAACTCCGCGGTCTATGTCAGCTCGCCCTATTACAGCGAGGTCCAGCGCCAGCGTTACCGCCACGACCCGGCGCGCGTGAAAAAGCTGCTCGCGGAGGCCGGCTACAAGGGCCAGGCGATCAAGCTGATCGCCAACAAGCGCTCGACCGTGCCGAGCTTCCCGGTCGCGATCATGGCGCAGGCCATGCTGCAGGCGGCCGGCATCAACAGCGAGATCGAAGTGCTGGAATGGGCGACCCAGCTCGACCGCTACAGCAAGGGCAACTACCAGATGATGTCCTTCAGCTATTCGGCCCGCCTTGATCCGGCCCAGAGCTACAACCAGTTCAGCGGCCCCAAGGACACCTACCCGTCCAAGGCCTGGGACAACCGCCGCGCCGACGAACTGATCGAGAAGGCGACGATCACCGCCGACGAGGGCGAGCGCCAGAAACTGTTCGACGAATTGCACAGACTGATGCTGGCCGATGCGCCCCTGATCTTCCTCTACAATCAGGTCGACACCGCCGTGGTCTCGAAGCGCCTGCAGGGCTTTGCTCCCTGGGTCGCCTCGAAGCCGCGGCTCTGGGAGGTCGGCCTCGCCAATTGAACCGTCGCGGACGCGGCGGCCTGACGATCACAACGACAAACGAAAAAACGACAGGGGACCGAGATGAAGTATCTGTTTGCGCCGGCCGCCGCCCTCATCGCTGCAACCGCCTTCGCCGCACCGGCCATGGCGCAATCGATCACGGTGGCGGTCGCCGCCGACATCCGCAGCAACAATCCCGGCGTCAACCGCGACGACAACACCGACGATTTCGCGCTGCAGCTGGTCGAGGGCCTCGTCGGCTACAATGAGGGCGGCGTCGCGACGCCGCTGCTCGCCGAAAAGGTCGACCTCTCCGCCGACGGCAAGACCTACACCTTCACGCTGCGCCAGGGCGTCAAGTTCCACAACGGCGCCGAGCTCACCTCGGCCGACGTGCTGTGGAGCTGGAACCGCTACATGGACGCCAAGACCGACTGGCGCTGCACCTCGGAATTCGACGGCCGCTCCGGCCTCAAGGTCGAGGCGGTGACGGCGCCGGACGCGCGCACCGTGGTGATGCAGATCGACAAGCCGAACGCGCTCTTCCTCGATACGCTCGCCCGCACCGACTGCGCCATGACCGCGATCCTGCACAAGGATTCGGTCAAGGCCGACGGTTCCTGGGACAAGCCGATCGGCACCGGTCCCTACAAGTTCGGCGAATGGAAGCGCGGCGAATATTTCACCATGACCGCCTTCGAGGGCTACAAATCGCCACCGGGCGGCCAGCGCGACGGCTATGTCGGCTCGAAGCGGCCGCTGCTCAAGGAGGTCAAGTTCCTGATCGTCAAGGATCCGGCGACGGTGAAGGCCGGGCTGGTCTCCGGCGCGCTCGACATGGCCGATATCCTGCCCAGCGATGCCGCCGAGTTGCGGAAAAACCCCAAGCTCGCCGTCGCAGTCGAGCCCAACGCCGTCCGCCATGTCTTCCTGATCCAGACCAGGGACGCGGTGATGGGCAACCAGAAGCTGCGTCAGGCCATCGCCGCCGCCCTCGACATGGATGAGATCGTCGCGGCCTTCTACAACGACCTCGGCAAGCCCAACACCTCGCCGATCTATTCCGGCTCGAGCTATTTCGGCGAGGTCGAGAAGAAGGGCCATGCCTACGACCCGGCCCGCGCCAAGAAGCTGCTGCAGGAGGCCGGCTACAAGGGCGAGAAGATCGTGATCCTCGCCAACAAGCGCCCGGTCGTGCCGAGCTTCCCGTCCGCGGTGGTGGCCCAGCAGATGCTGCAGGCCGTCGGCGTCAACGTCGAGATCGAGGTGCTCGACTGGGCGACCCAGCTCGACCGCTTCAACAAGGGCAACTACCAGATGCAGTCCTTCTCCTTCTCGGCCCGCTTCGACCCGGCGATCGCCTTCGAGCAGTTCTCGGGACCGAAGGAGAAGCAGCCGCGCAAGGTCTGGGACAATCCGCAGGCGCAGGCGCAGATCGACAAGCTGTTCGTCACATCCGACCGGGCCGAACGGCAGAAGCTCGTCGACGAACTGCACAAGCGCGTCATCGACGAGGTCCCGATGATCTTCGCCTTCAACGGCCTCGACATCATCGCCCATGCCAAGCGCGTCCAGGGCTTCAAGCCGTGGCAGTCGAAGCTGCGCATGTGGGAAGTGACGCTGGCGAACTGACGCCATCCTTCATCGCAGACCGGGAGGAAGCCGATGCTGCGCTTTGCGCTGACGCGCATTCTGATGTCCGTGCCGACTTTGCTGATCGTGTCGGTTGCGGTCTTCGGGTTGATCCGGCTGATTCCGGGCGATCCGGCCTCGCTGATGCTGGGGGATCTGGCGACCCCGGCCTCGATCGCCGACCTTCAGGCCAGGCTCGGCCTCGACCAGAGCGTGCCGGTCCAGTTCGGCATCTGGTTCGGCAACCTGCTCAAGGGCGATCTCGGCCAGTCGATCAACTCGCAGCAGGCGGTGCTGCCGCTGATCCTGCAGCGCTTCTGGATCTCGGCCCAGATCGTGCTCATTGCGGTCGCTCTCGCCAGCCTCGTCGCCGTGCCGGCCGGCGTGCTCGCCGCCTGGAAGCAGGATACCTCGCTCGACCTCTCGCTCGTCGCCGTCGCGACGCTGCTGCTCTCGATCCCGACCTTCTGGCTCGGCCTGCTGCTGCTGCTCTTCTTCGGGCTCAAGCTCGAATGGCTGCCGGTGGTCGGCTATGTCTCGATCGCCGAGAACCCCTGGGCCGGCATCCTCTACCTGATCATGCCGATCATGACGCTGTTCCTGCACGAGATCGGCGTGATCCTGCGCATGGCGCGCGCCTCGACGCTCGAGGTGCTCCGGCTCGACTACATCACCCATGCCCGCGCCAAGGGCCTGACCGAGAGCGCCGTGCTCTGGAACCACGCCTTCAAGAACGCCTTCGGCCCGACCTGGACACTGATCGGCCTCGTGCTCGGCAACCTGCTCGGCGGCATCGCCGTGGTCGAGACCGTCTTCACCATCCCCGGCCTCGGCCGGCTCCTGGTCGATTCGATCTTCGCCCGCGACTATCCGGTGATCCAGGGCTGCATGCTCTTCGTCGCCTTCACCTATGTGCTGGTCAATCTCGTGATCGACCTCTGCTATCCGATCTTCGACCCAAGGGTCACTGCACAATGACGGTGACGGCACAATGAGACTACCAGCTCCCAACGCCCTGGTCGGCGGCACGCTGATCGGCTTCCTCGCCATCGTCGCTTCGGTCAGCGCGCTCTGGACGCCCTATGACCCCTTGCGGCTCTCCTTTCGGGCCAAGCTCGCGGCGCCCTCGGCGGTGCACTGGCTCGGCACCGACGAGTTCGGCCGCGACGTGCTCTCCCGGCTGATGGCGGGCGCCGCGACATCAGTCTGGATCAGCCTGCTGACGGTCGCGCTCGCCGTCTCGCTCGGCACTGTGATCGGCCTGTTCTCGGGCTATGTCCGCGGTTGGGTCGACCGCACCATCATGGCCTTCAACGATGCGCTGCTCGCCTTCCCCGGCATCCTGCTGGCGCTCGGCCTGCTCGCCGTCGTCGGCGCCAACAAATACGGCATCATCCTGGCGCTCGGCATCGCCTATGCGCCCTCGGTCGCCCGCATCGTGCGCGGCACCGTGCTGTCGCTGCGCGAGCGGGAGTTCATCTCGGCCTCGCGGGTGATGGGCAACTCCGAAGCCTTCACCATGCTGCGCCACATCCTGCCGAACTGCATCGCGCCGCTGACCGTGCTGGCGACCTCGATGTTCGGTTGGGTGCTGCTGGCCGAGAGCTCGCTCTCCTTCCTCGGCCTGGGCGTGCCACCACCGGCCCCGACCTGGGGCAATATGCTGGCGGGCTCGCGGCCCTATATCGGCCAGGCCGTCTGGCTCGGCGTCTTCCCGGGGCTGTGCATCTCGCTGACGCTGCTCGGCATCAACCTGCTCGGCGATGCGCTCCGCGACAAGCTCGATCCGCGGATGAGGGGTGCGCGATGACAAAAGCGTTTTCAAGCGAAGTGGGCACCCGTTCGCGTGAAGAAAACGCGTCGAGCAATAGCACCAAGCCATTGCTCGAGGTCGATGGCCTTACGCTCAGGATCGGCGCGAGCGGCCGCACCGTCGTCAACACTGTCAGCTTCTCGGTGTCGCCCGGCGAGATCGTCGGCATCGTCGGTGAATCCGGCTCGGGCAAGACGCTCGCTGCCCGCGCCGTGATGGGTTTCATCCCGCCGGCGGTCCGCCTGATCTCGGGCAGGGTCCGCTTCGACGGCGAGGAGGTCACGACCATGGCGCCAAAGCGCCTGCGTGCCATCCGCGGCGCCAAGGTCGGCATGGTCTTCCAGGAGCCGATGACCTCGCTCAACCCCTCCATGCTGATCGGCCGCCAGCTCGAAGAGGGCCTCGCGCTGCATCGCAAGCTCGACGCCGCCGGCCGGCGTGAGCTGATCCTCGACATGCTCCGGCGCGTCGGCATCCGCGACCCCGAAGGCGCCTTCAACGCCTATCCGCACCAGTATTCCGGCGGCATGCGCCAGCGCATCATGCTGGCCTCGGTGATGCTGCTGAAGCCGGCGCTGCTCCTCGCCGACGAGCCAACCACCGCGCTCGATGCCGTCGTCCAGCGCGACGTCATGGAGCTGATGGTCGACCTGACCAAGGAGAACGGCACCGCCGTGCTCTTGATCTCGCATGATCTCGGCATGGTCGCGCGCTATTGCAGCCGCATCGTCGTGATGTGCCAGGGCGACGTCGTCGAGCACGGCAAGAGCGAGGATATCCTCGCCCGGCCGCAGCACCCCTATACCCGCAAGCTGCTTGCCGCGATGCCGCATCGCGAGCCGGCGCGCGAGGTGCCAGAGGCCGAGACGCCGCTGGTCGCGGTCAACGACCTCGTCGTCGACTATGGCGGCCGCCAGGGCTTCTTCCGCAAGGAACAGCCCAAGCGCGCCCTGCATGGCATCAGCCTCTCGGTGAAGCCGGGCGAGGTCGTCTCGGTGGTCGGCGGTTCAGGCTCGGGCAAGACCACGCTCGGCCACGCCATCGCCGGGCTGATCAAGCCGAGCGAAGGCGCGATCCTGTTCAACGGCAAGCCGATCGACAAGAGCGAGACTGCCTATTGGGACTACCGGCTGAACTGCCAGATGGTCTTCCAGGACCCCTATTCCTCGCTCGATCCGCGCATGACCATCGGCGAGCTCGTTGGCGAACCCTTGCGGCTGGTGAAGGGCATGAGCGCCGCCGACAGGAAGGCGCGGCTCGCGGAAGTCCTGGGCGAGGTCGGGCTCGGCGACGGCTTTGCCGAGCGCTATCCGCACGAGCTCTCCGGCGGCCAGCGCCAGCGCGTCGCCATCGCCCGCGCCATCATCCGCCGGCCGAGCTTCGTCATCGCCGACGAGCCGGTCTCGGCGCTCGACGTCACCGTCAGAGCACAGGTGCTGGAGCTCTTCGCCGAATTGCAGAGGAAGCACGGCTTCTCCTGCCTGTTCATCAGCCATGACCTCGGCGTGGTCGAGCAGGTCTCGGACCGCGTCATCGTCATGCATGAGGGCCGCATCGTCGAGGAAGGCACGCGCGACCAGATCTTCGATGCGCCGCAGCACGACTACACCCGCAAGCTGCTCTCGGCCGTGCCCGGACTGGAGAGCATGGCAGATGGCGGCGTCCGCCTGTTCTGGCGGCTGGGCGAGCCGACGTGAGCGTTAAACAAACTTGCCCTGAACCACATCGTCATCCCGGACGTAGCGAAGCGGAGCTCCGGGATCCATCGTAGAGAGCAACACCCTTCGATGGATCCCGGAGCGGCGCGGCTACGCCGCTTGTCCGGGATGACGGCGCGGTTCTGGACCACGCCTTGAGAGGAAGGCCCTTGCCCATGAAGAACGGAATGATCGTCGCTCCGCAGCCGGAAGCGGTGGAAGCTGGCGCGGCCGTGCTGGAGCGCGGCGGCAATGCGATCGATGCGGCGATCGCCTGCGCCTTCATGCAGGGCGTGGTCGATCCGCTGATGTCGGGCATCGGCGGCTTCGGCTCGATGCAGCTCTACATGCCCGGCAGGGGCGTCCATGAGATCGTCGAGTTCTATGCCCGCGCCTCTTACTCCGCGAAGCCGGAGATGTGGCAGGACAAGCTGCAGGGCCAGTCGCGCGACGGCTTCGCCTTCCTGCTCGAAGGCGGCATCAGCGAGTTCGGCCATCTCGCCGTTTGCACGCCGGGCAGCGTCAAGGGCTACGACCATGTGCTCTCGCGCTTCGGTACGATGGACTGGGCCGACGTGATCGCCCCGGCGATCAGGCAGGCCCGCGAGGGCGTGCTGGTCCGCCCGCACATGCACTGGTTCTGGTCTCAGGATCAGAGCGGCGCAGGCCAGGTCAACACGTCAGACAAGCTGCGCTACAGCGAGACCGGCAAGCGGCTCTATTTCCGGCCCGACGGCAGCGCCAAGCGCCCCGGCGATGTCATCGTCAACGCCGACATGGCCAATACGCTGGAGCGGCTCGCCAAGGGCGGCGCCGACCTGTTCTACCATGGCGAGCTCGCCGAGGAGATCGCCGCCGACTTCGCCAGGCATGGCGGGCTGATCTCGCGCGAGGACCTCGCCCGCTACGAACTCTCCGTCGCCAAGCCGATCTGGGGCTCCTATCGCGGCCACCGCATCTCGACCTCGCCGCCGCCGGCGAGCGGCATGTCGATGCTGCAGATTCTCAACATGCTGGAGGCCTTCGACATCGGCAAGCTCAGCCATAGCGGCGCCGAGCATGTTCGCCTGCTGGTCGAGGCGATGAAGCGCATGACCATCGACAAGGACCAGTTCATGGGCGATCCAGCCTATGTCGACGTGCCCGTCGCGCGCCTGATCTCGAAGGAGCACGCGGCGGAACAGGCCGACAGCATCCGCCGCGGCGAGCGGGCCGATGTGAAGCGGCTGGAGCGCTCCTCCCAACGCGAGACCACCCATGTCACCGTGGTCGACCGCCATGGCAATGCGGTCGCGCTCACCCATACGCTCGGCAGCCCGTCCGGCGCGATCACCGAGGGCCTCGGCTTCATCTATAACGGCACGATGAGCCGCTTCGACCCGCGCCCCGGCCGCGCCGGCTCGATCGCGCCCGGCAAGCGCCGCTCCTCCTCGGCGGCGCCGACCATCGTCTTCAAGGGCGACGAGACCTTCATCGTCATGGGCGCGCCGGGCGGCAGCTACATCGCCCCGGCCATGGCGCAGGGCATCATGAACGTCATCGACTTCGACATGTCGATGCTGGAGGCGGTGGCGGCGCCGCGCGTCATGGGTGTCTCGAACGCGATCGACATCTCGAACCGCATCCGCCGCAGCGTCGAGGCGCAGCTCAAGGCCGAGGGCTATGACGTCAAGCGCTCAGCCCAGAGCTATCCCTTCGCCGCGCTCCACGGCGTCAAGATCGAGGACGGGCTGGCGACCGGCGGCGCCGACCCGCAGCGCGATGGCATGGCGATCTCTGTCCCGGCATGAACCCTTCCCTTCTCCCCCTGTGGGAGAAGGTGGCCCGAAGGGCCGGATGAGGGGTCGCACAGGTCTTGAAAGTTCCGGAAAACGGGAGACCGGGCTTATGACCAGCGTCGCGAGACCCCTCACCCTAACCCTCTCCCGCAAGGGGAGAGGGGATCGGCTCACACCGGCGTGATCTGCAGCGGGTCGACCGAAATCGCCCGCTTCAGCGCGCGCAGGCCGAAGGTCGTGCGCGATTGCCGCATTCCCGGCAGGCGGTAGATCTTCTCGCGCAGGAAGCGCTCATAGTGCTCGGTGCCGCTGACCACGGCCTTGACCAGATAGTCGTAGTCGCCGGTGACGAGATAGGCCTCGACCACCTCGGGAATCCGCGCCAGCGCCTCGCCGAAACGGTCGAGCAGCTTGTCGTCATGCTTGTCGAGCGTGATCTCGATGAAGACGACATTGTCGAGCCCGAGCGCGCGGTGGTTCAGCACCGCGACATATTTCTCGATCGCGCCGTTCTCCTCGAGCCGCTTCACCCGCGTCCAGCATGGCGAGGGCGACAGCCCGACCTTCTCAGCCAGCGCGTTGATCGTCAGCCGGCCGTCCTCGTTCAACGCCGAGAGGATGCGCCGGTCGATCTGGTCGATCTCCTCGCCGCGCCGCGCTTTGACTGCCATCGATCAAATTTTCCGCCAAATGCCAAGATTACAGAATAATCCTCTGATCATAACCGAATCTCAAGGCTACTTCGGCAAGAAATCGACGATGCACCACCCTAACATGCCCGAATAACGACGGCGGCTCGACAGGCGCCCCCGCAAACGTGCCTTGCGGCGGGGACCGCATGGCGGAATGCTGGGTCGAACAGAGCCTAGGGAGCGCGGACATGACAGACCCCTCACCGCTTCGGTTCCATGTTCCCGTCCCGGCCAGTCGCCCTGGCGAGAAGCCCGATTTCTCGCATGTCGTGATCCCCAAGGCCGGCTCGGTGCAGCGCCCGCCGGTCGATGTCGATCCCCGCGAAATCCGCGACCTCGCCTATTCAATCATCCGCGTCCTCGACCGCGAGGGCGAGGCGGTCGGTCCCTGGGTGCCCGATCTCTCCAAGGACGACCTGATCCGCGGCCTGCGCCATATGCTGACGCTGCGCGCCTTCGATGCGCGCATGCAGATGGCGCAACGCCAGGGCAAGACCTCGTTCTATATGCAGCACACCGGCGAGGAGGCCGTGAGCTGCGCCTTCCGCATCGCGCTCGGCAAGGGCGACATGAACTTCCCGACCTATCGCCAGGCCGGGCTCCTGATCGCGCACGATTATCCGCTCGTCGAGATGATGTGCCAGATCTACTCGAACGAGCGCGACCCGATGAAGGGCCGGCAATTGCCGGTGATGTACTCCTCCAAGGAAAACGGCTTCTTCTCGATCTCGGGCAACCTCACCACCCAATACGTCCAGGCCGTCGGCTGGGCGATGGCCTCGGCGATCAAGGGCGACAACAAGATCGCTGCCGCCTGGGTCGGCGACGGCTCGACGGCGGAATCCGACTTCCACGCCGCGCTGGTCTTCGCCTCGACCTACAAGGCCCCCGTCGTCCTCAACGTCGTCAACAACCAGTGGGCGATCTCGACCTTCCAGGGCATCGCCCGCGGTGGCTCCGGCACCTTCGCCGCCCGCGGCCTCGGCTTCGGCATCCCGGCGCTGCGCGTCGACGGCAACGACTACCTCGCGACCTACGCGGTGGCGCAATGGGCAATCGAGCGCGCCCGCCGCAATCTCGGGCCGACGCTGGTCGAATACGTCACCTACCGCGCCGGCGCGCATTCGACCTCGGACGACCCTTCAGCCTACCGGCCCAAGCACGAATCCGACGACTGGCCGCTCGGCGACCCGGTCGTCCGGCTGAAGCAGCACCTGATCGGGATCGGCGCCTGGTCGGAGGAGCGTCACAAGCAGACTGAGGCCGAGATCCTGGCAACCGTGATCGCCGCGCAGAAGGAAGCGGAAAGCTTCGGCACGCTGCATGCCGGCGGCAAGCCTTCCTCGCGCGACATGTTCGAGGATGTCTATGCCGAGCTGCCGCCGCATCTGCGCCGCCAGCGCCAGCAGATCGGGGTGTGACGATGGTTTGCCTGCATCGGTCGCCAGCCGTCATTGCGAGGAGCGCAGCGACGAAGCAATCCAGGGGGGCGTGGAGCGAGCCGACTGGATTGCTTCGCTTCGCTCGCAATGACGTTGGGAGCACTTCATGGCCCGCATGACCATGATCGAGGCGATCCGCTCGGCCCTCGACGTCTCGATGGGCCGCGACGACAATGTCGTCGTCTATGGCGAGGATGTCGGCTTCTTCGGCGGCGTCTTCCGCTGCACCCACGGCCTCCAGCAGAAATATGGCGTCAACCGCTGCTTCGACGCGCCGATCAGCGAGCTCGGCATCGTCGGCACCGCGATCGGCATGGCGGCCTATGGCCTGCGCCCCTGCGTCGAGATCCAGTTCGCCGACTACATGTACCCGGCTTATGACCAGATCGTCTCGGAAGCCGCCCGCCTGCGCTATCGTTCGGCTGGCGACTTCACCTGTCCGATGGTGATCCGCATGCCGACCGGCGGCGGCATTTTCGGCGGCCAGACCCACAGCCAGAGCCCCGAGGCCCTGTTCACCCATGTCGCCGGGCTGAAAACGGTAGTGCCGTCCAATCCGCGTGACGCCAAGGGCCTGCTGATCGCTGCGATCGAGGACCCCGATCCGGTGATCTTCCTCGAGCCGAAGCGGCTTTATAACGGCCCCTTCGACGGCCATCATGACCGCCCGGTCACGCCCTGGTCGAAGCATGAGCTCGGCGAGGTCGACGAGGGACATTACACCATCCCGCTCGGCAAGGCGGCGATCCGGCGCGAGGGCTCGGCCGTCACCATCGTCACCTACGGCACCATGGTCCATGTCGCGCAGGCGGCCACCGAGGAGACCGGCATCGACGCCGAGATCATCGACCTGCGCACTTTGCTGCCACTCGACCTCGACGCGATCGTCGCCTCGGTTTCGAAGACCGGCCGCTGCATCGTCCTGCACGAGGCGACGCTGACCTCCGGCTTCGGTGCGGAGCTGGCCGCACTGGTGCAGCAGCATTGCTTCTACCACCTGGAGGCGCCGGTCGTGCGCGTCACCGGCTGGGACACGCCTTATCCGCACGCCCAGGAATGGGCCTATTTCCCCGGCCCCGGCCGCGTCGGCGCCGCGCTGCGCGAGATCATGGAGAGCCGCTGATGGCCGAGCGCATCATCAAGCTGCCCGATGTCGGCGAGGGCATCGCCGAGGCGGAGCTGGTCGAGTGGCACGTCAAGGTCGGCGACATCGTCCGCGAGGACGATCTCATCGCCGCGGTGATGACCGACAAGGCGACCGTCGAGATCCCCTCTCCGGTCGAGGGGGAGGTCACCTGGGTTGGCGCCGAGATCGGCGACACCGTCGCGATCGGCTCGGCGCTGGTGAAGCTGAAGGTCTCCGGCGGAGCCGCGTCCGAGGAGGCCGCCGAGGCCGAAGCGCCGGCGGAGCCGCCGAAAGAAAAGCTCGTTGCTGCGGCTGCCCCGGCCACGCCGGCAGCGGCTCTTGAGCCTGCCCCCAAGCAGCTGCCGACGCCAAAGCCCGCTCAGGCTCAGGCCCGCCCGGCATCTGTCGCCACCACATCCGCGCCGCGGCGCCCGGTCGGCGAGAAGCCGCTGGCGTCGCCTGCCGTCAGGCTGAAGGCGCGCGAGGCCGGGATCGATCTGCGCCAGATCCAGGGCTCCGGCCCGGCCGGTCGCGTCACCCATGAAGACATCGACGCCTTCATCCTGCGCGGCCCCGAGGCTCCGGCTAAGGGTGGACTTGTCGCGAAGACCGCGATCACCGACGTCAAGGTCGTTGGCCTGCGCCGCCGCATCGCCGAGAAGATGGCGCTGTCGAAGTCGCGCATCCCGCACATCACCATCGTCGAGGAGGTCGACGTCTCGGCGCTGGAGGACTTGCGGGCCGCGCTCAACAAGAAGCCGACGGCCGAGCGGCCGAAGCTGACGCTGCTGCCCTTCCTGATGCGGGCCATGGTCAAGGCACTGGGTGAACAACCTGGCCTCAATGCGCTTTACGACGACGAAGCCGGCATCATCCACCAGCATGCCGGCATGCATATCGGCATCGCGACGCAGGCCCCGTCCGGCCTGATGGTGCCGGTGGTCAAGCATGCCGAGGCGCGCGACCTCTGGGGCTGCGCCATCGAGCTCGCGCGCCTCGCTGAGCGGGCTCGCGACGGTTCGGCGACCCGCGACGAGCTCACCGGCTCGACCATCACCATCACCTCGCTCGGTGCGCTCGGCGGCATCGCCACCACCCCGGTGATCAACCATCCGGAGGTCGCGATCGTCGGCGTCAACAAGATGGCGGTCAGGCCCGTCTGGGACGGCACCACCTTCGTGCCGCGCAAGATGATGAACCTCTCCTCCAGCTTCGACCACCGCGTCATCGACGGCTGGGACGCGGCGGTCTTCGTGCAGCGACTGAAAGAGCTGCTGGAGACGCCGGCGACGCTGTTCGTGGACATGTGATGTCGGCTGCCGTCACATACGCCGCGTCATCCCGGACAAGCCGCGCAAGCGGCGCAGCTCCGGGATCCATCGTAGGGAACTGTACCCTACGATGGATCCCGGCATTCCGCTCCGCTCCAGCCGGGATGACGGGGTGGTTCGGGCGCAACCTCATGACCGTTGCTTGCGAGGACTTCGCATGACCGACATCACCTGCAAGCTGCTCGTCATCGGCGCTGGCCCCGGCGGCTATGTCTGCGCCATCCGCGCCGGCCAGCTCGGCATCGACACCGTCATCGTCGAGAGCGGCAAGCTCGGCGGCAGCTGCCTGAATGTCGGCTGCATCCCCTCCAAGGCGATGATCCATGTCGCCGAGGAGTTTGAGAAGGCCGCCCATGCCGCTGCCGGCAAGACGCCGTTCGGCCTGACCGCCGCCGAGCCAAGGCTCGACTTGAAGCAGGCCGTCGCCTGGAAGGACGGCATCGTCCAGCGCCTCAATAACGGCGTCGCCGGCCTCTTGCGCAAGGCCAGGGTCAAGATCGTCCACGGCCAGGCCCGTTTCCGCGACGGCAAGACTGTCGCGGTCGAGACCGAGACCGGCCCAAAGGTGATCAAGGCCGAGACGATCGTGATCGCGACCGGCTCGCTCCCCGTAGAGCTGCCCTTCCTGCCCTTTGGCGGCAACGTCATCTCCTCGACCGGCGCACTCGCGCTGACCGAATTGCCGAAGCGCCTCGTCGTGGTCGGCGGCGGTTATATCGGGCTCGAGCTCGGCACCGCCTTCGCCAAGCTCGGCAGCAAGGTCACGGTGGTCGAGGCGCAGGACAAGATCCTGCCGCTCTACGATGCCGAGTTGACCGCACCCGTCGCCAAGAGCCTGTCGGCGCTCGGCGTCGAGGTCCTGCTCGGCTCCAAGGCACTCGGCCCGACCGCCAAGGGTGATGGCCTGCGCATCGAGATGGCCGACGGCAAGGAGCGCGAGCTCCCAGCCGACAAGATCCTGGTCACGGTCGGCCGCACCCCCGCAACGGGCAAGCTCGGTCTCGATGAGCTCGTGCTCGACATGGACGGCCGCTTCATCCGCATCGGCGAGCGCTGTGAGACCTCGATGCGCGGCATCCATGCCATCGGCGACGTCACCGGCGAGCCGATGCTGGCCCATCGCGCCATGGCGCAGGGCGAGATGGTCGCCGAGATCGTCGCCGGCGAACCGCGCCTCTGGGACAAGGCCACGATCCCGGCGATCTGCTTCACCGATCCCGAGATCGTCTCGGCCGGCCTGTCACCGGCGGAGGCCAAGGCTGCCAGCTTCGAGATCAAGATCGGCCAGTTCCCCTTCCAGGCCAATGGCCGCGCCATGACCCGCCATGGCGAAGCCGGCTTCGTCCGTGTCGTGGCGCGCGCCGACAACCATCTCGTCCTCGGCATCCAGGCCGTCGGGCAGGGCGTTTCGGAGCTTTCCGCCGCCTTCGGCCTCGCCATCGAGATGGGGGCAAGGCTCGAGGACATCGCCGACACCATCCACGCCCATCCGACATTGGGCGAGGCTTTCCAGGAATCGGCGCTGAAAGCGCTCGGCCACGCCCTGCACATCTGAGGTGAACGCAGGCCGGGACTCAACCCGGCGAGGGTTGACGCAGGAGCGCAGGCCGCTTCGACTGGCAGGACGGGTCACGAGGAACCCGCCCTGACTGCCGGAGCTTTAACCCGTGACCGAACCCTGCGATCTTAATGCCGTCACCGCCCGCCGCCTGATCGGCGCGAAGCAGCTCTCCGCCACCGAACTGCTCGAAAGCTGCCTTGCCCGCATCGACGCGGTCGACCCTGCGGTCAACGCCATAGTGGCACGCGACGACGAGCGCGCACGGGCGACGGCGAAAGCGGCCGACACAGCCACCATGCGCGGCGACGACCTACCGGCGCTGCACGGCTTGCCGATCGGCATCAAGGATCTCGAGGACGTCGCCGGCCTGCGCACCACCTATGGCAGCCCGCTGTTCGCCGAGCATGTGCCGACAAAGGACCAGGGCATCGTCGCCTCCGTGCGCAAGGCCGGTGCCGTCATCGTCGGCAAGACCAACACGCCGGAATGGGGCGCCGGCGCCAACACCCGCAACGCCGTCTACGGCGTCACCGGCAACCCCTTCGATCCCTCGCGCTCGGCCGCAGGCTCCTCCGGTGGCTCGGGCGTCGCGCTCGCGACCAACATGGTGCCGATCGCCACCGGCTCGGACACCGGCGGCTCGCTGCGCAACCCGGCCGCCTTCAACGGCATCGTCGGCTTCCGGCCGTCGCCGGGGCTGGTGCCGAGCGACAAGCGCGCGCTCGGCTGGAACCCGCTTTCGGTGCTCGGCCCGATGGCGCGCACCGTGCCTGATCTCTGCCTCCTGCTCTCCACCATGGTGAGCGACGACGCCGTCGATCCGCTAGGGACGACGATCCATGGCAAGCAAGTGAGAAGGCCCGAGGACTTCGCCCGGCCGGACCATTGCGATCTCGCTTCCCTGAAAGTCGCGCTCACCCCGGATTTCGGCTTCGCGCCGACCGAAAGGCACATCCGCGAGGTCTTCGCCGACAAGGTCGGCCGTTTCAGCAAGGTCTTCGGCCGGACGGATGAGGCGACGCCCAATTGCGCCGGCACCGATGAGAGCTTCGAGGTCCTGCGCGCCGTCAACTTCCTCGCCGGGCAGTATGAGCGGGTACGCGACACGCCGGACCAGGTCGGCCCCAATGTCCGCGCCAATGTCGAGGAAGGCCTGCGCTATGGCGCGCTCGACATTACCCGGGCACTCAAGCAGCAGACCGTGATCTACCATGAGTGGCAGCGCTTCTTCGAACGCTACGACGTCATCCTCTCACCCGCGATGACGCTCTCGCCGCGGCCCTGGTCGGAGCTCTATCCCGCCGAGATCGACGGCAAGCCGACACGCACCTATTTTCACTGGCTCGCCATGGCCTATGCGGTGACCATCGTCGGCCATCCCGCGATCTCGCTGCCGGTCGGGCTCGACCGCAACGGCCTGCCCTTCGGCCTGCAGATCGTCGGCCCGCGCGGCGGCGACGCCAAGGTGCTTGCTGTTGCCGCCGCGCTCGAGTCACTCTTGGCGGGCGATCCGCTGACGGCGCGCCCTGTGCCGGATATCGCCGGGCTCAAGAAAGCCCCGAAGCTCAAGGACAGCCCGAATTTCCTCGGCTTCGACTAGCCGGGGCATGCGAGTTTCCAAGCCACGACAGCAGGACGAACAGGGTTTGTAGCCGTACTATCCAATCATAAAAGGGGAGAGACCATATGAAGCGCCGTCAGTTCCTGCAGGGCACGGCAGCCGCCGCCCTGTTCGCTCCAACACTGGCCCGCGAGGCCTTGGCGCAAGCACCGAGCCCAAGCGTGCTCAAGATGGCACCGCAAGCCAATCTCACCTCGCTCGATCCGATCTGGACGACAGCGACCGTCACCAACAATCACGGCTACTACGTCTACGACACGCTCTATGGCGGCGATCTCAACCTGAAGCCGCAGCCGCAAATGGCCGAGGGCCACGAGATCTCGGCCGACGGCAAGACCTGGAAGATCAAGCTGCGCGAGGGGCTTGCCTTCCATGACGGCCAGCCGGTCCGGCCCGCCGACTGCATCCAGAGCCTGAAGCGCTGGTGCCAGCGCGACCCTTACGGCCAGCTCCTGATCAAGGCGGTCGAAGCCTGGGCCGCGCCGGATGAGCGTACCATCGAGATCAAGCTGACCCGGCCCTTCCCGATGATGCTCGATTGCATGTCCAAGGCCGACAACCCGCCCTTCATCATGCCGGAACGCCTGGCCAAGACCGACGCGACCAAGCAGGTCACTGAAATGGTGGGATCCGGTCCCTACAAGTTCGTCGCCAGCGAATATGTCTCCGGCAGCCGCGTCGTCTACGAGAAGAACGAGGCCTACAAGCCGCGCAGCGAGCCGCCGAGCCGCAACGCCGGCGGCAAGGTCGCGCATTTCAAGCGCATCGAATGGCCGATCCTGCCCGATCCGGCGACCGCCGCCGCCGCGCTGACCAAGGGCGAGATCGACTGGTGGGAGCGCCCGCTCGCCGACCTCCAACCCCTGCTCGCGAAAAGCCCCGACATCACCCGCGAGGTCATCGACAAGAACGGCCGCGGCTCGATCATGCGGCTGAACCACCTCCAGCCGCCCTTCAACAACCCAAAGGTGCGCGCCGCGGTCCGCCTCGCGGTCAACCAGGAAGACTATATGCGCGCCTCCCAGGGCGACGACACCACCACCTGGCAAGTCTGCCGGAACCTGTGGTGGCGCGGCACGCCCTACTACACCGGCGAGCTCGAGGACCTGATGCCGCAGAGCGTCGACAAGGCCAAGGCGGCGCTGAAGGAGTCCGGCTACAACGGCGAGAAGGTCGTCATCATCAACCCGACCGACTTCCCCGATATCGGCCCGCTCGGCGACGTCACCTACGAGCTGCTCAAATCAATCGGGATGAATGTCGAGATGATGGCGAGCGACTGGGGCACGGTGATCCAGCGCCGCAACAGCCGCGAGCCGGTCGAGAAGGGTGGCTGGAGCATCTTCCACACCACAGGCGCGGCGGTCGGCTGGAGCAACCCCGCTCTGTCCAATATCGTCCGCGGCCCGGGCGAGAAGGGTTGGTTCGGCTGGTGGACCAATGCCAAGGCCGAGGAGATGGCCGAGGAATGGCTCTATGCGCCCGACGAGGCCAAGCAGAAGCAGGTCGCGGTCGCGCTCGGGCGCCTCGCGCTCGAGGAATGCGCCACCATCCCGCTCGGCCAGTTCGTGATCAAGACAGCCTATCGCAAGGGTCTGACCGGCATGCTACCGGGCTCGGCGCCTTATCCGTGGGGGCTGAAGCGGGCGTGAAGCTTCGCCTCTGACCGTGACGACCGAAACGCGGGGAACCCTCTCCCGTAGGGAGAGGGCAGGGTGAGGGGTAGGCCCTGTGCCCAGTTCCGCGAGGCCTGATCGCGCAGTGAGGTTCAGGCCAACGTTTTCGGTCCGAACACCTCACCCCTACCCCTCTCCTTTCAGGAGAGGGGTTTTGCCGGTGCGGTTCAAGCGCCTCAATTCGCCGCCACCGCCGCAGACCAGGGCGAAGCCGCGTCGCTGATCCCTTCCTGCTCGCTTTGCCCGGTCCGCACCATGTTCGGACAGGCGAAGTTGAGCGGCAGCACGCCGTGCTCGACCACCGTCAACGGCCCTACGGCCGCCAGTGCATCGAGCGTGCCGTCGGGCAGGCGCGCATCGGCGCTGGTGCCGTCCGGTCCGGAGACATCGATGCGCGGCTGATGCGCGGCATCCTCCAGGCTCATGCCGCTGTCGAGGGTGAAGGCCAGCATCTGGTAGACGCTGGCGAGGATGCGCCGCCCGCCCGAGGCGCCGGCGCCATAGCGCGGGAAGCCGCCATCGGCCGGCGTCACCACCACCGGGCACATATTGCAGAGCGGGCGCGCGCCGGGCGCGATCGCATTGGCGCTGCCGGGGCGCGGGTCGAACCACATCATGCCGTTGTTCATCAGCACGCCGGTCTCGGGCAGCACGAGCCGGCTGCCCATCGAGGAGAGCAAGGTCGTCGTCAGCGCGACGATCGTGCCCTCGCCGTCGACCACGGTGAGATGCGTGGTGCAGGTCTCGGCCGGCTCCTTCGCCATCTGCGCCGCACCGAGCCCTTCGAGCCGGCTGGCATAGGCTTCGCGCATCACCTTCGAGAGCGTCGCGAACCAGGCCGAGTCCGGTCCACCGTCCGGAGGCGGGCTCGAAGCCATGCCCTCGACCACCGCCTGCAGGGTCGGCGCCGCCGTTAAACCACCGGCCGTGTGGATATGATGCGTGCCGCGCCAGTCGATCACCGGCGCCTCGCGCAGAGTTGCACGGCAATCCGCCAGATCCTGCGCGTCGACCACGCCGCCGACCGCGGCGATATCAGCCGCCAGCCGTGCAGCGAGATCGCCGCGATAGAAATCGTCGAGCCCGGCCCGGGCGAGATGTTCCAGCGTCGCACCGAGATTGCCGAGCATCCTGAAACCCGGCACGCCTTGATAGGGCGGCACCGGCGGCAATCCGTCGGGCAGGTAAATCCGGGCGCTCTCCTCGTAGAGCCGCAGCACCGAGGCGGAGGAGGCGATCTTCAGCGTCGTGTACCAGTCCTGTGCCAGGCCGCGCCGGGCCAGCGCGATCGCTGGCTGGAGCAGTTCGGAGACCGGCATGCTGGTCCCGAACGCCTCCTTCAGCCTGGCGTAACCGGCAACCGAGGACGGGATGCAGAAGGAGAGCGGGCCGTGGATGTTGCGATCGTCGACCACGCCCGGCCAGGCGAACAGGTCGAGCTTCATCTCGCCGGTCAGCGGATAATCGGCCGGATCGGCGCGGCGCGGCGCGACCGGGCCGAAATCGACGACCTGGGCCCTGCTCTCGCCGGCCTTGACCACGACGCCAAAGCCGATGCCGCCAAGCCCGCTATTCCAGGGCTCGACCGCAGCCAGCGCAAAGGCGGCCGCGACCGCGGCATCCGCTGCATTGCCGCCGGCTTCGAGGATCGCCGCGCCGGCCGCCGCCGCCTCATGGTTCTGCGAGACGACGACGCCATTGCGCCCCCGTGCCGAAGGCTTGGCCAGGCTCCAGTTCTGGGTGCGGTAGGCACGGTGCGGCGCAGCTATGGGCATGACGGTCTCGGTCTGGGATGATGGCGACCGGCATCGTGGCACGCATGTCCGGAAAGGTCATCGCCCCGCGATGCGGAACGGCTCCGCGCCGCGCGTCGATCCCGGCTGCGTCGTCCTGCTGGATCGACCGAGCCGTTCCGTGCGAGGCTCCCCGCTCCTTCTCTATCGTCTGGAGGGGGAATCCGGGCGGTGCGTCGATGGCAGTCGGCGCGCCGCCCATCCGGCCGGATTCACCGGCGGATATCTGCCAGCGTCACTTCGCCGGCACGACCTTGCCGGGCAGGCTGAGATTGCCCGAGGCGACCTTGAAGACATTGGCGACGCAGAGAAGCGGCGCGTGCAGGTTGGCGTTGACGCGCAGGCCCGCGGTGACGCCGTCGAAGGAGGCACCCTTCAGCGCGCCGAGCTTGTCGAGCGGGACATGGACCTCGACCGTGCTGCCGGCGAGTGCGGTCTTGTAGGCAGGGCTGTCGATCAAGAGCGGCACGCCGGGCCAGGTCTCGGGGAGACGCGGCTTCGCTCCTGCCGGAATGTCGCGCACTTTCAGCCCGCCGCCGCAGGCCTTGTCTTCGGCCAGCACGACCCAGTGCGGATGCCAGACATCACGGTTCTTCGCGCCCTTGGCGCCGTCGTCGAAATCGGGGTGGAAGGTGACGGCGAGGGCGACGATGCCCTGGCCCTTGTCGAAGCCGACCTCGGCGCTGTCGAGCGAGGTCGGCCAGACATAGGCATAGACCTCGGAGCCGGCGAAATTTCCGGTCGCCGCAGGCTTGGCCACCCCCGCGTCGCCGCGCAGGCGGCTGCGGAAGACGGCATGGCCGTGATCGGTGGTGATCGTCGTCTCGACAATGTCGAACGACGCCTGCACCGCGGCGTTGCTGGCGCTCTTGATCTCATGTGCCCCGGCCGCACCGATCAGGCCGAGCGCGACCGTTGCGGCGAGGCCGATGCCCCGCAGCCCAAAACTCTTCATGATCTAAGTTCCTTCCTGCCTAGCGGTTCGTCTGGAGGGGCGCGGAAGCCTCGGTGAAAGCCCGCCAGGTGGCAGCCTGAGCGGACGGCTCCGCGGTTTCATGCTCGCCGCAATCGAGCCGGAGATGCCGGGTCCCGAAAGCGGCGTTCACGAAGGCGCAATGATGCGGCGCGTCGGCGCCGGGATGGGCGTTCGGCCGGAAGTGGTGGCAGGTCACACAGGTGCGCTGCTCCGGCAGCGCGCCGGCGATCTGCAGCGAGCGGATCAGCTTGACGACGAGCAGCAGCAGGTCGGCCTGCTCGGCAGCGGACAGGCGGGCGAGCGCCGTATCCGTCGCCATCGTCGAGAGCCCGATCGCCTTGACCGCGTCGCTCCCGGCCTGTGTCATCCTCACCGCGACGGCCCGCGCATCGCTGGCGTCGGGCCCTTTGGCGACCAGCCCCTTGCGCTCCAGCGCCGCGATCGAATCCGTCGCGGTCGGTTGGGTCACGCCGAGATGCTCGGCAATCGCCTTGACGCGCATTCCCGCTTCGCCGCGACCGGCGAGAAAGGAGAGCACATGCGCCTGCGTCGGATTGAGGCCGACCGCATTGGCCGCCGACCATTGATCGGCCTTCAGCACGCTTGCCAGCCGCTCCAATCCGTCGCGAAGACGGCGCGGCAGGGGCTCCGAGTTGGCATCGAAGAGGGTCATGTCATTTGAATAGGAATCCTATATAATATTGTCAAGCACCCTCGCGCACTCCTCGTTCGGTGCAAGGGCGTCTCAATGCGCCTGGCGGTCCTCGCCCGGTAGATGCACTACCGCCTTGATCGGCAGGTGGTCGGAGGCCAGCCGCGACAATGCAGTGTCGTGCAATTCAACCTGGGTGATGGTTTCGGCCGGATAGGCGACGATGCGGTCGAGCGCCCAGATCGGGAAACGCGAAGGGAAGCTCGGGATCGCGGCCTGCAGCGGCCCGAATTTCGGCGCCAGCCCATGCAGGCTCGATTTCTTGCCGATCCGCCATTCGTTCAGGTCGCCCATCAGGAAGATCGGCCGTCCATCCGTCGGCCTGGAGGCGGCGATCAGCGTCTCGACCTGGCGCGAGCGCGAATGGCGCAGCAGGCCGAGATGGGCAGCAACCACGCGGATCGGCGCGCGGGAGATGGTGAGATCGACGATCAGTGCCCCACGCGGCTCGACGCCAGGCAGGACGAGCTGCCGCGTCGCGGTGACGGCGCCGTCGCGGAAGAGCACGACATTGCCGTGCCAGCCATGGCCTTGCCAGGCGCTCTGCACCGGCACCGGTTTCAGCCCCGTGCGGCGTTCGAGGCGAGCGAGGTCGAGCAGGCCGGAGCGCTCGCCGAAGCGCTGGTCGGCCTCCTGCAGCGCCACCACATCGGCATCGATCTGCCGGAGCACCTCGATGATCCGGTCCGGATCGAAACGGCGATCACGCCCCACGGCCTTGTGGATGTTGTAGGAGGCGACCCGCAATTCCGCAGCCGGCGGCGCGCTGGCAAGCGCCTGCTGACCGACGGCCTCGCGCGTCCAGCTCGACATCTGCGGCGGGCGCAGCGCCCGGATCCGGCGCAGGCCGCGCCCTTCGAACTCTAGCATCGAGCCGGCATCTCCAATCGTTCGCCCCGGCTCGTTAGCAAGAGCCTTGCCAAGATCAATCCCCGAAAGGCGCGACGGTTCGATCGGTCCCGGGCAAACGACTCGCCTGACTGAGCGTTAACGGAAAAACCGGGTCGGCGCAGCCGAAAGCTCGTCACGTCTGCGACATCGCGATCGGCCGCCTATGACGCAGCGGCGGTACTTGGTGCGGCAGGCTCGGCCATGGCCGCATTGCGCACCAGCCGCGGCGCGATCGCATCGAGCAGGGGCAGCGCCGCAGCCCCGAGCGCGGCTGTAAGCTGACCGGTCGTGCCGCGTTGGAGGCGTGGAATGGCTCGCCCATCGCGTCTGGCGACAGACAGCGGCAACGGCTCGGCTGCCGCAATCAGGGCATCGATGACGCTGTCCGGCAGCGCACCTCCAAGGATGATCGTCTCCGGGTCGAACAGGTTCTCCAGCATGGCGAGCACCGGCGCGAGCAGCGACCCGGCCTCAGCGATCCAGCCCAGCACGGCCGGGTGCCCATCGGCATGGAGTCCGGCGATGCTGGCCGCATCGACCTGCGCGATCCCCGCTTGGCGCAGCGTCTCCTGCAAGGCCGAGGGCGAGACATAGCTTTCAAGGCAGCCCTGGCGGCCGCAGATGCATGGCAAGCCCTGCGGCACGACCGGAACATGGCCGAGCTCGCCGGCATTGCCGAAGGCACCCCGATAGGGCTCGCCGCCGAGCATTAGCCCAAGGCCGAGCCCGAGCCCGAAATAGACCAGGCAGAAATGCCGGAGGTTGCGGCCGATACCGTAGAGATGCTCGCCGACCGCCGCCGCCGTCGCATCGTTCTCGACCGTCACGGATGTCGCCAGCGCGGCGCTCATCAGCGCCGTCACGTCGCGCCCCGTCCAGCCGGGCAGCGCCGTCGAACCGACGGTGATCGTCCCCTCGAAATCGAACGGGCCGGGCATCACCACGCCGCAGCCGAGCAGGCGCTCCGGCAGGCCCCGCGTTGCCCGCGCCCGCTTGAGCTCTGCCGCCGCCAGCGCTTGCACCGCCTCGACCGAGATGTCCGGCAACGGCACGACGCGCTGCGCCCTGACCTCGCCGGTAAGGTCGACCAGCACGGTGGTGATGTGATCGGCGGCGATTTCCATGCCGGCGGTCACGCCGCCATCAGCGTTGAGGGCGAACTCGACCGGGGGCTGGCCGCGCGCCGTGCGCCGGCGCCCGAGCTCGATCAGGAAGCCCTCGTCCAGCAGCTCGGCGACGATGTTCGAGACCGCCTGCGCCGTCAGCCGCGTCAGATTGGCGATATCGGAGCGGCCGAGCCGGCCATGCTGTCGCAATGTCTCGAGCACGACGCGCCGGTTGTGCCGGCGCGCCCGCTCGGGATTGGCGCCGAGGGCGACGCTCTGCGCGGCTGGAGGCTTGCGGTGCGGCATTGTGGGTCGGCCCGTTCTGTCTGCACAAGCTGCGACGGCCATTAATCAAACTCAAGTGAATTAATCTATTGACAGCAGGCGAGCTGCGGGAAAGCATGCCTGCCGAACGTCCGGCAGCCGGGAGCGAGCATGCGGGCGGACGTCGCAACGAGATGGGGAGGACAGATCATGCGCGGCTTTCGCGGACTGGTTCTGGGTGTTCTGATGTCGGTCGGCGCCATTGCCGGCGCGCGCGCCCAGGCGGTCGAGATCGAGTACTGGCAATATGTGTTCGACGCCCGCATCAAGGCGATGAACGAGCTGATCAAGCGCTTCGAGGCCGCCAATCCCGGCATCAAGGTCAAGCACACGACCTTCCCCTATGCCGACTACCAGACCAAGATCGCCGCCGCCGTTCCCGCCGGCCAGGGGCCGGACGTGGTCCAGCTCTATTATGGCTGGCTCGACAATTTCGTCGGCGCCAAGTTCATCCAGCCGCTGCCGCGCGACGCCTTCCCGCACGACATGATCGAGAAGGAATTCTACCCGATCGTCCAGACGATGAAGCGCGACGGCGAGTATTACGGCCTGCCGACAGCGGTCCGCACGCTCGCCCTGTTCTACAACAAGAAGCTGTTCCAGGAGGCCGGGCTCGACCCGAACAAGCCGCCGCAGACGCTCGACGAGTACCTCGAAGCCGCCAAGAAGACGGTGAAGCGCGACGCCGCCGGCAATATGCTCTCGGCCGGCGCCGTGATCGACATGCCCGGCCAGGACCTGCACTGGTGGCGCGAGGTACTGCTGCGCCAGATGGGCGGCAAGCCCTATTCCGACGACAACAAGACCGTCGCCTATGACAGCGAGGCCGGCGCCAAGGCGCTGAACTGGTATGCCGACCTGCAGCGCGTCCACAAGGTCGGCCAGGCCGGCTTCATGGACGAGGGCCAGGCCGCCTTCCGCGCCGGCCGCGCCGCGATGACGGTCGACGGCTCCTTCCGCCTCGGCGCCTTCGGCGGCATCAAGAACTTCGAATGGGGCGTCACCGAACTGCCGGCGAGCGCCGACGGCAAGCGCTCGAACTTCGCCAGCTACTGGGTCAACGCCATCACCGGCAAGCCGACCGGCGCCAAGCTCGAAGCCGCCAAGAAGTTCATGGCCTTCACGACCTCGCCGGAAGCGATGCAGGTCTGGCTCGACATGGTCGGCGAGCTGCCCGCCCGCAAGGCGGCGGCCGAGACCGAGAAGAACCTTAGCCACCCGATCTATGGCCCGTTCCTCAAGGCACTGAACTATTCGCAGGCGACGGTCTTCGTCGACGAGCTGGCGCAGCGCCAGGTCGGGCTCGACATGACCAACCGGGTCCTGATCCAGAACCAGGACGCCAAGGCTTCGCTGGCCGAATCCGCCAAGGCCGAACAGGCGATCCTCGACCGCTTCTACAAGAAGTGAGCCAGCTCTCGGCTTGCCCGTGAACCACATCGTCATCCCGGACCTAGCGAAGCGGAGCTCCGGGATCCATCGTAGGGAACAGTATTCTATGATGGATCCCGGAGCTGCGCGGCTATCGCCGCTTGTCCGGGATGACGGCGTGGTTCGAGCGTGAACCCGGATCGATCGTCATGAGCATGTCCTTGCAAGGTCAGGGTTCGCGCGGAGGCCTCTGGCACGGGCTCTCCCTGCAGCAGAAGCAGGTGGTCTGGGCCTGGGCCTTCCTTGCCGTACCGATCCTGTTCTACGGGCTGATCCGCTTCTACCCGACGGTCGAGGCCTTCGTGATCTCGACCACGAACTGGAACCTGATGAACTCGCCCTCCTTCGTCGGGCTGGCAAACTTCAAGCGGCTGATGGCCGATCCGGTGTTCTGGCAGGTCTTCCGCAACACCTTCCTCTACCTGATCATCGGCACGCCGGTCAGCCTCGTCCTCGCCTTCACCATCGCCTACCATCTCGACCGCGTCCGCTTCATGCACGGCTTCATCCGGGCGCTGTACTTCCTGCCCTTCCTGACTACGGCCACCGCGATGGCCTGGGTCTGGCGCTGGTTCTACCAGCCGGTGCCGATCGGCCTGATCAACGACGTCATCTCCTCTCTCGGCTTCTCCCAGCAGCCCTTCCTGCGCTCGACGACGCAGGCGCTGCCGGCCGTGCTGGCCCCGGCGATCTGGGCCGGCCTCGGCTTCCAGGTGGTGATCTTCCTCGCCGGCCTGCGCGCCATTCCGACGACCTATTACGAGGCGGCGCGCATCGACGGCGTCTCCGACTTCGCCATCCTGCGCAAGATCACGCTGCCCCTGCTCAAGCCGACGATCATCTTCCTCGTCGTGTTCTCCTCGATCGGCTTCCTGCGCATCTTCGACCAGGTCTACAACATGACCAGCGGCGATCCCGGCGGCCCGCTCAACGCGACCAAGCCGCTGGTGCTGATGATCTATCAGACGGCGTTCTCCTCCTTCGACATGGGCTATGCGGCGGCGCAAACCGTCGTGCTCTTCCTCGTCCTGCTCTGCGTCTCGCTGCTGCAGCTGCGCCTGCTGAGGGATCGCTGATGACCGGCTCCTCGCTCATGCACCGCTTCGCGCCCGGCCGCGTCCTCGTCTGGCTGCTGCTGCTCGCCGGCGGCCTCCTGATGCTGACGCCGCTGCTCTTCATGTTCTCGACCTCGCTGAAGGATTCGGCCGATATCTACGATCTCCGGCTGATCCCGGCGGCGCCGACGCTCGACAACTACAAGACCGTGCTCTCGGATGGGCGCTTCCTGCGCTGGTTCTGGAACTCTCTGGCGATCGCGACGATCGTCACCCTGTCGAACGTCTTCTTCGACAGCCTAGTCGGCTACACGCTGGCGAAGTTCCAGTTCCGCGGCCGCTATCTCGTCTTCCTGGCGATCCTCTCGACGCTGATGATCCCGACCGAGATGCTGGTCATCCCCTGGTACGTCATGGCCAAGAACTTCGGCTGGCTCGACAGCTACTGGGGGATCATGTTCCCGGGCATGATGACCGCCTTCGGCACCTTCCTGATGAAGCAGTTCTTCGAAACGGTGCCGAACGACTTCCTCGAGGCGGCCCGCGTCGACGGGCTCAACGAATTCGCGATCTTCTGGCGCATCGCCTTGCCGCTGGTGACGCCGGCGCTGTCGGCGCTCGCGATCTTCACCTTCCTCAGCAACTGGACGGCCTTCATCTGGCCGCTGATCGTCACCACCAGCAAGGAGCTCTACACGCTCCCTGTCGGGCTCGCCTCCTTCGCGGTCGAATCGCAGATCCAGTGGGAGCTGATCATGACCGGTGCGGCGCTGGCGACGATCCCGACCCTCGCCGTCTTCCTGCTGCTCCAGCGCTACATCGTCCGCGGCGTCGTGCTCGCCGGGCTCAAGGGATAGTTGCGATGACCGCCCACACCGATCCGCGCACCAGCGACAGCTCCGTCTTCCCCGATCCGGTCTACAAGGAGACGGTGCTGCGCCCGCTCTTTGACGCGGTGAAGACCCATCATGTCGAGGGCTTCCGCGCCGTCGACCGCGCCCATCTCGTCATGCTCGCCGAGACCGGCATCCTCCCGCGCGCCACTGCTGCCGAAATCGCCCGCGCCCTGATCGAGATCGAGCGCGAGATCGACCCGGCGACGCTGAGCTATACCGGCGAGGTCGAGGACTATTTCTTCCTGGTCGAGGCCGAGCTGCGCAAGCGCCTGAAAGCCGACGACAATGGCCGCCTGCACACCGGCCGCTCGCGCAACGACATCGAGCACACCCTGTTCAAGCTGGCGCTGAAGCCCCGGCTCGACAAGCTCGCTGGCCAGCTGCGGGCCCTGATCGGCGCTGCATGGATGCTGGCAGAGCGCGAGAAGGCGACGCTGATCGTCGCCTATACCCACGGCCAGCCGGCCCAGCCCTCGACCCTCGGCCATTATCTCTCGGCCGCCATCGAGGTGATGCTGCGCGATCACCAGCGCCTAGTGCAGGCGCGCGAGCTTCTCGATCGCTGCCCGCTCGGCGCGGCCGCGATCACCACCTCCGGCTTCCCGCTCGACCGCCACCGCACCGCCCATCTGCTCGGCTTCAAGGCGCCGCTGCAGAACTCCTATGGCTGCATCGCCGCGGTCGATTACGTCACCGGCGTCTTCAGCGCGGTCGAGCTGGTCTTCCTGCATCTCGGCCGGCTGATCCAGGACCTGCAGTTCTGGACCGCCTTCGAAGTCAGCCAGGTCTATGTGCCGAACGCCTTCGTGCAGATCTCCTCGATCATGCCGCAGAAGCGCAACCCTGTGCCGATCGAGCATCTGCGCCATCTCGCCTCGCAGACAGTGAGCCGCGCCCGGCTTGTCCGCGACGTCGTCCACAACACGCCGTTCACCGACATGAACGACAGCGAAGGCGAGACCCAAGAAGCCGGCTACCAGAGCTTCGAGAGCGGCGGGCGCGTGCTCGATCTGCTCGCGGCGCTGCTGCCGGCGCTCTCGGTCGACAGCCGCCGCGTCGCCGAGACCATCCGCCGCTCCTGCATTACCATCACCGAACTCGCCGACACGCTGGTGCGCAAGGAGGGCCTCTCCTTCCGCGCCGCCCACGAGGTCGCCTCGGCGGTGGCGCGCGCTGTCGTCGCTCGCGACGGCGACCTGCCGCGCGATGGCTACGAGCCCTTCGCCGAAGCCTTCCGCCACGCCGCCGGCCGCGAGCCGGGTCTCAGCCGCGAGGATTTCGCCACTGCGGTCTCGCCCGAGAACTTCGTCGCTTTACGCGAGCGCTTCGGCGGGCCGGGCCCGAAGGCACTCGGCGAGGCGCTCGCCGGCTACCGCACCGAGCTCGCCGCGGCCGAGGACGCCGCGGCCGCGACGAAGGCGCGTGAGGACGCCGCACGCAACGAGCTCGACGCCGCCTTCACCGCCCTTGCAGGAGCCGCCTGATGGCCGGGATCGCGATCGACAAGCTGGTCAAGCGCTATGGCGCGACGCAGGTCGTGCACGGCATCGACCTGACGATCGAGGATGGTGAGTTCGTTGTCTTCGTCGGCCCCTCCGGCTGCGGCAAGTCGACGACTTTGCGCATGATCGCCGGGCTCGAGGACATCAACGACGGCACGATCTCGATCGGCGACAGGATCGTGAACCGGCTCGAGCCGAAAGAGCGGAACATCGCCATGGTGTTCCAGAACTACGCGATCTACCCGCATATGAGCGTCGCCGAGAACATCGCCTTCGGCCTCTACACCTCGGGGCTCGACAAGGCTCAGAAGCGCAAGCGCGTCGAGGAGGTCGCCGAGGTGCTCGGCCTGACGCTGCTGCTGGAACGCCGCCCCTCCGCGCTTTCGGGCGGCCAGCGCCAGCGCGTCGCGATCGGCCGCGCCATGGTGCGCGACCCCGCTGTCTTCCTGTTCGACGAGCCGCTCTCCAACCTCGATGCGCAGTTGCGCGCCCAGATGCGGCTTGAGATCAAGCGCCTGCACCAGCGGCTCGGCACCACCATCGTCTTCGTCACCCACGACCAGGTCGAGGCGATGACGCTCGCAGACCGCATCGTGGTGATGCGCGACGGCCATATCCTGCAGGTCGGCGCGCCGATGGAGCTCTACGAGAAGCCCGCCGACGTCTTCACCGCCCGCTTCATCGGTTCGCCGACGATGAACGTCGTGCCGGCAAAGGCAACCGCGGACGCTGGCCGCAGCACGCTGCAGCTCGGTGAAACCCCGCTTGCATGGTCCAGCGCACTGCCAGCCGACATTCTCGTCGGTGTCCGGCCGCAAGAGCTGCGCGTGCTCGAGCAAGGCGAAGGCGCCGACCTCGTCCTCTCCGGCACGGTCGTGGTGGTCGAGCCGCTCGGCCCGGAGACCTTCGTCCATGTCGAGGCTGAAGGCGGGCTGCTGCTCGCCTCGGCTTCGGCCAAGCACCCGCCTGCCGTCGGCAGCGCCGTCAGGCTCGGCGCCCCGGCCTCGGCGCTGCGCCTGTTCGACGCCAAGAGCGAGCGCGCCTTGTGATCTCCAGGCGGCCCCGGCCGGACGGGCTCGTGCTGAGCACCGGCCGGCTCTATTGCGATCTCGTCTTCCGTGGGCTGGACGCGATGCCGCGCCTCGGCGAGGAGCGCTTCGCCGATGAGGTCGCGGTCGTGCCGGGTGGCGGTGGCTTCATCACCGCCGCACATCTCGTCGGGCTCGGCCGCGCTGCCGCTTTGCTGGCACGCCTTGGCGAAGACCCGTTCTCGCAATCGCTCCTGCCCGCGCTCGAAGGCAGCGGCGTCGATCTCGCCTTTCTGGAGCGTGCCGTCGATGCCGGTCCGCAGCTCACCGTCGCCATGGTACAGGATGGCGAGCGCGCCTTCCTGTCCCGACGCGCCGGCTCCGCCCGCCCCGCGACGCTTCCCACCGCCCTCGGCGATGTCCGCGCCTGCCACCTCCATATCGCCGAGTTCGCGACGCTGGCCGAGATCCCGCCTCTGGTGACCGACGCCCGGCATCATGGCCTCACCGTCTCGCTCGATCCGAGCTGGGACGACACGCTGATCCGCTCGCCGGAGCTCGTCGCGCGCTGCACCGGCGTCGATGTCTTCCTGCCGAATGCATCCGAAGCCCGCGCGATCGCGGCCTGTGACGATCTCGACGAAGCGGGACGGCGGCTCGCCCGGCATTTTTCGCTGGTGGCGATCAAGGATGGCGGCGCCGGCGCCCGCCTCTACCAGGGCAACGAGTGCCTTACGCTTCCCGCCGCACCGTGCCAGGCCGTGCTCGACACCACTGGCGCGGGCGACGCCTTCAACGCCGGCTTCCTCGCCGCCTGGCTCGCCGGGAGGATGCCCGAACGCGCCCTCGCCGAAGGCATCGCCTGTGGTACGCTTTCGGTTCAGAGTGTCGGCGGCGCCGGCCGCAAGCTGGACCCGCGCCAGGTCGCTCTCATCGCCGATCAATTGCTCGAAGGGCCCTTGCGCCGCCATGGCTGAAGCCCTGCTCACTTGCGAGGCGGCCGAGGCAGCCGCTGTCGCGCGCCGCCAATCCGTGGAGAACGGCGCGATCGTCGCCGATCTCGTCGAACGCCTGCGCATCAAGCGGCCGGCTTTCATCGCGACCTGCGCCCGCGGTTCCTCCGACCATGCCGCGACCTATGGCAAATACCTGATCGAGCGCGCGCTCGGCCTGCCCGTCGCTTCGCTCGGCCCCAGCCTCGCCTCGGTCTATGGCGGTGAGCTCGACCTCTCACGCGCCCTGTTCATCGCCGTCTCGCAGTCCGGGCGCAGTCCCGATGCGCTGCTGTTGACCGAGGCGGCCAAACGGGCCGGGGCATTCGTGGTCGGTTTCGTCAACGACGAGACATCGCCCCTCGCCGGCATGGTCGACATGCTCGTGCCGCTGCGGGCGGGGCCCGAGCGCAGCGTAGCCGCGACCAAGAGCTTCCTCGCGACCTGCCTCGCTTTCCTGCACCTGACAGCGGAATGGGCACGAGACGACGTGCTGCGCGCCGCGCTCACGCAGGCGCCCGACGGGCTGGACGCGGCCGGGCGCTGCGACTGGACACCCGCCTTGCTATCCTGGCGCGAGGCTCGCAGCCTCTACGTGATCGGCCGTGGCCTCTCCTTCGGCATCGCCCAGGAGATCGCGCTCAAATTCAAGGAAACCTGCCGCATCCATGCCGAGGCCTTCAGCGCCGCCGAGGTGCTGCACGGCCCGCTGGCGCTGGTGGGACCCGGCTTCCCGGCGCTGGCGCTCGATCCGGGCGACGAGGGCAGTGATAGCGTCTGCGCCGCAGCTACGGCCTTCACGGGCCTCGGCGCCGATCTGCGCTATGCCGGAGGCGGCGACAGCACAGGCAAAACCCTGCCACTGCCGCCGGACCTGCCCACTGCCTTGCTGCCGCTGGCGCAGGTTCGCGCCTTCTACGGCGCTGTCGCGGCACTCGCCAAAAGCCGGGGCCTCGACCCCGACCGTCCGCCCCACCTCTCCAAGGTGACGCGGACGGTGTGAGCCCGCCCTATCTGCCGAGCACGAGGTTCGGCAGCCAGGTCGTCAGCGGCGGCCAGAGCGTGATCGCGACCAGCACCGCGAGCAGCGGCAGCAACCAGGGAATGATCGCCCGCGACATCGCCTCGAATGAGATCTTCGCGATCTTCGACGTCACGAACAGCACCACCCCCACAGGCGGCGTGATCGTGCCGATCATCAGGTTGAGCACGAAGATCAGGCCGAACTGGATCGGGTCGATGCCGAACTGGGCCGCTGCCGGCGTCAGGATCGGGATCAGGATCAGCATCGCCGCCAGCGCTTCCATGAAGCAGCCGACGAAGAGCAGCAGCAGGTTGACGATCAGGAGGAACATCAGCGGGTTGCCGGCGAGGTCGACCAGCATCGGCCCTACCGTCTGCGGGATGCGCGAGATCGACAGGCACCAGCCGAGCGCCGCCGCCGTCATCACCAGCGCCAGCACGACACCGGTGGTCTCGACGGTCTGGACGACGAGTTCCGGCAGGTCGTCGAGCGAGAAGCTCTTGTAGACAAAGAGGCCGAGCACGATCGCATAGGCGGTCGCGACCGCCGCGGCTTCCGTCGGCGTGAAGATGCCGGCCATCATCCCGCCGAACAGGATCACCGGCGTCATCAGCGCCCAATGTGCTTCCTTGTAGGCGACCCAGAGCTGCGCCGCACCGGGGAAGGGATGGCGCGGCAGATCGCGCTTTTTGGCGACATAGACCACCATCGCCATCAGCGCGCCGGCCATCAGCAGGCCCGGGATGACGCCCGCGAGGAAGAGCCCGCCGATCGAGACGTCGGCCGAGACGCCGTAGATCACCATCGGCAGCGACGGTGGGATGATCGGCCCGATCGTGGCGGAAGCGGCCGTGATCGCCGCTGCGGTCTCGGCGTCGTAGCCCTCGTCCTGCATCGCCTTGATCTCGAGCGTGCCGACGCCGCCCGCATCGGCCACCGCCGAGCCCGACATGCCGGCGAAGATCACGCTGGCGAGGATGTTGGCGTGGCAGAGTCCGCCGCGCAGCCAACCGACGCAGGCCGTGGCGAAGGCGAAGATCCGGTCGGTGATCCCGGCCGAGTTCATGATGTTGCCCATCAGAATGAAGAGGGGCGCCGCCAGGAGCGGGAAGGAATTGGCCGATTGTGCGATCTTCTGCGGCACGATGCCGAGCGGGAAACCGCCGAAGAAGGCGAAGGCGATCGCCGCCAGCCCCATCGAGACGAAGAGCGGCACGCCCATCAGCAGGGCGATGAACCAGACCGGCAGGATCTGCAGCATCAGCGTCGTCATAGCGGCTGCGTCCCCGGCTCGGCGGTCTCGATCCTGCGGCCGGCGAGGACATCGCCGATCTCGACCAGTGCCTGCAGAATCAGCGCGAGACCGGCGAGCGGCATCACCACGTAGAGCGCCGCGCTCGAAACCGGCAGCGCGATCGACTCGACATCCCAGGTCCGCTCGATCAGGCCGAAGGAATAGCGGACCAGGATCGCGGCGAAGACGATGATCGCGGCTTGCGTCGCAATCTCGAACAGCCGGCCGGCCGATTTCGGCAAGAGGTCGGCGAAGACCGTGATCCGGATATGCGAGCGCCGCCGCGCCGCGATGATCCAGCCGACAAAACCGGTCCAGACGAGGAGGTATTGCGCGAGCTCGTCGGTCCAGGCGAGCGGGGCGTTGAGCTGGCGCGAGGCGACACCGAGCAGCACGGCGATTAGCAACGCCAGCAACAAGCCCACCGCGGCGGCGCGCACGAAGCGATCTATGAGAGCGACGAGGGATTTCATTGCCATTGGGCCTTGAGTCGCGGGGAACCCCTCTCCTGAAAGGAGAGGGGCAGGGGTGAGGTGTTCGGACTGAAAACGTTGGCTTGAACCCGACCGCGCGGTGAGCGCTCGCGGAGCTGGTCTGGCCTCCCACACCTCACCCTGCCCTCTCCTTCCAGGAGAGGGTTCCCCGCGCTTATCACGGCCATCGAAGCGCCTGTCACAGCGCCGCGAGCGCGTCCCAGGTGCCCTTGCCCCATTTGCTCTCGAACTGCTTCGGCAGAGTGGCGAGCACCGGCTTGCTGAAGCTTTCGAGGTCCGGTTCCGTGACGCTCATGCCGGCGGCCTTCAGCGTCGCGACGAGGCTGCCCTCCTGGCTCGTAAGCTCGGCATCCTGCCAGGCGACGCCGTTGGCGATGGCGGCTTCCAGCACAGTCCGGTCGGCGTCCTTCAGCCCCTTCCAGAACTCCTGGTTGATGACGATCAGGCGGGGCGTGATGATGTGGCCGGTGAGGATCAGGTGCTTCTGCACCTCCTGCAGCTTGGCGCTGTGGATGGTCGGCAGCGGGTTTTCCTGGCCGTCGACCGCGCCCTGGCTCAGCGCCAGATAGAGCTCGTTGAAGTTGACCGGCGTCGCCTTGGCGCCCCAGGCCTCGACCATGGCGCGGAAGGTGTCGACCGGCGGCACGCGCAGCTTCAACCCTGCGACGTCGGCGACGCTCTTCACCGCCTTAGAGCCGGTGGTCAGGTGGCGCTTGCCGTAATATGTCACCGCGGCCATGCGCATGCCGCGCTTCTTGATCAGCTCCTCGTTCATCTGGGTGAAGATCGGCGCCTTGGCGACCTTGCTCATATGAGCCGGGTCACGCCAGAGATAGGGCGCCTCGACCACCGAGAGCTGCGGCAGGAACGAGCCGAGCGCAGCCGCCCCGTCGGTCGTCATGGTCAGCGCGCCCGAAGCGACCGATTCCATCATGTCCTTGCCGGAGCCGAGCTGCCCGGCCGGGAAGGACTGGATGTCGACACGGCCCGAGGTCTTCTCCTTCACCTCCTTGGCGATGCGATCGACCATCTGCACCTGCGGATGGGTGATAGGCAGCATCTCGCCCCAGCGCATCACGGTGGCCTGTGCGCGCAATACGGTCGGCATCGCGATCACGGCGCCGGCAGCGGCCGAGCTCGCGAGAAAGGCGCGTTTCGTCAGCTTGGTCATTGTTGCTCTCCTCCCAATGCGGCCGGTTTTCCGGCTCGCTTCCAGCGCCTTTTTCTCGATCGGCGCCTGATCGTGGTCAGTAGCTCATCGCCCTCGTCCGGGCGTTGTTGATGTGCGCGCTCATCTCCGCTGCCGCAGCCTCCGGATCGCGCGACTCGATCGCGGCGATGATCTTGAGGTGGTCCTGCATCACCGGGATCAGGATGTGGTTCTGGATGCGCGTCTCGTATTGCCGGATCAGCCTGATCTTCAGCCAGGTGACGCGAAAAGCCTGGCTGACGATGTCGTTGTCCAGATGGTCGATGATCATCTCGTGCATCAGCCGGTCGACATTCTCGGCGTCCTCGATCAGCGTCTCGTCGCCACCGGCCTCGGCCCGGCGCACGATCGCCTCGTGCCGCTCGCGCTGCTCGGCGATCTCGGCATCGGTCGCGGTCTGCGTATAGGCGGCCGTCGCCTCCTTCTCGAGGAAGAGGCGGAACTGGAAGGCGTTGCGGATCAGGTTGAGGTCGACATGGGCGACCTGCATGCCGCGCTGCGGCACGGTCTTGATCAACCCCTCCGCTTCCAGCCGCGGGATCAGTTCGCGGATCGCGCCGAGCGGGAAGCCCGTCATCGCGACGAGCTCGCGCTGGGTGACGAACTGGCCCGGCCGGATCTCGCGGGCGAGCAGCCGCTCGGTGAAGCTGGCATAGGCCCGCTCCCTGAGCTTCAGCGGCTCGCCCTCGCGGTCCGGATCGGGCTGGCTCATCGCATCCTCCTCAGAGCCGGATCCGATCAGATTGAACCAATCTGATCGGTGAATCCGTCTCTCACTTTGAGTTTAGAGCCCGTTTCTACCGATCAGCTTGCTCTGCAAGCTGATCGGAACGGGCTCTAGGCCGCCTTGGCTCGGGTGATCCGGTCGAAGGCAGCAAACAGCGCCTTGCGCTGGCCCTCGTCGAGCGCGGTCAGCGGCGCCCGCATCGGGCCGTAGCCGTCATCGCCATGGAGATGGCCGACCAGCGCCTTCACCGCCGGCAGCACCGGATAGGAGCAGATCTCGTCGACCAGCTCGTTCACCACCGCACTTTCGGCGCCCTCATAGACCATCGGGCGCAGCAGATGCGGCGTCAGGTTGGAGAGGCCGCAGATCGTGCCCTGGGCGCCGTTGCGTACGGCGCGGGCGAGCTGGCGCTCATCGCCGACCAGGATGGCGAGCTCGCCATGCGCCTTCAGGAAGGCCTCGGTCGTCGCATAGTCGCCGGAGGAATCCTTGATGCCGGTGACGACGCCCGGGAACGCCTTCTTCAGCCGCTCGACCAGGCCGACCGAAACGTCGACCGCCGTGACCGAAGGGATGTGGTAGAGAATGGTGTTGCGCGCCGCGCCGCCGAGCTTCTCGAAGAACTGCGAGAACCAGGCATAGAGGCCCTCGTCGCTGACGCCCTTGAAGTAGAAGGGCGGCGCGACCAGCAGACCCTTCGCCCCGACATTCAGCGCCGTCTGCGCCTGCTCGACCGCCTCGTGCAGCGAGGAGGCGGCGACACCGGCATAAATCTGCTTGGCCGGATCGATCCCGGCGCCGACGAGCGCGCCGAGCATGGCGGTGCGGGCCGGGCTGCCGAGCGCCGCGCCCTCGCCGGTGGTGCCGAACAGCGTGACCGAGTCGCAGCCATTGGCGAGAACATGGCGGGCATGATGGACGAGCCGCGGCAGGTCGACGGCGCCGCCTTCCCGCATCGGCGTGGTGATGGCGCAGGAGAGGCCGAAGCGGTTGGGGTTCAGAGCCATTGCGAAGCGTCTTTCCGTAAGATGTCCAGTTGAGGCGTTGGAGAGGTCGGGCGCGCAGCAAGATCAGCGCCAGCGATGTCAGCCATCCTTGAGCCCTCCGGCGGAGAGGCCGGCGACGATCTCGCGCTGGGCGAGCACGGTCAGCAGCAGGACAGGCAAGGTGACGAGAAGAGCAGCGGCCGCCAGCGGCCCCCACGAGATCTGCTCGAAGGTCAGCGAGTTGTAGACGGCCGACGGCAGCGTCCGGCTCGCCTTGCCACCCAGCACCACCGAGAAGATGAAGTTGTTCCAGGAGAAGATGAAGGCGAGGATGCCACCGACGACAATGCCGGGCCGGGCCAGCGGCAGCGCGACATGGCGGAAGGCCTGCCAGGTCGTGGCACCGTCGATGCGGGCCGCGTCTTCGAGCTCCATCGGCACGTTTTCAAAGTACCCGATCATGATCCAGACGATGATCGGGATGGTGATGACGAGATGGGTGATCACCAGCGCCGTGATGGAGCCCACTAATCCTGTAATCTGAAACAACAGGAAGAGCGGGATCAGATAGGACAGCGCCGGCGTCATCCGCGCGACCAGGATCAGGATCGCGAACTTATGCGCCTTGCCGCGCGCAATGCCGTAGCCGGCCGGCACGCCGACGGCGAGGCCGATCAGCACCGCCCCGCCCGTCACCAGGATCGAATTCCAGAGATAGAGCGCGAAATTGTTCTTGGCGAAGACATCGACATAATTCGCCAGCGTCGGCGGGCTCGGGATGAACACCGGCGGGAAGGCGGTGTTGTCGAGCTCGTTCTTGAACGAGAGCGAGATCATCCAGAGGAAGACCAGTACCGCCGGCGAGACCAGCACGAAGACCGAGGCGTAGAAGCCGAGTTTGGTGGCGAGGCGCTTCATTACGCGTTCCACTTCGACTTCTGGCGCGCATAGAGCAGCAGCAGCGACAGCATGATGATGATGACGAAGAAGATCACCACGACGGCGGAGGCGTAGCCGATCTTGTAGAACTGGAAGGCCTGCAGATAGAGGAAGATGTTGAGTGTCTCCGATGCCGTTCCCGGCCCGCCCTGGGTGATCACGAAGATCGTGTCGAAGGCTTTCAGCGCATCGATGGTGCGGATCACGATCGCGACCATGATGAACGGCCAGACCAGCGGCAGCGTGATATGGCGGAACATATGCCAGGCATTGGCGCCGTCGATCAGCGCGGATTCGTAAGGTTCGCGCGGCAGGCCGGCGAGGCCGCCGAGCACGATCAGCATGACCAGCGGCGTCCAGTGCCAGACCTCGACCAGGATCAGCGTCGGGATCACCGCATTGGGCGAATAGACCCAGGCCTGCGGGCCGATGCCGACGAGCGAAAGCAGGTAGTTCAGCACGCCGAGCTGGGGGTGGAACATCATCGTCCAGACCAGCGCGACCGCGACCGGCGTCGCCATCATCGGCATCACGAAGATGGTGCGCAGCAGGCCGCGGAACGGAAATTCGCGATGGAAGACCAGCGCCGCAGCCGTGCCGAACAGGATCGGCAGCACGACCGCGAGCACGGTGAAGTAGAAGGTGTGCCCCATCGATTCGATGAAGCGCGCATCGCGGAAGAGCTCGGCGAAGTTCTGCAGGCCGACGAATTCCGGCCCGCCGCCGATCTTCCAGTCCTGGCTCGACATATAGAGCGTGAACAGCCAGGGGAAGACGATCACCCCGGCGATGATCAGCACCGCAGGCAGGGAGAACAGCCAATAGCGCGGCGTGAAATCCGCCGAACCCGCCGCAGGGATTTGCGCGGGGGTCGCGAGGTTGCTGGCTGGCAGGGTTGTGCTGGTCATGGTGCCTGTTCGTTCAATTCCCGCCGCATCCGCTGCGGTCGCTTCCCCTCCCCCTTGTGGGGAGGGGTTGGGGGTGGGGGTGGCGCCGCTTGGCGATCGTCAGCCTGACGAAGCGAGAGGCCTGCTTTGCCGAAAAGGCCGTTGAAAACTCCGCCGAGCTCCGGCTTTGCGCCCCCCACCCCTGCCCCTCCCCACAAGGGGGAGGGGTTCTGCGTTTGCGCCCCTCAGCCCTGCTCGCTCTTGACCAAGACCGGCGCGAAGGCTTCCGTCGCCTTCTTCAATTCGGCTGCGACATCGGCGCCGCCGATCGCATTGGTCAGCGCCACCCCGAAGACGTCGCGGAACTCGGTCACCGGGACAATCTGCGGCAGCGCGGCGCGGGCGATCTTGGCCGAGTTCAGCAGGCAGTCGAAATACTGCTTGCCGAATTTCGACGACTCGATCGTTGCCTTGTCGAGATAGGCCGAGGAGCGGGCCGGCGCGCCGGCGCCCGCCTTCAGCATGGCGAGCTGGTTGGCCTTGTTGGTCATGAACTGGATGTAGAGCCAGGCCGCCTCCTTCTTCGAGGAGCCGCGCGAGATGCCGATGCCGTCGCCGAACATGCCGGCATGGTGCGCCTTCGGCCCCGGCGGGGTGACGCCATAGCCGACCTTGCCGACGATACGCGACTTGCTGGGGTCCTCGAGCGGGGTCGCAAAGCCGATGCCGTCGAGCCACATCGCGGCGCGGCCCTGCATGAAGGTGGTCTGGCACTCGTTCCAGTTGAAGCCGACCTGGCCGGCCGGGCCGGTATCCTTGTTGAGCTTCTTGTAGAGCTCGCCGGCCCAGATCGCTTCGGGCGTGTCGGTGAGCAGCTTGCCCTCGGCCGAGGTGGTCTCGATGCCCTGGCCGAGCACCAGGCAGGCCCAGACCGGGACGTTGGCGTTCTTGAGGCCGCGCGAGACGAAGCCGGCGACGCCCTTGGCGGGATCGTGCAGCTTGGCGGCCGCGACCGCCATCTCGTCCATGCTCTTGGGATAGGCGACGCCCTTCGCGTCGAAGAGCTCCTTGTTGTAGTAGACCATCCAGTAGTCGACGAAGAAGGGTAGCGTATCGAGCGCCCCGTCGCTCTGGCGGGCATAGGCCACGGCGCCGGCGCCGAAATCCTCGAAATTGAAGTCCGGCGAGGTCAGCGAGGCGTCCTTGATGAAGGGCGTCAGATCGGCAAACCACTTGCCCTTCGCGGCCATGCGCTTCTGCACATGCAGCGAGATGCCGCTGACGTCGAAGCTCGGCTTGCCCGAGGCGAACTCGATCACCGCCTTCTGGCGCTGCTGCTGCTCCGGCACCTGCTCGGCCGAGACCTTGATGCCGGTGAGCTCGGTGAACTCCTTCTCGGCCGCCTGCATCAGGTCGGAGCGCGGATTCTTCACCAGCAGCACGTCGATCGTCGTGCCTGAGAAGCGCTTCCAGTTGAACGCCGCTTGGGCGTGGGCCTCGCGCAGCACCAAAGGCGAGGTGATCGCGCCGGTCGCCCCGAGCGCGGCGGCTCCGCGCAGCAGGCCACGCCGCGTCGGCTTGAGAATTTCGGTCATGGACGTCCTCCCTGGACTGATGCGGCCGTTGCCGGCCGTCTTGATCCCGTTCCGGCAAGCAGGCTCTCGATTGCCAAGCCGCGGGAATGGAGCGCAGGCTAGTGCGGATCAAAGGCGGTTGCAAGCTGACATGTTGGCGTGCACATAGTGATGCAACACGACCGAGAACCCGGCTCCCGATGACGACTTCCACGCTTGCTTCCCGCCCCCTCGGACGCTCCGGCCTCGAGGTCACGACGCTCGGTTTCGGCGGCGCGCCGCTCGGCGATCTCTATGCCCATATCGACGAGGCGACTGCGATCGCGACCGTCGAGGCGGCACTCGCGGCCGGGGTCAATCTCGTCGACACCTCGCCGCTTTATGGCCACGGCCTCTCCGAGCATCGCATCGGGGCGGGCTTGCGCCGCTCGGGACGCAAGGATGTGGTGATTTCGACCAAGGTCGGCCGGGTCGCCGAGCCCTTCGCCGGCCGCGGCGACGGCTCGGGCTATCTCGGCGGCCTGCCGCACGGGCTTCGCTTCGACTATTCCTACGATGGCACCATGCGCTCGCTCGAACAGTCGGCGCTGCGCCTCGGCGTCGACCGCATCGACGTCGTCCTGATCCACGACGTCGACGTCTGGACCCATGGGCGCGAGCAGATCGAGAGCCGTTTCGCGGAAGCCATGGCCGGCGCCTATCGTGCGCTCGACAGGCTGCGATCGGCCGGCGCGGTCAAGGCGATCGGGGTCGGCGTCAATGAGGCCGAGATGTGCGAGCGCTTCGCTAATGCCGGCGATTTCGACACCATGCTACTCGCCGGGCGCTATTCCCTGCTGGAGCAGCCGGGGCTCGCCTCCTTCATGCCGCTGGCGCAGCAGAAGGGCATCGGCCTGATGCTGGGCGGCGTCTTCAACTCGGGCATCCTCGCCACCGGCCCGGTCGCCGGCGCCAAGTACAATTACCAGCCGGCACCGCCCGAGATACTCGCCCGTGTCGCGGCGATCGAAGCGGTCTGCGCCCGCCATGGCGTACCGCTGCGACGCGCCGCCTTGCAGTTCCCGCTCGGGCACCCCGCCGTGGCGAGCCTGGTCATGGGCGCGGTCAAGCCGGAAGAGGTCGCGGATCAGGTGACAGAGCTCTCGGCGCCGGTTCCGGCCGCCCTCTGGGCCGAGCTGAAGGCCGAAGGCCTGCTCGGCGCCGATGTCCCGGTTCCGGCCTGACGCCATGCGCATCGACGCCCATCAGCACTTCTGGAGCCTCGCGCGCGGCGATTATGGCTGGCTGACGCCGGCGCTGGGCGCAATCCATCGCGATTTCGGCCCCGCCGATCTCGCCCCACTGCTGGCGCAGCACGGCATCGACCGCACCATCCTGGTCCAGGCCGCGCCGACGCAGGCCGAGACCGCCTTCCTGCTCGATATCGCCGCGAAGACGCCCTTCGTCGCTGGCGTCGTCGGCTGGGCTGATTTCGACGCGCCCGATATCGTAGAACGGATCGCTGCCCTCGCCGACGATCCGCTCCTCGTCGGGCTGCGGCCAATGGTGCAGGACATCGCGGACGACAACTGGCTGGCGCGTCCTGAATTAGCGCCGGCCTTCGAAGCGATGGCGGCGCACCACCTCGTCTTCGATGCGTTGCTGAAGCCGCGCCATTTTGCGCCGATGCTCGCAGTGCTGGAGCGCCACCCCGACCTCGCCTGCGTCATCGACCACGGCGCCAAACCCGACCTCGTGACCGGAGATCTCGCGGCCTGGCGCGAGGGCATGACGGCGCTCGCCGCCTATCCGCCCCTGTTCTGCAAGCTCTCCGGCCTCGTCACCGAAGCCGGGTCGGACTGGACGCTGGAGACATTGCGGCCGGTCGTCGAACATCTCCTCGCCGTCTTCGGTCCTGACCGGCTGATCTTCGGCAGCGACTGGCCGGTGGTGACGCTGCGCGCCTCCTATGCACAATGGTTCGCGACAGCTGAAATTCTCCTCGCTGGCCTCTCCAGGGCGCAGCGCACTGCCGTTTTCGGCGGCAATGCGGCAAAACTCTACCTCTCGCAGCGCGGACGTCAGTGACATGCTCAGGAATATCGACCCTGTCCTGTCCGCCGACCTGCTCTGGGTGCTCGCCGCCATGGGCCATGGCGACGACCTTGCTTTGGTCGATGCCAACCATCCGGCTGAAAAGATCGCGCGCGCCACCACGAGTGGCCGGCTGGTACGCCTGCCTGGCCTCAGCATGGCGCGAGCGGCGCGGGCCATTCTCTCGGTGCTGCCGATCGACGAATTCGAGCCGCAGCCGGCCCGGCGCATGCTGGTGGTCGGCGATGCCGCCGCGATCCCGGACGTCCAGCGCCAGGTTCAGGCCGAACTCGACCGCGCGCTCGGCCGCATCGAACCGCTCGCCGGCATCGAGCGCTTTGCCTTCTACGAGGCGGCAAAGCAGGCCTTCGCGGTGGTGCAGGTCGGCGATCCCCGCCCCTATGGCTGCTTCCTGTTCCGCAAGGGCGTGATCGCGGGCGAACCGGGCTGAATGGCTCAGCCCTGACCGATCAGAGCCAGAAACCCGCCGGCGATCGCAAGATTGGCGACGAAGCCGTTGATGCGGTTGGCCCGGTCCAGCCCCTGATGATCCCAGAAATTATTGAACATCGGCGTCGCGGCCACGAGGAAGGCGAGCAGCATTCCTGACGCCAGCGCGGCCTGAATGCCGCACAGGATCATGATGCCGGCGACGAGTTGCCAGGCGATCCCCAGCCACAATGTCGCGGCCGGCAGCGGCACCCCGCGCGCCCCGATGAGGCTCGTCAGCAGATTCCTGTTGATGATGTTGCGCAGGCCAGCGAAGGCGAAGGTCCCGCCCAGGAGCAGCCGTCCAGCGACACCTGCCGCATCAGCCTGAAGAATGTCCGGTCCCATGGTTTGTCCTTGTCTGGCGACACGCGCTTCCCAAGGTCAGAGAACCTCTGAAGCGCTTTCCACAAGGACGAGGCGGCTCAGCATGTTGTGACATGCCAACAGAACTTTTTTGCGAAATGGACCGGGCCGCCGACCCGTTACGCGCTACGGCTTCGCTCCGGCCCCCGGCATCGAGATCACCTTGCCGTCGGGCAGGATGATGTCACCTGGCTTCTGGCCCGGCCCGCAATCGCCGACGCGCTTGGCTTCGACCACGAGCTTGCGCTCGACCGGCCCCGGCTGCCCGGGCATGCCGGTGAGCTTGGTGGTGCCCTCGGTGCGCACGGTCGCCTGGAAATCGCCGGTGACGACACTGTTGCCGACCGCCGTGATCTGGCCGATCGTGCACTCCGTCGCGACGGCATAGCCGGTCGCGGTCTTCTTGACCTCGACCTTCGAGCAGGCACCGCCGGTCATGCCGCCCAGCATGGCGCGGTCCGTTCCGGGACCGACACATTGCTTGGCGCTCGTCTCGCCCTCGGCACCGGTCGATTTGGTCTCCCACAATCCGGCTTTGCGCTGCGGAAGCTCCTCGGCGAATGCCGGAACGGGCCCGAGAATGCTGGCGGCGGCGATGATGGCGAGTGCCCTCATGTTTGTCTCCTCAAAACCGGAAGGATCGATTCAGGGCGCAAGACAGAACGGGGCGGGCGGCGATTTTAGGGCGGCCGGCCAGCAATGTTGAGGGAGCGTCCCGGCACCTTGGCGACCACGCAAGGGCGGCGATGCGTCACGACCCCTGTTGACGCTTTTTGTGGCACATGTCTTGCTGCCGCCCCTGACGAAGAAAAAAAGAGGCGAAGGCCTCGTTCGGATCAGACTGATCGATATCAGCAGAGGGGATCACCGATGGACGAACACAAGTTGCGCGAGCTGGTTGCGGGCGTGAAGGATGGTGCTGTTTCGCGGCGCGCTTTCATCCAGCGATTGGCTGCCGTCGGCATCACGGCGCCGATCGCCACGCAGATCCTGGCCTGGAACGACGTTGCGATGGCGCAGGCCTCGCTGGCCTACAAGCCGACCAAGGCCGGCGGTGGCGGGCCGCTCAAGCTCCTGCTCTGGCAGGCGCCGACACTGCTCAACCCACATTTCGCCAGCGGCACCAAGGATCAGATCGCCGGCCGCATCTTCTTCGAGCCGCTCGCCGGCTGGGACAAGGAGGGCAATCTCACGCCGCAACTCGCCGCCGAAGTCCCGACGAGGGCCAATGGCGGGCTTTCCGCCGACGGCACCGTCGTGACGTGGAAGCTGAAGCAGGGCGTCAAATGGCATGACGGCAAGCCCTTCACCGCCGATGACGTCGTCTTCACCTGGGAGTATGCCGCCGATCCGGCGACCGCCGCCTACACCACCGGCTCCTACACCAACATCAAGGTCGAGAAGGTCGACGACCACACCGTCAAGGTCATCTTCAAGGAGCCGACACCGTTCTGGGCCGATCCCTTCGTCGGTGTCGTCGGTCAGATCCTGCCGAAGCACCATTTCGGCGAGTACAAGGGCGCCAAGTCGCGCGAGGCGCCGGCCAATCTGAAGCCGGTCGGCACCGGCCCGTACAAGTTCGTCGATTTCAAGCCGGGCGACATCCTCATCGGCGCGCGCAACGAGGACTACCACGTCAAGAACCAGCCGCATTTCGACACGATCGAGGTCAAGGGCGGCGGCGATGCGGTCTCGGCGGCGCGTGCCGTGCTGCAGACCGGCGAATTCGACTATGCCTGGAACCTGCAGGTCGAGGACGAGGTCCTCAAGCGCATGGAGACCGGCGGCCGCGGCAAGGTCAGCGCGGTGGTCTCGGGCGACATCGAGTTCATCATCCTCAACACCACCGATCCCTGGACCGAGGTCGATGGCGAGCGCTCCAGTGCCAAGACCAAGCACCCCACCCTGTCGGATCCGAAGGTGCGCGAGGCAATCAACCTCCTGATCGACCGCGACTCGATCCAGAAGTTCATCTATGGCCGCGGCGGCATCGCCACGGCGAGCTTCGTCAACGAACCCAAGCAGTTCAAATCGCAGAAGCTCAAATACGAGTTCAATGTCGACAAGGCCAACAAGATCCTCGACGAGGCCGGCTGGAAACGCGGCGCTGACGGTATCCGCGAGAAGGACGGCAAGAAGCTCAAATACGTCTACCAGACCTCGATCAACGCCCCGCGCCAGAAGACGCAGGCGATCATCAAGCAGGCCTGCCAGAAGGCCGGCATCGATCTCGAGCTGAAATCGGTGACCGCCTCGGTGTTCTTCTCCTCCGACGTGGCGAACCCCGACACCTACACCAAGCTCTATGTCGACATCGAGATGTACACGACCACGCAGCCGCAGCCCGATCCGGAGCGCTTCCTCAACCAGTTCGTCTCCTGGGAGATCGCCAGCAAGGAGAACAAGTGGCTGGGCCGGAACGTCTCGCGCTATTCCGACCCGGAAGCCGACAAGGCCTACAAGGCTGCCCAGAAAGAGCTCGACCCGGCCAAGCGCGCCGCGCTGCTGATCAAGGTCAACGAGATCTTCTGCGAGGCGCATGTGATCCTGCCGCTGCTGTCGCGCACCCGCGTCGCCGCCTCGGCGACCAACCTGATGCACGATCACAGCGGCTGGGATGTCGACACCTGGAACGTCGCTGCCTGGTATCGCAGCTGAGGCCGGCTAAACCGCTCGCGGACGACTGATATCGTCCGCGAGCGACCCTTTGCCGCTCCCGCTCGAGCCGCTTCAGCCCGATGGTGTCACCACCATCGGCTAGCGCGGTTTGCTCCAGCGACACCCCGCTTCACGGGAATCCTAGATGGCGACCTATCTTCTCCGGCGATTGCTGATCGCTATTCCGAGCTTGCTCGGCATCAGCCTGATCTTGTTCACGGTTCTGGCGTTGGCGCCGGGCGATCCGTTTTCGGAGATGGCGACCAACCCCAACGTCCCGCCCGAAGTGCGCGAGGCTCTGCGCGCCAGCTTCGGCCTCAACGATCCAGTCATGGTGCGCTATTTGCGCTGGCTGTCGGCGATGGCGCAGGGCGACTGGGGTTTCTCCTTTGCCAGCCGCATCAATGTCGACGACCTGATCCTGCAGCGTGTCCCGACCACGCTCTTCGTCGTCGGCACCTCGCAGATCCTGGCGCTGTGCATCGCGCTGCCGGTCGGGATCTACGCGGCGACGCGGCCCTATTCGGTCTTCGACCAGATCGCCAACACGCTCGCCTTCGTCGGCTTCTCGCTGCCGACCTTCTTCACCGGCCTGCTGCTGATCCTGCTGTTCTCGATCAAGCTCGACTGGTTCCCCTTCGTCTACCGCTCCGACATCGCCGCGAGCGGCTGGCGCTGGTATTGGGAGATGTTCCGCCAGGCGATCATGCCGATCACGGTGCTCGGCCTGTTCCAGGCGGCGTCTTATACCCGTTACGTCCGTTCCGCAGTGCTCGACGTGATCCGGCTGGACTATGTCACGACGGCGCGCGCCAAGGGGCTCGGCGAGAAGACCGTCACGCTGCGGCACATCACCCGCAATGCGCTGATCCCGGTGGTGACCCTGGTCGCCCTGCAGATGCCGGCGGTCTTCGGCGGCGCCATCGTCACCGAGCAGATCTTCCGGATTCCCGGCATCGGTTCGCTGCTGATCGATGCGATCCTCGCCAACGACACGCCCGTGATCATGGCCGTCACCTTCGTCTTCGCCTGCCTGGTCGTCCTCTTCAACCTCATCGCGGATTTGCTCTATGGCTGGCTCGACCCTCGCATCTCCTTCCGCTGATCCGGCTGTGGCCGTCGCGGCGAGCGTTTCAGTCTCGCCCGGCCGCGAAACCTGGCGGCGCTTCCGCCGTCATCGCCTCGCGATGGCAAGTACCGTCATCCTCGCTTTGCTGATCCTCGGGGTCGTCGTCGGTCCCTGGCTCTGGCCCGTGCCGATCAACGACATCGATTTTTCGGCGCAGCTGCAGGGCCCATCCTGGTCGCACCCCCTGGGCACCGACGATCTCGGCCAGGATATCCTGGCGCGGATGATGTATGGCGGGCGCATCTCGCTCGCCGTCGGCCTCGCCGCCATGGTGGTCGCGACCATCGTCGGCGTCGTGATCGGCGCCTCGGCCGGCATGTCGCGCAAGATCGCCGACCCCGCGCTGATGTGGGTGACGGACCTGTTCCTGTCGCTGCCGCAGCTGCCGCTGCTGCTGCTGATCATCTACCTGTTCCGGGAGCAGCTGAAGGCAGTCTTCGGTGTCGAGGGCGGCGTCTTCATCCTGATCGTCGTCGTCATCGGCGGCCTGCGCTGGATGCCGGTCGCCCGGCTGGTGCGGGCGCAGTTCCTGTCGCTGCGCGAGAAGGAGTTCGTCGAGGCTGCGAAGGCCCAGGGCGCCACCAAGTTCCGCCAGATGACGCGCCATATCCTGCCCAACGCGGTCGGCCCGGTCATCGTCGCCTCGACGATCGAGGTCTCCTCGGCGATCATCGCGGAATCGACGCTCTCCTTCCTCGGCCTCGGCTTCCCGCCCGATATCCCGACCTGGGGGCGCCTGCTCTTCGACGCCAAGGACCATCTCGATACCGCCCCGCATTGGGCCCTGTTCCCGGGTGCGGCGATCTTCCTGACCGTGCTGTCGATCAACTTCATCGGCGACGGCCTGCGCGATGCGCTCGACCCGCGCCGCGTGATCTGAGCTCGCACAGGCCAGACGATCACCCGACATGCGATCAAAGGGGGCTCTGCGGCGCCCCCTTCCTTTTGGGTCGACGCCTCGTCCCGGCTCGATCAGATGGAGGCGGGGCCGCTTTCGAAGCCGAGCTGGAAGAAACAGTGGCTGAAAGAGATGGCCAGCGCATCAAGCGCGATGTTTGGTGCCCCTGGCCGGGATCGAACCAGCACTCCTTGCGGAACTCGATTTTGAGTCGAGCGCGTCTACCAATTCCGCCACAGGGGCCCCTTTCGGGCCGGCGGACTATAGCGATCGCCGAGGGCCGGTCAATCTCGCGTGAACACTCGTTGATGTAACGTCCACCCCATGGACGGGCGCACGCGCGCCCGCTAAGGGGCGGCGATGTTCGAACGACTTTACCTCTGGACGCTCTCGCTCGCCGCGCGCCGCAGTGCGCAGGTCTGGCTCGCCGTCGTCGCCTTCATCGAGAGTTCCTTCTTCCTGATTCCGGCCGATGTGCTGTTCGTGCCGATGGCGCTGGCCAAGCCCGAGCGGGCCTATCGCCTCGCATTGATCGCGACCATCTTCTCGACCCTGGGCGGTATCGCCGGCTATGCGCTCGGCTATTATGCCTTCGATGCGCTGGCGCGGCCGGTGCTCGCCTTCTACGGCAAGCTCGATGCCTTCGAGCAGTTGCGCGCCTGCGCCGGCCCCGACACGACGCTGCTCCTGTTGACCACTTCCGGCCTGGCGCATCTGCCGCCGATCAAGGTGGTGACGATCCTGGCCGGCGCCGTTCATATCGGGCTCGGTTTCTTCGTGCTCTCCTGCGTGCTCGCCCGCGGCGCCCGCTTCTTCGCCCTCGCCTTCCTGCTGCGCCGCTATGGCGAGACGATCCGGCATTTCATCGAGAAGCGGCTGAAGCTGATCGCGCTCGGCGGTGCAGCGGCACTGATCCTGCTCTATTTCGGCCTCAAGCTGCTGACAGGCTCGGGCCAGCTCCTCTCCTGCTGAGTTACGCCATGACAGGCTTTGTCCCGCGCCTTCTCGCCGATCCTCGCCGCCTGATCGCGCTGATCGGGGTCGCGAGCCTCGCTCTGATCGCCGGCGCCTGGTTCTTCGAGCTGGTCCTGCACCTGCGCCCCTGCAAGCTTTGCCTCGAGCAGCGGGCGCCGCATTACGCCGCGATCGGCCTTGCCGCGATCGCTCTGCCTTTCGCGCGCTCGCGCCGGCTGCAGGTCGCCGCGCTGATCGGCCTGGCGCTGCTGATGGCCTGGAGCACCGGGCTTGGCTTCTACCATTCCGGCGTGGAATGGGGGATCTTCGCCGGCCCGAATGATTGCGGCGGAACGCCTGCCCCCGCGGCAGCCGGCGTCCAGGACCTGATGAAGCAGCTGCGGACGACCCGCATCGTCTCCTGCACGGAAGCGGCCTGGCGCTTCCTCGGCCTCTCGCTCGCCGGTTGGAACGCGCTGGCCTCGCTGGGACTGCTGATCGCAGCGCTGCTCGGGCTGAAAAGCGCGCTGAGAGTGACTGGCGGTTCGCCAGCGTGAGTCCGATTGGCGTGATCGCCGAGAACCGGAGCGCAGCGGACTGATGTCCGTGAGCACCGGAAGCGCAGGCGGTCGCGTCAAGCGGCCGCGCTGGTAGAACCGGGAGCCGCGCTCAGGGCTCGAGCTCGGAATCCCAGTAGAGATAGTCGAGCCAGCTCTCGTGCAGGTAGTTCGGTGGGAACAGCTTGCCGTTGCGATGCAGGTCGTTGATCGACGGCGCGAACGGCTTCTGCGTCGGGATCATCCCGACCGCGGCCGGCATCTTGTCGCCCTTCATCAGATTGCAGGGCGAACAGGCCGCGACGACGTTCTCCCAGGTGGTGAGCCCGCCCTTCGAGCGCGGCACGACATGGTCGAAGGTCAGTTCATCGCGCGTGCCGCAATACTGGCAGGCGAAGCGGTCGCGCAGGAAGACGTTGAAGCGGGTGAAGGCCGGGGTCCGCGACGGCTTGATATAGGTCTTGAGCGAAACCACCGAGGGCAGCTTCATGTTGAAGCTCGGGCTGCGCACCACGGTGTCGTATTCGGAGACGATATTGACGCGGTCCATGAAGACCGCCTTGATCGCGTCCTGCCAGCTCCATAACGAAAGCGGATAGTAGCTCAACGGCCGGAAATCGGCGTTAAGCACCAGCGCCGGACAACCGTCCGGCGAGGCCATCGGATGCATCACATGCGCCGTCACCCGTATCGCGCCTCCGCTTGCTGGCCGTACGAATCCCGTAACGCATCAATGTAAGCGCGAGACGACAGGAATGTGAAGCCGCGATGTTGCGGGTTACGGGCGACAGCCGTCATTCTCGGGCGCAGCGGAGCGAAGACCCGAGAATCTCATGAGGAGAGGGCACTGGTTTCCGAGATGCCCGGGTCAAGCCCGGGCATGACGGCAGGGATCAGCGCGTCGGAATCGGCTTCTCGCCGCGATAATCGTAAAAGCCGCGCCCGGCCTTGCGGCCGAGCCAGCCTGCCTCGACATATTTCACCAGCAGCGGGCAAGGCCGGTATTTCGAATCGGCCAGACCGTCATGCAGCACCTGCATCACCGACAGGCAGGTATCGAGACCGATGAAATCGGCGAGTTGGAGCGGGCCCATCGGGTGATTCGCGCCGAGCCGCATCGCCGTGTCGATCGCCTCGACCGAGCCGACGCCCTCATAGAGCGTGTAGACGGCCTCGTTGATCATCGGCAGCAGGATGCGGTTGACGATGAAGGCCGGGAAGTCCTCCGAAACCGACGCTGTCTTGTGCAGCTTGGCGACGAAGTCCTTGGCGAGTTCGAAGGTGTGATCGTCGGTAGCGATGCCGCGGATCAGCTCGACGAGCTGCATCAGCGGCACCGGATTCATGAAATGGATGCCGATGAAGCGCTCGGGCCGATCGGTCGCGGCGGCGAGCCGCGTGATCGAGATCGAGGAGGTGTTCGAAGCGAGCAGGGCGTCGGGCCGCAGATAGGGGCAGATCGCGGTGAAGATCTTGCGCTTCACCTCCTCGCTCTCGGTCGCGGCTTCGATCACCAGATCGCAGGTGCCCAGATCCTCCAGCTTCGGCGCCGACGTGATCCGGGCCATCGCTGTACGGCGATCCTCGTCGGCGATTGCGCCCTTGCTGACCTGTCGGGCCATATTGCCGTCGATCGTCGCCAGCGCCGCATTGATGCGCTCCTCGGCGACGTCGTGCAGCTTGATGTCGAAGCCCGCGACCGACGCGACATGGGCGATGCCGTTGCCCATCTGTCCTGCGCCGATGATGCCGACGGTCCTGATCTGTTGGTCCATGTGACGCTTCTGTTCCCGAGGGGAGCTGGCTCGGGCGGCCTCATGGCCGCCCGCAGCGCGACTTGCCTACTTGCCGGCCTTTTCGAGCTCTTTCTCGAGCTCAGGCATGATGGTGAAGAGGTCGCCGACGAGGCCGTAATCGGCGATCTGGAAGATCGGCGCCTCCTCGTCCTTGTTGATGGCGACGATGACCTTGGAGTCCTTCATGCCGGCGAGATGCTGGATCGCGCCGGAAATGCCGACCGCGACATAGAGATCCGGCGCCACCACCTTGCCGGTCTGGCCGACCTGCCAGTCGTTCGGGGCGTAGCCGGCATCGACCGCGGCGCGCGAGGCGCCCATCGCGGCGCCCAACCGGTCCGCCACCGGCTCGATCACCTTGGCGAAGTTCTCGGACGAAGCGAGCGCACGCCCGCCCGAGACGATGATCTTGGCCGAGGCCAGTTCCGGCCGGTCGGACTTGGCGACCTCCTCGCCCTTGAAGGACGAGCTGCCCGGGTTCTCAGCCGTCGCAGCGTTCTCGATCGGCGCGGAAGCCGCCCCGTCACCGGTTGCCTGGAAGGAAGCGCCGCGCACGGTGATCACCTTCTTGGCATCGGCGGACTGCACCGTCTGGATGGCGTTGCCGGCATAGATCGGCCGCTCGAAGGTGTCGGCCGAGACGATCTTGGTCACTTCCGAGACCTGCATCACGTCGAGCAGCGCGGCGACGCGCGGCATCACGTTCTTGCCGGTGGTGGTGCCGGGAGCGACCAGAGCGTCATAGCCGGGCGCAAGCGAGACGATCAGCGCCGCAAGCGGCTCGGCCAGGCGATGCTCGTAAGACGCATCGTCGGCGAGCAGCACCTTCTCGACGCCGTCCAGCTTGGCAGCCGCCTCGGCGACGGCCTTGGCATTGTGACCGGCGACCAGCACATGCACAGGCGCGCCGAGCTGCTTGGCCGCGGTCAGCGCCTTGCGGGTGGCTTCGTTGAGGCTCTTGTTGTCGTGCTTGGCGAGCAGAAGGGTCGGCATCAGATCACCCCGGCAGTCTTGAGCTTGGAGACGAGTTCGGCGGCGTTGGACACCTTGATGCCGGCCGAACGGCCGGCCGGCTCAGCCGTCTTCAACACCTTGAGACGCGGCGCGACGTCGACGCCGAGCGTCTCGGGCGTGGTCTCGTCGAGCGGCTTCTTCTTGGCCTTCATGATGTTGGGCAGCGAGGCATAGCGCGGCTCGTTCAGGCGAAGGTCGGTGGTCACGATCGCCGGCAGCTTCAGCGACACCGTCTGCAGGCCGCCATCGACCTCGCGGGTGACGTCGGCCGAACCGTCGCCGATCACGACCTTCGAGGCGAAGGTGCCCTGCGGCCAGCCGAGCAGCGCGGCCAGCATCTGGCCGGTCTGGTTGCTGTCGTCGTCGATCGCCTGCTTGCCGAGGATAACGAGTTCCGGGGTTTCCTGCTCGACAATCTTCTTGAGCAGTTTGGCTACCGCCAGCGGCTCGACGGGAGCGTCGGTCTTCACCAGGATGCCGCGATCGGCGCCCATGGCGAGGCCGGTGCGGATCGTCTCGGCCGCCTGCGCGGGGCCGACCGATACGACGATCACTTCCGTCGCCTTGCCCGCTTCCTTGAGCCGCAGCGCCTCTTCGACCGCGATCTCGTCGAAGGGATTCATCGACATCTTCACATTGGCCAGCTCGACGCCTGACCCATCACCCTTCACGCGGATCTTCACATTGAAATCGACTACCCGCTTGACGGGGACAAGAATCTTCATGGGCGCTTCACCGGTTACGGAGAGATGGAGGCCGATCCGCCTGCGATGGCGATGGTCGGCATCGTGGCTCTCGGCTGAAATGCGGACGGACCGTAGCGACGGGGATTTGGGCTTGTCAACGCCATGAAAGTCACGGCTTGCCCCGCAAGACGCGGCCAAACAGACGCAGCTCGCGCCGGATCAGCAGTGGCGTCAGCGCCGCTCCTGCGCCGAGCCCGCCGAGATGCGCCCACCAGCCGACAGCGCCCTGCTGATCGAACAGCGCCGAGAACAGCTGGAACAGGATCCAGGCACCGAGCGCATACATCGCCGGGATGTGCAGCGGGATCCATTTGAAGGCGAGGCCCCAGATCCGCACACGCGGATAGAGCATCAGATAGGAGGCGATCACGCCGGAGATCGCGCCCGAGGCGCCGATCAGCGGCTGCTCCGATTCGGGGTTCATCAGCGCGTGCAGCAGCGCCCCGGCCATGCCGCAGAGCAGGAAGAAGACGAGGAAGCGCAGATGCCCCATCGCATCCTCGACATTGTCGCCGAAGACCCAGAGAAACAGCATGTTGCCGATCAGATGCGCAAAGCTGGCGTGCAGCATGATGCCCGTCATGAGCGTCAGCCAGGGCGGCGCCCTGAGCAGCTCCGATGGCAGCTGCGCCTCACCGAACAGGACCGCGGGAATCGTGCCGAAACCGGCCATGACCGCGATCTCGCTCGCCTCGCTGGTCCAGTGCATCAGCGCAAGGCGCAGCACGATGCAGAGCGCGATCAGCGCATAGGTGACATAGGCAACGCGGATGAAGCGCATCGGCACGCCGTCATGCAGCGGCACGAACATGAAACTAGCGGTTCTGGCCGGGCGTCCAGAGCACGTCGCCCCCTGCCCTGGCATTGAGGTGGCGCGAGGCGACGAACAGGAAATCTGAGAGGCGGTTGATGAACTTCAGCGCCGGCTGGGCGACGTTCTCGCCATCGCCCTGCGACAATTCGACCATCAGCCGCTCAGCCCGTCGGCTGACCGTGCGGGCAAGATGCAGATACGCCGCGCCCGGCGTGCCGCCCGGCAAGACGAAGGAACGCAGCGTCCCGAGCGGCCGGTTGAGCTGGTCGATCTCGGCTTCGAGGCGGTCGACCTGAGCCTGCACGATCCGCAATGGCTCGAAGGCCGGCTTCTCGCCGCTATCGGGCGAGGCAAGCTCGGCGCCGAGATCGAAGAGATCGTTCTGGATGCGCCCCAGCATGGCATCGAGCTCCGCGTCCTCGCTGGCACAGTGCAATCGCGCCAGGCCGATACAGGCATTGGTCTCGTCGACCGTACCGTAGGCGGAGACGCGCAGGTCGAACTTGGCCCGGCGCGCGCCGGTAGCGAGCGCCGTGGTGCCGTCGTCGCCGGTGCGGGTGTAGATGCGATTGAGAACGACCATGCGGCAGTTATAGCGCGCCGCAGCGTGGACGGAAGAGGCATGCTCACACCATCGCCAGGGGCAGAAGTCCCGGCTCCTTCAGCGTCTCCAGCGCGATCTCCGAGCGCACCCGCGCCACGCTCTCATGCGGCAGCAGCACCTCGTTGACCAAGCGCGCCAGCTCCTTGAGGTCACCGACCGCGACTTTCAGCATGTAGTCGGCCTCGCCGGTCAGCGCGTGCGCCTCGAGCACGGCCGGCGTCAGCTTCACCAGGTCGCGGAAGCGCCGGGCATTGTCGCGCGAATGGGTGTTGAGCGCGACATGGATGAAGACGGTGACGGAGAGCCCGATCGCCTCCGGATCGATCAGCGCGCGATAGCCGCGGATTGTACCTGCGTTTTCCAGCGCTTGGCGCCGCCGCGAGATTTGGCTGGCGGAGAGGCCGACGCGCTCGGCGAGCGCGCCATTGGTCAGCGAAGCATCCTGCTGCAGAGCGTCGAGCAGGCGCCAGTCGAAAACGTCGAGCTGCGGCATTCCGTGAGCCCTTCTGCACTTTCATGCACGATCCGTGCGAATTCAACCCGAGAGTCCAGAGTTTTGCAAACCCTTCGCCATCCGAATGCGCGAGGATCGGTCAACCAAGCATTCTCAGGAGGACACCGCATGGGACCGTTCCCGCACGATTCAGCCCCGCCGGCCATTTCCGACGCCAACCCGATGGGCACCGACGGCTTCGAGTTCGTCGAATATGCCCATCCCGAGCCGGAGAAACTCGGCGAGCTCTTCAAGACCATGGGCTTCACCAAGGTCGCCAGGCACCGCTCCAAGAAGGTGACGCTCTATCGCCAGGGCGACGTCAATTTCATCGTCAACGCCGAGCCCGATTCCTTCGCGCAGAGCTTCGCCGCCGAACACGGCCCCTGCGCTTGTGCCATGGCGTTCCGCGTGGTCGATGCCAAGCACGCCTTCGAGCGTGCGGTCTCGCTCGGCGCCGAGCCTTATGAGAGCAAGGTCGGTCCCGGCGAATTGCAGATTCCGGCGGTCAAGGGCATCGGCGGCTCGCTGCTCTATTTCGTCGACCGCTATGGCGAGAAGGGCTCGATCTACGACGTCGACTTCGAATGGCTCGGCGAGACGGACCCGCATCCCGAGCAGGCCGGAATGTATTATCTCGACCACCTCACCCACAACGTCATGCGCGGCCGCATGGACCATTGGGCCGGCTGGTACGGCGATCTCTTCAATTTCCGCGAGATCCGCTTCTTCAACATCGAGGGCAAGCTCACCGGCCTGATCTCGCGGGCGCTGACCTCGCCCTGCGGCAAGATCCGCATCCCGATCAACGAATCCCTCGACGACAAGAGCCAGATCGAGGAGTATCTGCGCCAGTACAAGGGCGAAGGCATCCAGCATGTCGCGCTCGGCTCGCGCGACATCTATGCCAGCGTCGAGCAGCTCCGGCAGAACGGACTGCCCTTCATGCCCTCACCGCCCGAGACCTATTACGAGAAGGTCGACGGCCGCGTCCCGAACCATGGCGAGCCGGTCCAGCGCCTGAAGGCCAACGGCATCCTGATCGACGGCGAAGGCGCGGTCGCGCTCGGCGACAAGGCCGGCCGGATGAGCAAGGTTCTCCTCCAGATCTTCTCCGCCACGGTGGTCGGGCCGATCTTCTTCGAGTTCATCCAGCGCAAGGGCGATGACGGCTTCGGCGAGGGCAATTTCCGCGCTTTGTTCGAGTCGATCGAGGAAGACCAGATCCGCCGCGGCGTGCTGAAGCCGCAGGCGGCGGAGTAACGCGCATCTAGGCTGCCAGCCGCGGCGCCGCCATCGCCTCGCGCAGCGCCTGTGCGAAATGACGCGCGGCGATGCTCGCCTGCGGCGCGATCACCAGCGCGACCGAGAGCTCGAACAGCGACGGCAGGTTCTCGGACGGCTCGAGCCGGCGCAGGGACACCGGCGCCGCACTCTCGGTGATCGCGGTGACGCACAGCCCCGCTTCCACCGCCGAGAGCAGGCCGGCCATGTGCGATGACGAGAACACCAGCCGGTGCGGCCGTTCCGCGGCCTGCAGCGCATTCAGGATACGTGGGCGTGCCCGGCAGCCCTCGTTGAACAGGCCGAGCGGCAGAACTTCGCTGAGCTCCGGCCGGTGGCCACGGGCCGCGACCCAGATCAGCGGCTCGCGCCTAAGGCGCTCGCCCTTCGGCCGGCCGGGGTCCTGGGTGATCACGGCAAGGTCGAGCTCGCCTGCCGCCACTGCAGGCTCGATCCGCTTCGAGAGCTCACAATGCACCTCGATCTCGACCCGCGGATGCTCTTCGGCGAAGCGCACGATCAGCGGCCTGAGGTAGGCGTCGACATAGTCGTCCGGCAGGCCGATGCGCAGGCGTCCCACCGCCTTGTCGCCCTCGAGTTCGGCCCGCGCCTCGCGCTCGATCGCGAGCAGGCGGCGGGCCTGGGCGAGCAAGCGCTCGCCGGCCTGCGTCGGCGTGACACCGCGGCGCGAACGCTCCAGCAGCTGCTTGCCGAGCGCAGCCTCCAGATCCTGGATGCGGCCGGACACCGCCGATTGCGTGCGCCCGAGCTTTTGGCCCGCTGCTGTGAAGCCGCCGGTCTCGGCGACGGCAACGAGCATGGCGAGTGCATCGAGATCGAGATGGGTCGACATCATCGCACCAGCGGAAATGGCGATAGATGAATCAGAATAATCCGTTTTTCCGATTGCTGGAAGCGCCTTATGTTGGGCGCCACAGTTGATCGTCATTCCGGACAAGCCGCTTCAGCGGCGCAGTTCCGGAATCCATCGAAGGGTGATGCGCTCTATGATGGATTCCGGCGCTACGCTGCGCTCCGGCCGGAATGACGGCGACTTGTCCGTGATCATCGCGCCCGAAAGCCGTCCGATGTCCGCCCCGAGCCTTGCCGTGCCAGATCGTCCCGCCACGCCGGCGCTCGCCATGTTCCTGGCGCTGCTGCTCGGCGCAACCTGCATCGGCTTCTCCGGCATCTTCGTGCGCTTCGCCGATGTCGGCCCGGCTGCGGCCGGCTTCTGGCGCATGGCCTTCGCCCTGCCGGTCCTCGCCGCCTGGATGGCTCTGGAGGATCGCGGCGGCAATGCGGATGGCGTCAGGTCCGGCGCCATGCTGCCGATCGCGCTTGCCGGCCTCGCCTTCGGCGTCGATGTCGTTCTCTACAACGCCTCGATCGGCTTCACCTCGATCGCCAATGCCTCGCTGCTCGGCAACCTCTCGCCGGTCGGCGTCATCCTCGGTGGCTGGCTGCTGTTCCGCGAGAAGCCGACGCGGCGCATCCTCGGCGCGCTGCTGCTCGCCGTCGGCGGCGCCGGCCTCCTGGTGCTGCCAAAACTGTCGGGAAGCGCCGTGACGCCTCTCTCAGGCACCGGCCTGTTCGGGGACGGCCTCGCCATCGGCGCCGCCTTCTCCTACGCGGCCTATATCCTCGCCGTGCGCCGCGCCCGCAATCGCGCCGCCGCCGGGCGTATCAGCCTGATCTCCAGCGCCATCTGCGCCATGTTCTGCCTCGTTGCAGCGCTTGGCCTCGGCGAGACTATCCTGCCTCAGACGCTGACCGGCTGGCTCGCCGTCGCCGCACTCGGCCTGGTCTCGCATGCCATGGGCCAGGGCCTGATCACGCTGGCGCTCGGCCATTACGGCGCCAATGCCGCCTCGCTGGTCATGGTCTGGCCGGCGCTGGTCTCGGTGCTGGCCGCCTGGGCGATCTTCGCCGAGCAGCCCTCGCCGGCGCAGGCGTTCGGCGGCGTCGCGATCCTAGCGGCAGTGCTGATGGTGCGGAAGGGCTGAAATCAGCCTCGAGCCACGCGATCGAACGACGATAGGAAGCGGGCCCGCCGAGCCACTTTCTATCGCCAGCGTAGTTGATTGGTGCAAACTAAAATACCGGTTGATCCCTGATATTTCCGGCGCACAGTTCGCTCAGCCTCATTCTGAGGCGGGGAGAACTAGCCATGGTCGCTCGGGTTTCCGCTTTCATCTTCACTTGCCTTTTGGTCAGCACACCGGCTGGCGCGCAGTCGCGCCAGTTCGGGCCGGCGACCGGAACCGTCTCGATCCGGCAGGTGCAGGTGGCCTTCATCGGCTCGGGCGCTATCGGCGGCGGCACGCTCCGCTTCAACAAGCGCAATTACGACATCACCGTCGGCGGCCTCGGCATCGGCGGCATCGGCGCCTCGCGCCTGACCGCGACCGGTTCGGTCTACCGCCTGGCCAATGTCGAGGATTTCACCGGCGCCTACATCCAGATTCGCGAGGGCTGGGCGATCGGCGACGAAGGCCGCGGCACACTCTGGCTCCGCAATGCCAAGGGCGTAGTCATGCGCCTCGCCACCAAGCGCCGGGGCCTGCAGCTCTCGCTCGGCGCCGATGGCGTGCTGATCGGCTTCAAGCAATAGATCGCCGCGGCTACACAGGCCCGGCAGGTAGACGCTGCGGAGGGTTGGAAGCCCATCCCTTCCGCAACGGGTCGCCATTCCATCAGTTTACCGGTGCGTAGCGCAGGATCACCGTGCCGTTCTTGAGCGGCCTGGTCTCCAGCAGCTCGAGCTTCTGTTGCTCGCCGCCTTCCTTGAAGAGCGGCGTGCCCGCGCCGAGCCGCACAGGCACCACTGCCAACATCAGCTCGTCGATCTGCTTCGCCGCCAACAGCGTGTCGATCAGCTCGGCGCTGCCGAAGACCAGGACGTCCTTGCCCGGAGCAGCCCGCAGCTTGGCGATTTCGCCGACGATATCGGCGGTCACCCGCGTGTTGTTCCAGTCGGAACTCTGAATCGTGCGCGAGGCGACTAGCTTGGGCAGCGCATTCATATAGCGTGTGACCTCGCCGTCCTCCGCGTTGGCGCTGGTCCAGTACGCCTTCATCCCGTCATGGGTGACGCGGCCGAAGACGAGAAGCTGGGCACGCTTGCCGAACTCCTTGCTGAGCGCATCGAGCTCCTCGCCCCAGGCGTCGTTGTGAAACGACAGGTCCCACTTCTCCTTGCCCTCGAAATAGCCGTCGAGCGTCATGAGGTTCCAGGCGATCACCTTGGCCATCACATCCTCCATATAGGCGCCGCCCCGGCGCCAGCAAAACCGCTTGCGATTTGCAAGCAGTTGGCTTCTAGCGAAACTGATTGTAGAATGCAAGCAGTTTTGGAGACGCATATGAGAGAGACCGGCCGTTCGGGCTGCCCGATCAATCTGAGCCTGGAAATCCTCGGGGATCGCTGGAGCCTGATCGTCCTGCGCGACATGATGTTCGGCAATCGCCGGCATTTCCGCGAATTGCTGGCGAAATCGGACGAGGGCATCGCCTCGAACATCCTCGCCGACCGGCTGAAGCGGCTGCTCGAAAATGGCCTGATCTCGCGCCGCGACGACGCCAGCCACAAGCAGAAGGGCATCTACAGCCTGACCGAAATGGGGATTTCTCTGGTGCCGGTCTTCGCCGCCATGGCCGACTGGGGCCGCCGCTTCCTGCCGGTGACGCCGGAGATGTCGATCCGCGCCGAGATCCTGGCCGAGGGCGGTCCGGCGCTCTGGCAGAAGTTCATGGCGGAGCTGCGCTTTCTCCATCTCGACGCGCCGCGACCGGCCCAATCCGTGCTCGATGAGTTGACCGAGGCCTATCGCTGCGCGGTGGAGCGCAAACGCACCGCCGACGCCGAACCGGAAGCAGTCTGAGGCCCGCCGATCGGGTCATCTCGCAGGCAGATTGATCAAAACCTCTCCTGAGACGTTTAGCCGGCAGGAGGAATGATCATGACAAGACATCGCATGGCGAAAGCGCTCGCCGCGGCGGTGCTGTTGGTGCTGGCTCAGCCGGGCATCGCCGAGCAGGAAGCCGGCAGCAGCGAGGCGAGTTTCCTGAACTCCCTCGAAGGTCGCTTCAGCGGCAATGGTACGCTCCAGAACGCCCGCGGGACCAGCCGCTCGCTGAAATGCCAATTCGACGGCGACCAGCAGGGCTCGCGCCTGAGCCTCGACGGCAGTTGCAGCACCGCCGCCATTTTCAGTACCTCGATCAAGATCGAGCTGCGCCACGACCCGAAGACCGGACGCTATGCCGGCACGTTCAAGGAGAGCACCGGCACCGTGGCGAATCTATCCGGCACGCGCCAGGGCCAGCGGCTGACGCTCGCCTTCAACGAGACTGCGGAAAGCGTCCGCCCGAACCCGCCCGCGACCCTGACGATTTCGCGCCAGCAGGACGGTGTCGCGCTGACGCTGCGCGGCAGCCAGCCAGGTCAGGGGCAGAACCTCGACCTGTCGCTCCGAGAGAATTGATCCGACACGAAAAAGGGCCTGCCCTGAGGCAGACCCTTGGTTCTCACTCCGCCGCCAATCTCGGCGGCGGCAGCTTTCCGGCCATCGCCTTGGCGCTGGCTTCGCCGGGGGTCTCCTCGTCGCTCATCGGAGCCCAGCTGCTCTCATCCTCGGCCTTGCCGAGGAAGCGGCCGAAGATCCAGCCGGTGAGGCGGCCGAGATCGTCCATCACCACATAGAAGGACGGCACAAAAACGAGGCTGAGCACGGTCGAGACGATCAGGCCGCCGATCACCGCGATCGCCATCGGCGCGCGGAACTCGCCGCCATCGCCGACGCCATAGGCCGAGGGCAGCATGCCGGCGGCCATGGCGATGGTGGTCATCACGATCGGCCGGGCGCGCTTGTGGCCGGCTTCGAGCAGCGCCGTCAGCCGGTCCTTGCCACGGGCGACCTCCTCGACCGCGAAGTCGACAAGCATGATCGCGTTCTTGGTGACGATGCCCATCAGCATCAGCAGGCCGATATAGACCGGCATCGAGACCGGGTTGTGGGTGGCGAGCAGTGCGATCACCACGCCGCCGAAGGAGAGCGGCAGCGACAGCAGGATGGTGATCGGCTGGAAGACCGAGCCGAACAGCAGGATCAGCACGGCGAGCACCAGCATCAGGCCGGTGGTCATCGCGGTGATGAAGCCCTCGACCACCTCGCCCTGGATCTCGGCGTCGCCGGTGGCGGCGATGCGCACGCCCTCGGGCAGACCGACCTCCTTGACGATCTCCTGGAACTTCTCCTGCGCCGTGCCGAGTTCGAAGCCGCGCTTCAGGTCGGCGCCGATGGCGGCGCGGCGGACGCGGTCATAGCGGTCGATCGAGGACGGGCCCTCGCCGAAGCCGATCTCGGCCACCGCCGTCAGCGGGATCGAGACGCCCGACGCGCTGGTGACGCGCAGCGCCGCGATGTTGCGGATGTCGGTGCGGGCCTGCTCGTCGAGCTGGACGCGGATCGGCACCAGCCGGTCGCCGGCATTGAACTTGGCAAGGTTGGGGCCGATGTCGCCGATGGTGGCGACGCGCAGCGCCTCCGAGATCGCCTCGGGCGTGACGCCGAGATTGGCGGCCTGCTCGAGCTTCGGCGTGACGCGCATCTCCGGCCGGCTCAGCGAGCCGGCGGTCGCGACATTCAAGTAGCCGTCGACCTGGCGCATGCGCGCCTCGATCTTCGCGACGGTCTCATCGAGCGCATCGCCATCCTTGGACAGGATCGAGAACGCCATCTCGCGCTCGCCGCGCTCGTTGACATACCAGGCCCGGACATCGGGCACACCAGCCAGCTTCTCGGCGATGGTGACCTTGAGCTCCTTCTGGGGGACGTCACGCTCGGCCTTCGGCGTCAGCAGGATGAAGACCGCGGCGCGGCGGACCTCGCGCTGCCCGGTCGGCGAAGCACCGCCGAGCACGAAGACGTTCGTCACCTGCGGGATCTCGCGCAGCTTGTCGACGATCTTGTCGGTGGCGACGGTGGTGTCCTCCAGCGTCGCGCCGGGCGGCAATTCGACCGAAGCGACGATGCGGGCGGTGTCTTCCTCCGGGAAGAAGCCGGTCGGCAGCAGCGCCGTCGCCTGGATCGAGATGAAGAGGAAGCCGAAGCCGGCGATGAGCGTCAGATACGCCGTGTTGAATGGCAGCTTGCGCCATGTCCGCGAGCCGTCGAAGCGCGGCAGCACCGGAATGCGGCGCTTCCTCAGCGACGCCTCGAGCAGCCAGCTATAGGCGCGCATCACGAAGCCGTCCCTGGCATCGTGATGTTTCACGGGCTTGAACAGATAGGCCGCCATCATCGGCGTGATCAGGCGCGCGACCAGGAGCGAGAACAGCACCGCGATCGCGACGGTGAGGCCGAACTGGCGAAAATACTGGCCGGCGATGCCGCCCATGAATGAGACCGGCGCGAAGATCGCGACGATGGTCAGCGTGATCGCGATGACCGCGAGGCCGATCTCGTCGGCCGCCTCCATCGCGGCGCGATAGGGTGATTTACCCATCTTCATGTGCCGGACGATGTTCTCGATCTCGACGATGGCGTCGTCGACCAGGATGCCAGTCACCAGCGTGATGCCGAGCAGGCTGACCAGGTTCAGCGAGAAACCGAGGAGCTCCATCGCCCAGAAGGTCGGGATCGCCGAGAGCGGCAGCGCGATCGCGGTGATCAGCGTCGCGCGCCAGTTGCGCAGGAAGACGAAGACGACGAGCACGGCGAGCGCCGCGCCCTCCAGCAGCGTCTCCATCGCTGCCTTGTAGTTGCCGTGGGTGTAGGCGACGGCATCGTCGATCGGCTTCAGCGCGATCGTCGGATAGCGCTTATTGAGATCGTCGAGCTTGGCCGAAACGACGTCCTTGACCGAGAGCTCGCTCGAGCCCTTCGAGCGGAACACGGCGAAGGAAACGACCGGCTGCTTGTTCAGCCGGCCGAAGGCGCGCGGCTCGGAACTGGAATCCTCGACCCGGCCGAGCTCTTTGAGGCGCACCTCGCGCCCACCAGTGAGCTGGATCTTGCTGTCGGCCAACTCCGCGACGGTGCGTGCGCTGGCGAGCGTACGGATCGCCTGCTCCTGGCCACCGACCTCACCGCGCCCACCGGCGAGGTCGACATTGGTGGCGCGGATCTGGCGGTTGACCTCGCCGGCGGTGGTGCCGAGCGCCAGCAGCCGGTCGGGATCGAGCGAGACCCTGATCTCGCGGTCGACGCCGCCATAGCGCTCGACCCGGCCGACGCCTTTCAGCCCCTGCAATTCGCGCGAGACGACGTCGTCGACATGCCAGGAGATCTGCTCCAGCGTCATGCCGGGCGAGGAGGCGCCATAGGTCAGGATCGACTGGCCCTCGACATCGATGCGCTGGATCACCGGCTCATCGATGGTGCGCGGCAATTCGGCCCTGATCTTGGCGATCGCGTCCTTGACATCGTTGACGGCGCGGTCGGTGTTGGTTTCGAGCCTGAACTCGACCATCGTCACCGAGGAGCCGTCAGTCAGCGTCGACATCACATGCTTGACGCCGGTGATGTTGGCGACGGCATCCTCGACCCGCTTCGAAACCTGGCTTTCGAGTTCGGCCGGCGCGGCGCCGGACTGGGTCACCGTCACCGAGACGAAGGGCACGTCGATGTTCGGGAAGCGCGTCACCGGCAGCTTCGAGAACGAGAGCAGCCCGAGCACGCAGAGCACGACGAAAAGCAGGATCGCCGGAACCGGTTTCCGGATCGACCAGGCGGAGAAATTGACGTTCACGCGGGGCTCCGTCAGTTCGTCGCGATCGGCGTGATCATGTCGCCGTCACGCACGAAGGTGCCGGCGCGGGCGACCACGCTCTCGCCCTCGGCGAGGCCCGACGCGATCTCGGCACGTCCGCCGCCGATCAGGCCGAGCGTGACCTTCTTGGTCGTCACCCTTCCGTCCTTGACGGACTGCACCATCGCGCCGCCGCGCGAATAGGTGATCGCCGAAAGCGGCAGCACTATGCTGGTCTTGCGGCCGGTCTCGATCACGCCGCGCGCGAAGGAGCCGACGGCGACCGGCGGGTTGTCGATCAGCGAAATCCGCAGCCGCCCAAGCCGGGAGGCCTTGTCGACCTCGGGCGAGATCAGCCGAATCTGGCCGGCAAGCGCCTTGTCGGAACCTGCCGGCGTGACGGCGACCGCCTGCCCGATCTTGAGATGGGGCAGCTCGACCTCGGCGACATCAGCCTCGAGCTCGATCGCGCCATCGGCGATGATCCTGAACAGTGGCTCCGCGGCCGCCATCGTCGCCATGGCGCCGAGCCTGGCATTGCGGCGGCTGACGATGCCGGCTTTGGGCGCCTTGATCTCGGTGCGCGCCAGCCTGACCTCGATATCGCGCCCCTGAGCCTGGGCCAGCGCCAGGTCGGCCGTGGTGATCGCAAGCGCCTGCTTCATCGAATTCAGGCGCGCTTGCGCGCCGCGCGCCGCGGCGGACCGCTGGTCGAAGGTCTCGAGGCTGGCATTGCCATTGTCGCGCAAGGCCTTGGTGCGGTCGAAGGCGTTGTTGGCCTGAACGAGATTGGCCTCGGCCTCGACGATCTGCGCCTTGGCCTGGTCGACCGCCGCCTCGGCGCGCTTGATCTGCGCCTCGTTCTGGGTGCGTTGCACTTCGAGCGTGGTGCGCGACAATCGCGCCAGCACCTGGCCGGCGGCGACGCGATCGCCCTCCTCGGCGAGGAGTTCAGTGATGACGACACCGTCGATCTCAGGCGCGACCATGATCTCGTCGCGCGCGATCATCGAGCCGGAGACGACGACGCTCTGCACGATCTCGTCGCGCTTGGCCGATGTCACCGTGATCGCCGGACCGGCGGATGGCTGCTGGGCGGTCGCGGCGGAGGCCGGCGCCTGGGCGAAGACTGCTCCGGGCGTGCAGGCGAGGGCGACGAGCGGCAGCAGGATGAGGGTCTTGGGCGATACGGGCATGGTCAGTCTTCTTACGAGGTTTGGCCGTCGACGGGCGGCAGCAGCATGGTCTGCGCCAGACCGCGCATTGCGGCGAACAGGGCATCGGCGCCGGCAGCGGCGTCGAAATTCGGATCGACGGCGCGCCGGCAGAAGAAGCCGTCCGCCATCATGAACAGCGCCTGCAGGAAGCGCGCTTGATCGAGATTGCTCGGCAGTTCGCCGCTCGCCTTGGCCCCTTCGACGGCAGCGGCGAGTCCCTGCTCGACCACCTCGTCGAAACCAGCGCAGATCTGCGCCATCTCGGGGGTACGCGAGGCTTCCGCCCAGATCTGCAACGCGATGATCGCCTTCTCGCGCGGCTTGCGCACCATGTGCTGGCGGCCGAGCTCCTCGAGCTGGTCGAGCAACCCGCCCTTGCCTGGATCGAGCTGGGCGAAATCGGCCGCGACCTCCGTTCGATCGCGCTCGCTCATGCCCGCGATGATCGCGTCCTTCGAGGAGAAGTAGCGATAGAGATTGCCCGGACTCATCCCGGCTTCCACGGCGATGTCGTTCATCGTTGCCGCATGGAAGCCGGCGCGCGCGAAAACGCCCTCGGCCGCGTCGAGGATGCGGACATGGCGTTCGCTGAGGCCGCGCTCGGCCGAGAAGGGGGTGATGACGTGCGACATGCTTCCGACGATTGAGAATGAACGTTCATTCTCATGCCTGAGCCTGGCCGGGAAGTCAATCTGCGTCATCACTGCGGGTTGCATTGCCAGAGGAGTATTGACGGAAGATTGCACGAAGCATGCACGGCGTTGACCTCGGCCATGCCCGCCATGGCGCATAATTTGCTTGCCGCAAGGACCAGGAAACCGCATTTTAAAGCGTGATCCGGCGGACAATCCGGTCTCAGGAGCGCAATCGAACGTCGCGATGAACGATCTGTCCTATCGCTTCGAGGCCCGTCGTCGGCTCCGCACCCGCCTCGGCACCCAGCCGTCGCGCAAGCCGGTGTTGATCGTGCTCCATCAGGAGCATTCGACGCCCGGCCGTGTCGGCCGCCTCATCACCGAGCGTGGCCACGCCCTCGACATCCGCAAGCCCCGCTTCGGCGACCCGCTGCCGCAGACCATGCAGGATCATGCCGGCGCGGTGATCTTCGGTGGCCCGATGAGCGCCAACGACCCCGACGATTTCGTCAAGGCGGAGACCGACTGGATCGGCGTCTGCCTCAAGGAGGAAGCGCCCTTCCTCGGCCTATGCCTCGGCGCGCAGATGCTTGCCCGCCATCTCGGCGCAACCGTCTACACGCATGCCGAAGGCCGGGCCGAGATCGGCTACTACCCGCTTAGCCTGACCGAAGCCGGCCATGCCGACGCCGCCACGACCGGCAGCCCTTGGCCCGCAACCGTCTATCAATGGCATCGCGAGGGCTTCGATTGTCCGACTGGCGCTGAATGCCTGGCGACCGGCGGCGATTTTCCGGTCCAGGCGGTCCGCGCCGGTCGCAAGGCCTACGGCCTGCAGTTCCACCCCGAGGTGACGCTGGCGATGATGTGCCGCTGGTCGGTGCGCGCCCATGAGCGCACGCTGATGCCGGGCGCGCAGTTGCGCCACCAGCATCTCGATGGCTGGTACCAGTATGATCCCGCCGTGCGCACCTGGCTCGACGGCTTCCTCGATCACTGGCTCGCCGAGCCCGCTCCCTCCCCGGTCCTGTCCAGGTGAGTCGCAGCGTTCTCGTCATCGGCGCCGGCATGGTCGGCGTCTCCTGCGCGCTCGCGCTGCAGAAACGCGGCCTCAAGGTGACGCTGATCGACCGGCGCGAGCCCGGCCGCGAGACCTCCTATGGCAATGCCGGCGTGATCAGCCGCTCTTCGATCATGCCGCTCAACAATCCCGGCCTATGGAAGAACCTGCCGAAATACCTCGGCAACCGGCACGCGGCGGTGCGCTATCGGCTCGGCCATCTGCTGCGCAATCCCGGCTGGATCCTCGGCTTCCTCGCCGAGGCCAAGCCGGGCCGACTCGCCCCGCGTGTCGCCGCGCTTGAAAGCCTGGTCACGCCCTCCCTGCCCCTGCACAAGCGCCTGATGACCGAAGCCGGGATCGCCTGGCGCCTGCGCGACACCGGTTTCCTCGAGCTCTGGCGCAGCGAAGCCGGCCTGGCGGCTGCCGAGGCCCGCCGGAGCTTCCTCGAGGATCATGACGTGCGCGTCGAGGCGCTCGATCGCCAGGCGCTCTCGGCGCTGGAGCCGAGCCTGAATCCGATCTTCTCGGCCGCCTTGCTGCACAAGGACAGTGCCTCGGTCGACTGGCCAGGCGCCGTGGTCGAAGCCTATGCCGCGCTCTTCGCCGCCCGCGGCGGCACGATCCTGCGCGATGAGGTCATGGGCCTGACGAAGCAGGGCGACGGCTGGCGCGCCGCAGGCAAAAACGCACAGCACGAGGCCGATCTCGCAGTTGTCGCGCTCGGCCCGTGGAGCGCCGACCTGCTCCGGCCGCTCGGGCTCAAGGTCCCGCTCAATGTCGAGCGCGGCTATCACCGCCACTACAAGCCGGCGCAGGGGCGTTTCCTCAACCGCCCGATCTACGACGTCGAGGCGTCCTATATGCTGGCGCCGATGGAGCTCGGCCTGCGCCTGACCAGTGGTGTCGAGCTCGCCCATCGCGATGCGCCCGACGACCATGCCCAGATCGACCAGGTGTTGCCGCGAGCCCGCGAGGCCTTTCCGCTGACCGAACCAGCCGAGGAGACGACCTGGCGCGGCTCGCGCCCGACCCTGCCGGACTCGCTGCCGATGATCGGCGAGGCGCCGCGCCATCCCGGCCTCTGGCTCGCCTTCGGCAACCAGCATATCGGCTTCTCGACCGGACCCGTGACGGGGGAAATCCTCGCCGCTCTGGTCTGCGGCGAACAGGCTCCGGCCGACCCGGCGCCTTTCGCGCCGAGCCGCTATTTGTCCTAGGCGTCATACCGGCGCAGTCGGCCGCGCCGGATCGCTGGTGACACTCTTGGCCACGCTGTCACCAAGGCCGGACCAGTTGACCCTGGCTGTCGCCAGCATCAGCGTCGCCAGCGCGACGAAGGCGCCGATTGCCCCGGCGAGCAGGGCAAAATCCTCGGATTTCAGCAGCGCGTAGACCAAGCCGTAGCCGATGGCGAGGATCAGGCCCAGCACGGCCCCGCGCGCAAAACTGCGCAGGACGAGGCCGATATAGAGTGCGATCAGCGCCGTCGTGGCCGCGGAAGCTGTAAGGTAGGCGGTCAGGAAGCCGAGATGCTCCGCCAGCGACAATAGCAGCACGTAGAACAGCACCAGCGCGAAGCCGACGAGCGTGTACTGCACGGCGTGGAGATTGCCGCGCGCTACCAGCTCCAACCCGAACACGGCAAGGAAAACCGCGCCGACAAACAGCACCGCATATTTGATGGCGCGGTCGACGAGCTGGTAAAGGTCGACCGGCTGGTAGAAGCGGGCGCCGACGCCGCCGGAGAGGAAGGTCGCATCGGCACGCCGGTTGTCATGGCTGAAGGCCAGCGGCAGGTTGCGCGCCAGATGCGAAACCCGCCAGGAGGCCGAAAAGCCGTTCGCGTCGATCACCCGGTCATCCGGCAAATGCGCGCCGGAGAAGCTCGGGTGCTCCCAGTTCGAGCTCATCCGGAGCGCGCTGTTCTTGGCCAATGGCACGATCGACAGGCTGCGCGAACCGTTGAGATCGAGCCCGATCGCAACCGAAAGCGGTTTGGTCAGGTCGACATCGCGCAGGGCCGCATGGATGCCGCTGCCCTCGCGGATGCCGGCGCCGAAGGTCGGCTCGAACTCAATTGCCGCGCCGTCGCGAATTTGCGCCGTGGCGCGGTTCTTCAGGCCGCGGACATCGGCGACCCCGACGGCGAGCACCGCCTCGTTCCAAAGCGGCTGCACCGTCTCCGAGGTGATCGCCTTGAAATCGGGCGGCGGGAAGCGCGCGTTCAGTGCAACCTTGCCGCGATAGACCGGGACATCGAAGATCGAGCGCCGCCGGATTTCGGTCTGTGCTTCCGAGCTCGCCTGGAGGTCGTCGGGCAGGAAGACCGCGACCTCGCGCGTCGGTGCGGCATTGGCGATCTTGGGCGGCACCAGATAGGGCACCATCAGCACCGGCCCGCCGACGATCTGCTCGCGGCCCCAGGCCTCGCCGATCTCGCGCGCCGCCTGGCTGGCAGTGGCCGACCGCTCGCTGCGCAGCCCTGAGACGAACATCAGCGGGATCAGCAGCAGCAGCGCCAGGAAGCCGATGACGAAGAATTTCAGGCCGGGGCTGCGCCCGAACCGCCTTGGATTGATGCCGACGGGAAAGGCCAGCGGTTCAAGCTTGCTCTCGTTCAGTTGCTCTTGTTCTTGCGACATGATTCGCCCTCATGCAGTGACTTAACGTCATGAAGAGAGCGCGGCGTCTTGTCGCGGGCGTGATCGATTGAGGGCCGAAACCAGCGAAATCAGCGGCGGAATTGGGGTGAGGATTCGGGCCTCGCCGGGGCCCCCTGCGTCATTCTCGGGCGAAGCGCAGCGCAGACCCGAGAATCTCCGGACCAGAGGGCGCCGATTGGAGCCTCCTCCGACCTGAGATGCTCGGGTCAAGCCCGAGCATGACGCGCGACCACTCCGCCGCGCGGCAGACCCGCCTCAGACCTGGCGGGTCACCATCATCTTCTTGACTTCCGCGATCGCCTTGGCGGGGTTGAGACCCTTCGGGCAAGCATTGGCGCAGTTCATGATGGTGTGGCAGCGATAGAGCCGGAACGGGTCCTCGAGATCGTCGAGGCGCTCGCCGGTGGCTTCGTCGCGGCTGTCGATCAGCCAGCGATAGGCCTGCAGCAGCGCGGCCGGGCCGAGATAACGATCGCCGTTCCACCAATAGCTCGGGCAGGAGGTCGAGCAGCAGGCGCACAGGATGCACTCATAGAGCCCGTCGAGCTTCTCGCGGTCGTCCTTGGCCTGCGACCATTCCTTTTCGGGCGCCGGCGTCGTCGTCTTGAGCCAGGGCTCGATCGAGGCGTGCTGGGCGTAGAAGCGGGTGAGATCGGGAACGAGGTCCTTGACCACCGGCATATGCGGCAGCGGATAGATCGCGACCTTGCCCTTGGCCCCGCACTCGTCGATGCCGGTGGTGCAGGCGAGCCCGTTCTTGCCGTCCATGTTCATGGCGCAGGAACCGCAGATGCCCTCGCGGCAGGAGCGCCGGAAGGTCAGCGTCGGGTCGACCTTGTTCTTGATCCAGATCAGCGCGTCGAGGACCATCGGCCCGCAATCGTCGCGATCGACATAATAGGTGTCGGTGCGCGGATTGGCGGTGTCGTCGGGATTCCAGCGATAGATCTTGAACTCGGTGACCTTCTTGGCGGCAGCCGGCTTCGGCCAGGCCTTGCCCTCGGTCAGGCGGGAGTTCTGCGGGAGATTGAATTCGGCCATCTGCCTACGCCTATTCCTTCGTACCTAACGAGCCACTGCCGTAGTCGAACACCAATTCCCGGCCCCCCAGAGAGCCCGTTGCTCTGCCATCACCGTGCCCAGGCCCAGGGCGAAGTTCAGGGAAAGAGATCATCGAGAAATCCCCCTCTCGCCCGTCAGTGCATTTCACGGCGCCTCGCCCAAGACTAAATGCGTGCCGATAGCTTCCTGAGCACTCAACCTTGCCGATCTGAAACCCAATGCCCCCACCCTCACGAAGATATCCCGTGAAGGTTTCTTTGCCTCCGACCGTTCCTCTCAGCGGCATAAACAAAGAACAACCACCTAACGATGCAGCCGCGAGCAACAAGAGCACTATCGGCGTCCAAGGGTTTTGCTTCGCCCCCGTCTCAATACACCCGCGCCTTCGGCTTGATGTATTCGATGTCGTTCGAGAGCGTGTAAGTGTGCACCGGCCGGTCATCGAGCGTGACGCTGCGCTTCTCGTCGTCGATCCAGGCGAGCGTGTGCTTCATCCAGTCCTTGTCGTCGCGGTCCGGATAATCCTCGCGGGCGTGGGCGCCGCGGCTTTCCGGACGCTGCAGCGCCGAGTCCATGGTGACGACCGCCTGGGTGATCAGGTTATCGAACTCCAGCGTCTCGATCAGATCGGAATTCCAGATCAGCGAGCGATCGGTGGTGGCGATGTCGGTGATGCCGCCCCAGACCTCGTGGATCAGCTTGTGGCCTTCTTCGAGCGTCTCGCCGGTGCGGTAGACGGCGCAGTTGGTCTGCATCGTCCGCTGCATGCGGTCGCGCAATTCCGCCGTCGAAGTGCCGCCCTTGGCGTTGCGGTATTTGTCGAGGCGGGTGAGCGACAGATCGGCCGAGTTCGCCGGCAATTCCGGCTGCTTCTCACCGGCCTTGACCGTCTCGGCGCAGCGCAGACCAGCGGCGCGGCCAAAGACGACGAGGTCGATCAGCGAGTTCGAGCCGAGGCGGTTGGCGCCGTGCACGGAGACGCAAGCGGCTTCGCCGATCGCCATCAGACCCGGCACGACCCGGTCCGGATCGCCGCCTTCCTTGGTCAGCACCTCGCCGTGGAAGTTCGTGGGGATGCCGCCCATGTTGTAGTGCACCGTCGGCAGCACCGGGATCGGCTCGCGAGTGACGTCGACTCCGGCGAAGATCTTGGCGCTCTCCGAGATGCCGGGCAGGCGTTCGTGCAAGATCTTCGGGTCGAGATGGTCGAGATGCAGGTAGATGTGATCCTTGTTCTTGCCGACGCCGCGGCCGGCCCGGATCTCCATCGTCATCGAGCGTGAGACGACGTCGCGAGAGGCGAGATCCTTGGCGGAGGGCGCGTAGCGCTCCATGAAGCGCTCGCCCTCGGAATTGGTGAGGTAGCCGCCCTCGCCGCGCGCGCCCTCGGTGATCAGGCAGCCGGCGCCGTAGATGCCGGTCGGATGGAACTGCACGAACTCCATGTCCTGCAGCGGCAGGCCGGCGCGCAGCACCATGCCGCCGCCGTCGCCGGTGCAGGTATGGGCCGAGGTCGCCGAGAAATAGGCACGGCCATAGCCGCCGGTCGCCAGGATCGTCTGCTGCGAGCGGAAGCGGTGCAGCGTGCCGTCATCGAGCTTCAGCGCGATCACGCCGCGGCAATGGCCGTCCTCGTCCATGATCAGGTCGATGGCGAAGTACTCGATGAAGAACTCGGTGTTGTAGCGCAGCGCCTGGCCATAGAGCGTGTGCAGCATGGCGTGGCCGGTGCGGTCGGCGGCGGCACAGGTGCGCTGCGCCGGCGGGCCGTTGCCGAAATCGGTGGTCATGCCGCCGAAGGGACGCTGGTAGATCTTACCGCTCTCGGTGCGCGAGAACGGCACGCCCCAATGCTCGAGCTCGTAGACGGCGGCCGGCGCGTTGCGCACGAGGTATTCGATCGCGTCCTGGTCGCCGAGCCAGTCCGACCCCTTGACGGTGTCGTACATGTGCCACTGCCAGGTGTCCTTGCCCATGTTGCCGAGCGAGGCGGCGACGCCGCCCTGGGCCGCGACCGTATGCGAGCGTGTCGGGAAGACCTTTGAGATGCAGGCAGTGCGCAGGCCGGCCTGCGAGCAGCCGACCGTGGCGCGAAGCCCGGCGCCGCCGGCGCCGACGACGACGACGTCGAAGGTGTGGTCAGTGATGGCGTATGCCTGGCCGGTATAGGCCGGAGTCGCGCGGGCGCGGGTGATCGCCATGGTCAGCCTCCGAACGAGATCTTCAGGAGCGCGAAGGCGCAGGCGGCGCCGACCGCGATCGCAAAGAAGGTGTTGGCCATCACGGCGAGGATCTTGAGCCCTTCGTGATGGATGTAATCCTCGATGATGACCTGCATGCCGATCCGCATGTGCACGGCGCCGGAGACGGTGAAGAGCAGCATCAGGATCGCGACATGCGGTTTGGCCAGTGTCGCGACGGCCTGCGCATAGGGCTTTCCGATCAGCGAGATGACGATGCACAGGAAGGCGAGTGCCAGGATGACGTTGGCGACCGCGGTGACGCGCTGCAGCCAGAAATGGCCGGTGCCGGACTTGGCCGAGCCGAGGCCACGGACGCGGGCGAGCGGGGTGCGCATCGAGGAGTTGGAGAGCATCGGCTTTGTCCTCAACGCGTCAGGGCGATGAGCCAGACCAGCAGGGTCAGCCCGCCAGAGACGACGACGCTGTACTTCGCCAGGTTCGTACGGGCCTGCGGCTCGTAGCCATGGCCGAGGTCCCAGACGAAATGGCGGAGACCGCCGACCATATGGTGCAGCAGCACGAAGGTGTAGCCGAACAGCACGAGCTTGCCGAGGATGGAGCCGGCGATCCATTGCGCAGTGTCGTAAGCGGCGGGGCCGGACGCGGCGGCGATGAGCCAGAGTGCGATCAGCAGCGTGCCGCCATAGAGGGCTGTGCCGGTGACGCGATGGGCGATCGACATCGCCATGGTCCAGGACCAGCGGTAGATCTGCAGATGCGGGGAAAGCGGGCGCGCCGCCGGTCTGGACTCGGCCAAGTTGAGAACTCCCGACCCTTCAAGCTCACGAAGCGAAGATCGCTTGGTATCGTTCTAGAGTGAATGGCTGTCTAACGAAACCATCCTCGTGCTGCAATGCGGCAAGCGAATGGTCGGTTACAGAAAATCGAATCTGTAACTTTACCTGATGCCTGGCACCCTTCTCGATCCGGCGGCGAAAACCGCCTAAAGCGGGACAAGCGCAGCTCGCCACCTTCCTGAGGACCGTATCGCACAGGGCGAGGACCATCCATGAAACTGGGTATGAGCCTTTCACAGTTCGAGGCCGAACTGAACACCGACTGCTGCGACCCTTACAACAATGCCGAGCTGACGCTGACGCTGAAGCTCGGCTTCCGGCAGATCAACCCGGCCGCAGGCGCGGCCGAAGGCACCTATCACGACTATAATCGAGCGACTGAGCCGACCCGCAAGATCGTCAAATGGACGACCGGCAGCTGGAATCTCTGGAAGCAGAACTTCGTGGCGTCGGCGACCCGGTTCTGGAACGGCAAGTTCTGGCTGTCCAACAACTTTCCCGTCTATGAGCTCGAGAAGAACGGCACGAAATACCGCCCCAACATCTGGTGCCTGCTGAAGATCGAGGATCGCGGCATCGCGCTCGGCGGCCATCATCACGTCATCGACGTGGTCCGGCTGCACAAGAGCGAGACCTGGTTCGGCTCGCATGCCAAGCTCTATGACAGCCTCGACACCAACTCGGTGCAGAAGGGTACCAACAGCAAGGGCAAGGCGATCATGCAGCGCGCTCATGTCCACGAAATCGGCCATCTGCTCGGGCTCGGACATGTCGACATCGGCAAGGCGCATTGCCCGCCAGGCGGCGATACCAACGCCTCGAACTGCTATGGTGTCGCCGACGTCGACAAATATTCCGTCATGGGCCAGGGCATGCAATTGCGCCTGAGCCACGCCATGCCCTGGCGCAAGGCGATGGTCGCGCTGTCCGGCAAGGGCAATGTGCTGACGGCGACCGATTGGGAGGCCAGGACGCAGCGGATCTACCCGCGCATCCCGGCCGAGGTCGCCAGCAACGCCATGCTCACGCACCGGCCGCTGCGCAAATGACGGCCGGCTGAACCGCCATGACACGAACCGCCGCACGAAACCTTCCCATGCTCATTCTCGTTCTGAGCGGAATGGCCGGCCTGCTCGGCCCCGCCCACGCCACAGGAAAGCGCTGCCAGATGAACGCGATCGAACGCTCCAAATGCATCATCGAGGCGATTCTCGCCGATATCAGCCGCACCTATAAGCAGGTCGGCGGCGGCGGGATCAGCGCGATCAAGCAGAACTCGACGACCTCCTTCACCGTCTCGATCTCGCAGGAGGAGCGCATCGACCTCCTGACCTACGAGGCGACGGTCGACGGCAAGGGCAAGGTCAGCGTCAAGAAGACGAGCGAAGGCACCCAGTGACCTGACACCGCCATGCGAGGTCAGCGCGGCAGCAGGGCCCAGTAGTCGAAGTCGAGGATCACGCCGTCGGCGTACTGGTCGGCGTGCTTCAGCGGGTATTCGTTGCAGGGCAGGTTCTTGGTCGCGACGAGGCGCAGGCGCAACGCTCCGACATCCTCGCGCCCCGGCAGCTCGGCCGCCTCGAGCACCTCGCTCCAGGCAAAGACGGTATCGCCGGCGAACAGCGGCGAGACATGGCGGCCGGCATTGATCGCGGCGATGTGAAAGGCGTTGCCGAGCCCATTGAAGGAGAGGGCCCGCGCCAGGCTGATGACGTGGCCGCCATAGATCAGGCGCTTGCCGAAACGGGTCTCGCGCGCGCCATAAGCGTCGAAATGCACCTTGGCGGTGTTCTGATAGAGCCGGGTCGCGATCTGGTGCTCGGCCTCCTCAATGGTCATGCCGTCGACATGGTCGATGCGCTCGCCCGCCTGATAGTCGCCCCAGCGGAAAGGCGAGCCGGCGAGCGCGTCGTCATAGCTTGCCAGATGCAGCGGCGGGCAGCCCTCGCCCAGCGCTTCCGGCGCGACGCTCTTCGGTAGTTCCGGCACCAGCTCGAACGCCGCCGGCGTGCCGGGCTGGCGCTTGCGCACCAGAACCCAGCGGGCATAGCTCAGCACGATCTCGCCATGCTGGTTGCGACCGATCGAGCGGACATAGACGATGCCGGAATCGCCGCCCGAGGTCTGCTTCAGCCCGATCACTTCGGAGGTGGTCGACAGCGTGTCGCCCGGGAAGACCGGCTTGAGGAAGCGCCCGTCGGCATAGCCGAGATTGGCGACCGCATTAAGCGAGATATCCGGCACGGTCTTGCCGAAGACGATATGGAAGACGAGCAGGTCGTCGACCGGCGCCGCCGGATAGCCGACCGCCTTGGCGAAGGCATCCGACGACTGCACCGCAAAGCGCGGCCCGTAGAGCGCGGTATAGAGCGAGACATCGCCAACCGTGACCGTGCGCGGCGTCGCGTGCGGAATCGTCTCGCCCAGCCGAAAATCCTCGAAGAAGCGGCCGGGATTGGTCTTGCTGGGGATCTCGGACATCGACGTGCTCTCTCGGCGGGCTCTCATTGTGCGCTGCGGCGCGGCCCGCCGTAAAGCTGGTCCGAAGTCGGAGGCTCAGCGGAAGTCCCGAGGCCGCAAGCCCGCATGGAACCAGGAGATCATCGAGTAGATGTCGTAGACTGGCAGCCCCGTCGCCGCCTGCACCGAAGCCGCATAGGGCGGCATGTTGGTGCATTCGAGCACGATCGCGCCGACATCGGGATGCAATGCGACCAGCCGCAGCGCCGCCTCGACCACATCCTGCTCGGCAAGATCGATGTCCATCTCCTCCTTCTCGGCCTTGATCAGCACGCGGAAGAACTCGCGGCCGTTCTCGGTACCGGTCACCGGCGTGTCGGCGGGAACGCCGACAGCCGTCAGATGCTGCGGCGTCAAGGTCGCGGCCGAGACGGTGACGAGGCCGACGCGCTTGCCGGGCGGCAGGGTCGCCTGCACCCAGGGCACCTGCATCAGCGAGGAGGTCGCGACCGGGACGCCGACGGCGGCCGCGAGCTCCTGCTGAAACAGCGAGAGAAAGCCGCAATTGGTGGTGATCGCCTCGGCGCCAAGGCGGACAAGCTCCTGCGCCGCCGCGATGAAGTCAGGCAGCAGCCCGGCCGCACCCTTCAGCACCACCTTCTCGGGGCTGGCGCCCGAGACGACCTTGTAGAGCACCGGGAAGGGCCAGGTCGCGGCATTGCCCATGTCGCCGAGGATGCGTGGAAAGCGCGCCTCCAGCATCAGCACGCCGAGCGGCGCGCCATAGACCGCCTTGCCGCCCTTCGCGATACCTCGCTTGCTCATGCCGTGATCTCGACCAGTTTCGTCAGATCGACATTGGCGCCGCAGACCAGCACACCGAGCCGCTCGCCCGGTTGCGGCTTGTAGGCGCCGCTGATCAGCGCGCCGAGCGCCGCGGCACCACCGGGCTCGACCGCCAGGCGGAAATCGCGCCAGAGCACACGCTGTGCTTCCGTGATCGCCGCATCAGGCACCAAAGCGACATGGTCGACCGTGTCCTTGCAGACATCATAGACCAGCTGGCCGACATTGCGGGCACCGAGCGAATCCGCCGCGACCGAGGCGACGGTCACCGTCACCGGCCCCTTGGCCTCCAAGGCAGCCTGCAGCGCCCGTGAGCCTTCCGGCTCGACGCCGACGACCTTGACGCTCGTGCCGGCGAACCAGGCAGCGATACCGGAGATCAGGCCGCCACCACCGACTGCGACAAGCACGGTGTCGAGATCGGGCTCCTGGCTCTGCCATTCGCGGCCGAGCGTGCCCTGGCCGGCAACCGTCTCCTTGGCCGAGAAGGGGTGGATTTTCAGTGCGCCGGTCTCGGCCACGAACTTGTCGCAGGCCGCCTGCGCGTCGTCGTATTGCGCACCGCCGATGCGGACCTCGGCGCCGAAGCGCCGGATCGCCTCGACCTTCGCTGCCGGCGAGATTTCCGGCACGAAGATCGTCGCCTTCACGCCACGCTTGCCGGCGGCATAGGCGACGGCGGCGCCATGGTTGCCCCCCGAGGCCGCGGCGACGCCGGCGGCGGGCACCTCGAGCGAGAGCAGGTTGTTGAAGGCGCCGCGCGTCTTGAACGAGCCGGCATGCTGCAGGCATTCGAGCTTGAGCGAGACATCGGCACGCGAGCCGAAGGCGCCGGTGCCGAGCCGCATCACCGGGGTGGTGCGTGCATGGCCGGCAATACGGTCGGCCGCGGCCTCGATCATCGGGCGCGGCACAGGCTTCTCTGTCATGGCGGGATCCTGGACGAGGGAGCGATCCGTGACATAGGTCCAGATCGCGATAGGTAGACCGTGGCTATCGCGATCTGGCGGATCGGGAAAGGGCCTGCCGCGCCCGGCGGCAATGTGCCGGGCGACGACCAGCGCCGCGAGCGCGTCGAGCGCATCGTCACGTTTGGCACCTTTTGGAGGAGGCGCCAGAATGCTCGACAGCGCAAACCCTTGCGCGTGAAGCAACTCAACGCGCTCCGCCTCGCCTGCCAGTTCCCTTTTGGCGAACTGAAGTGACTGCTCTCCGTTCATCGACCAGAACGCGACTTCGGGATGTATCTCTTTGACGCGCGGCCTGTTCTCAGGGAACTCGCGAAGGAGGCGGTCGATTTCCCGAATCTTTGGGAGGATCATGAAAGCTTGCCGGCTGAATGCCGCCTGCAATCCCGACGTTTGGCGCGCGATCCCGCAAGCGACGGCATGAGAATGCGTGATGTCTTCCATCCCGATAATGGGCCTGTCAACGGCATAGACCGCAGCTCGCGACGGGATGCTGAAGACCGATCCGCGGAGGCGCCCTAACACGACTCGCACGGCCTCTTCAGGGCCACGCCCTCGCCCGCCCGTCCAATCGGGCAACCCAATGGGCATGTCGACTGCGATGACGGACGGCGCACGCTCGTCATTGAGGATCGCCGAGAAGTCACGGAAGACCTCGACAACTGGTGGTCTCTGGAGATCGGCATCGCAGAATGCCGCGATCCAGCCGGCCTTGCAGCCGTCGACGCCCGCAATCCAGCCCATCACAGCCCTGTCATCCATCTTTTGCAGAACTGACATTGCATTGCGGCGCGATCTACTGTGCACTGCAGCGAACCCGGCGACCCTCAATCCGGAGAGACAATATGACCGATATCCGTCCGCGCCGCAGTGTCCTCTATATGCCCGGCTCCAATGCCCGCGCGCTGGAGAAGGCCCGCGAGATCGCTGCCGACGCGCTGATCCTCGACCTGGAAGACGCGGTCGCCCCGGACGCCAAGCAACTGGCCCGCGAACAGGTCTGCGCTGCGGTGAAAGCCGGCGGCTATGGCCGGCGCGAGCTCGTCATCCGCACCAACGGCATCGACACGCCCTGGTTCGACGCCGACCTCGCTGCCGCGACCGAAGCGGCGCCCGACGCGATCCTGATCCCGAAGGTTTCTTCGCCGGAGACGCTGGTCGAGATCGGCCATCGCCTGACCGGGCTCTGGGCCAAGCCCGAGACGCAGATCTGGGCAATGATCGAGACGCCGCTCGCCATCCTCGACTGCGAGAAGATCGCGCGCGCCGCCCGCGATCCCGTGACACGCCTCGCCTGCTTCGTCCTCGGCACCAACGACCTCGCCAAGGAGACGCGGGCCCGCTTCGTGCCCGGGCGCGCACCAATGCTGCCCTGGCTGACCACGGCGATCCTCGCCGCCCGCGCCCATGGCGTCGACGTCATCGATGGCGTCTACAACGATCTCAAGGACGAGGCCGGCTTCAAGGCGGAATGCGAGCAGGGGCGCGATCTCGGCTTCGACGGCAAGACACTGATCCATCCGAACCAGGTCGCGCTGGCGAACACCGTCTTCGCGCCCGAGGAAGCCGAGCTTACCCGGGCCCGCGCCATCATCTCCGCCTTCTCGGAGCCTGAGAACGCCGACAAGGGCGCGATCCAGCTCGATGGCCGCATGGTCGAGCGGCTGCATGCCGAAATGGCCAAGCGGGTCGTGGCGCTGGCGGAAGCAATCGCAGCCTGAGGCTGCGTTCGCCGCTGATAGTGCCCAGGCGCGGGAACCCCTCTCCTGGAAGGAGAGGGGTAGGGGTGAGGTGTTCGGACCGCAAACGTTGGCCTGAACCCAACCGCGCGGTCAGCGCTCGCGGAACTGGTCGAACGGCCTACACCTCACCCTACCCTCTCCTTCCAGGAGAGGGTTCCCCGCGCCTCTATCGTCAAAGTCGATGAGCCGGGGCCACTCGTCGTAGGCATTGGGCATCAGAACAAAAAAAGCCGGGAGCGAGCTCCCGGCCTTCTCAATTTCCGTCCAGTGGACCTGCTCAGGCCGCCTTGCGCTGCTCGAATACGCCCTTGAACTCGCGCAGCTGCACAAGCTGGTCGTGCAGTCGCTTCTTCTCGGCCTCGTCATGCGAACCGGCATGGCGGGTCTCGGCGGTCAGGATTTCCTGATCGAGCACGGCGTTGTCGACATCCTCGATGAACCGGGCCTGCTCGGCCAGGATGGTGACGCTCGTCGCGTTGACCTCGGCGAGGCCGCCCGAGACGAAGAACTCCTTGCCGTTGCTGGCGCCGGTCTGGACCAGGACGATGCCCGGCTTCAGCACGGCGACGACCGGGGCATGGCCCGCGAGCACGGTCATCTCGCCCTCGACCGACGGCACGATGACGCTGACGGCGTCACCCGAGAACAGGATGCGCTCCGGCGAGACGAGTTCGAATGTGAAGGTGGCCATCGTATCTCTTTCCTCGGCTCGTCATGGTCGGGCTTGACCCGACCATCTCGAAAACCAGCGCCCTCTGGTCGGGAGATTCTCGGGACAAGCCCGAGAATGACGCCCTTGATGACGCGAGTCGGCAGCCTTAGGCCGCTTCAGCCGCCAGGCGCTGCGCCTTCTCGATCGCCTCGTCGATCGAGCCGACCATGTAGAAGGCAGCTTCCGGCAGGTGGTCATACTTGCCCTCGACCAGACCCTTGAAGCCCTTGATCGTGTCCTCGAGCGCGACGAGCTTGCCCGGCGAACCGGTGAAGACCTCAGCGACGAAGAAGGGCTGCGACAGGAAGCGCTCGATCTTGCGGGCGCGGGCGACGGCGAGCTTGTCCTCTTCCGAGAGCTCGTCCATGCCCAGGATCGCGATGATGTCCTGCAGCGCCTTGTAGCGCTGGAGGATCTGCTGGACCTGACGGGCGACGCCGTAGTGCTCGTCACCGACGATGGCGGCGGAGAGCATGCGCGAGGTCGAGTCGAGCGGGTCGACCGCCGGGTAGATGCCCTTTTCCGCGATCGAGCGCGAGAGCACCGTCGTGGCGTCCAGGTGGGCGAAGGAGGTCGCCGGCGCCGGGTCGGTCAGGTCGTCCGCCGGGACGTAGATCGCCTGCACCGAGGTGATCGAGCCCTTGTTGGTGGTGGTGATCCGCTCCTGCAGGTTGCCCATGTCGGTGGCGAGCGTCGGCTGGTAGCCCACCGCCGACGGGATGCGGCCGAGCAGAGCCGACACTTCCGAGCCGGCCTGGGTGAAGCGGAAGATGTTGTCGACGAAGAACAGCACGTCCTGGCCACGATCGCGGAAGTCTTCGGCGACGGTCAGGCCGGAGAGCGCGACGCGCATGCGGGCGCCCGGGGGCTCGTTCATCTGGCCGTAGACGAGGGCGCACTTCGAGCCTTCGCCGCCGCCCTTCTTGTTGACGCCCGACTCGATCATCTCGTGATAGAGGTCGTTGCCCTCGCGGGTGCGCTCGCCGACGCCGGCGAACACCGAGTAGCCGCCATGGGCCTTCGCGACGTTGTTGATCAGCTCCATGATCAGCACGGTCTTGCCAACGCCGGCGCCGCCGAACAGGCCGATCTTGCCGCCCTTGGCGTATGGCGCCAGCAGGTCGACGACCTTGATGCCGGTGACCAGGATCTGCGCTTCCGTAGCCTGCTCGGCATAGCTCGGAGCCGGCTGGTGGATGCCGCGGGTGCCCGATGTCTTGATCGGGCCGGCCTCGTCGACCGGCTCGCCGATGACGTTCATGATGCGGCCGAGGCACTCGTCGCCGACCGGAACCGCGATCGGCGCGCCGGTATCGGTCACCGACTGGCCGCGGACCAGACCTTCGGTCGAGTCCATGGCGATGGTGCGGACCGTGTTCTCGCCGAGATGCTGGGCGACCTCGAGGACGAGGCGGTTGCCGAGATTGTCGGTCTCGAGCGCGTTCAGGATCTCCGGCAGGACGCCGTCGAACTGCACGTCGACGACGGCGCCGATGACCTGGGCGACGCGGCCGGTGCCGGTGTTGGCGGGCTTGTCGGCGGTCTTGGTCTTGGTAGCGGCTTTGGCCATGGTTCGAACCTCGGATTCGCGTTCAGCGTGTCGGGCGGCCGGCGCGCCGGCCTGAATGTCTAGGCGGTTAGAGCGCTTCCGCGCCGGAGATGATCTCGATCAGTTCCTTGGTGATCATCGCCTGGCGCGAGCGGTTGTAGAGCTGCGTCTGCTTCTTGATCATCTCGCCGGCGTTGCGCGTGGCAGAGTCCATCGCCGACATGCGCGCGCCCTGCTCGGAGGCAGCGTTCTCCAGGATCGCCCGGAGCACCTGCACCGTCAGATTGCGCGGCAGCAGGGTCTCGAGGATCTCGCTCTCTTCCGGCTCGTAGTCGTAGACCGCGTCGGTCGTCTTGGCGCCGGCCGGGATCTCGGCCGGAATGATCTGCTGCGCGGTCGGAATCTGCGAGATCACCGACTTGAACTTCGAGAAGAACAGCGTCGCGACGTCGAACTCGCCGGCGGCGAAGCGCGTCAGGATGTTCTGCGCGATCGCCTCGGCATTGGCGAAGCCGAGCTGCTTGAAGGCGCGCAAGTCGACGACTTCGAGGATGTCGGCGGCGAACTGCCGGCGCAGGATGTCGAAGCCCTTCTTGCCGACGCAGATGAACTTGACCGTCTTGCCCTCGGCCTTGAGCGCGTTCGCCTTGTCACGGGCGAGACGGGCGATCGAGGAGTTGAAGGCGCCGCACAGGCCGCGCTCAGCCGTGCAGACCACGAGCAGCTGGACCTTGTCCGAGCCCGTGCCGGCGATCAGGCGCGGCGCGCTGCCATTGGCGAGCCCGCCGGCAAGATTGGCCAGCACCGCCTCCATGCGCTCGGCATAGGGACGCGCGGCCTCGGCGGCCGTCTGCGCCCGGCGCAGCTTCGCCGCCGCGACCATCTGCATGGCCTTGGTGATCTTCTGCGTCGCCTTCACCGAGGCGATGCGGTTTCTAAGGTCCTTCAAGGACGGCATTTGGCGCTCTCACCCCGTCATGGCCGACCATAAGCCGACCACTCACGATTTGAACCTCATTCTCGCTCACCACGCCGTCGCGACAGCGGCGACGTGGCCGGCCGGGCAAGCCCGGCCATGACGCTCGTCAGGCGAACGACTTGGCGTAGCCCTCGACGATGCCCTTCAGTTTCGCGGCGTTCGCGTCCGAAAGGTCCTTCGACGAGCCGATCTCGTTCAGCAGGTCGGCATGCTTGCCGCGCACCAGCGAGAGCAGGCCGTCCTCGAAGGCGCGGACCTTGTTGACCGGCAGCGGATCGAGATAGCCGTTGACGCCGGCATAGATCACGACCGTCTGCTCCTCCATCTTCAGCGGCGAGAACTGGCCCTGCTTCAGGAGCTCGGTCAGGCGAGCGCCGCGGTTGAGCAGGCGTTGCGTGACGGCGTCGAGGTCGGAGCCGAACTGGGCGAAGGCCGCCATCTCGCGATACTGGGCGAGCTCGCCCTTGATCTTGCCGGCGACCTTCTTGGTCGCCTTGGTCTGGGCGGCCGAGCCGACGCGCGACACCGAGAGACCGACGTTCACCGCCGGGCGGATGCCCTGGTAGAACAGGTCGGTCTCGAGGAAGATCTGGCCGTCGGTGATCGAGATCACGTTGGTCGGGATGTAGGCCGAGACGTCGTTGGCCTGGGTCTCGATGACCGGCAGCGCCGTCAGCGAGCCGTTGCCGGCGGCATCGCCCATCTTGGCGGCGCGCTCGAGCAGGCGGGAGTGGAGGTAGAACACGTCGCCGGGATAAGCCTCACGGCCCGGCGGGCGGCGCAGCAGCAGCGACATCTGGCGGTAGGCGACGGCCTGCTTCGAGAGGTCGTCATAGATGATCACGGCGTGCATGCCGTTGTCGCGGAAGTACTCGCCCATGGCACAGCCGGCGAAGGGCGCCAGGAACTGCATCGGGGCAGCGTCCGAGGCGGTCGCCGCGACGACGATCGAGTACTCGAGCGCACCGCGCTCTTCGAGCACCTTCACGAACTGGGCGACGGTCGAACGCTTCTGGCCGATCGCGACATAGACGCAGTAGAGCTTCTGGCTCTCGTCCGTGCCTTCGTTGATTGCCTTCTGGTTCAGGATCGTGTCGAGCGCCACGGCGGTCTTGCCGGTCTGGCGGTCGCCGATGATCAGCTCGCGCTGGCCGCGGCCGATCGGGATCAGGGCGTCGATCGCCTTGAGGCCGGTCGCCATCGGCTCGTGCACCGACTTGCGCGGGATGATGCCCGGCGCCTTCACGTCGACGCGCGAACGGGTTTTGGTCTTGATCGGGCCCTTGCCGTCGATCGGGTTGCCGAGCGCGTCGACGACGCGGCCCAGCATCTCCTTGCCGACCGGCACGTCGACGATGGCGCCGGTGCGCTTGACGGTCTGGCCTTCCTTGATCTCGCGGTCGGAGCCGAAGATCACGACGCCGACATTGTCGCTCTCGAGGTTGAGGGCCATGCCGCGCACGCCCGACTCGAACTCGACCATCTCACCGGCCTGGACCTTGTCGAGGCCGTAGACGCGGGCGATGCCGTCGCCGACGGAGAGAACCTGACCGACCTCGGTAACCGAGGCTTCCGAGCCGAAGTTCGAGATCTGCGACTTCAGGATAGCGGAGATTTCAGCGGCGCGGATGTCCATCAGCCGACCTCTTTCATGGCAAGACGAATAGAATTGAGCTTGGTTTTCAGGGACGCATCGACCATCCGCGAACCCATCTTGACGATGAGACCGCCGATGATGGCCGGGTCGACCTTCACGGAAACGTCGACATCCTTGCCGGCGACATCCTTGAGGGTCGCGGCGATGTCCTTGAGCTGGGCGGCAGAGGGCTGCTCGGCGAGCGTGACCTCGGCGCTGACCACGCCCTTGGCTTCGGCGACCTTGGCGCGGAAGGCGCGGATCATGCCCGGCAGCGCGAACAGGCGGCGCTTGCTGGCGACGAAGCCGATGAAGTTGGCGGCGCTGCCGGAGATGCCGGCCTTGGCGGTGAGCGCGGCGACGGCGGAAACCTGGTCCTGGGTGGAGAAGGCGGGGCTTCCGATCAGGCGCTTGAGATCGTCGCTCTCGGCGATCATCGCGCTGAAGGTGTCGAGATCCTTGGCGACGGCGTCGACAGTCTTGGCCTCGCTGGCCAGTTCGAACAGAGCCGTCGCATAGCGCTCGGCCACGCCCGAGACAGGGGATTGTTCCTGCGATCCGCCCTCGGCCACGCTCTCGCTCTCTCTTCCAGGGGACTGCTCCGGCGACCTTCTGACGAAGGTGGAGTGCATATCCCCGACGCTGCGGTGATCAAGCGCACGACGAACCTGTTCCAGGGCTTTCGGCGCTTGGATTGCGGCGGTGCACTAGCATGGGGTTTCGGGGGGCGCAACCGCACTTCGCCGCTCCGGAGGCACATAGCACCATGCTTCGTCAGGCCAGGTTAGTTCGGTTGAAAAGAGCAGACCGAACGCGCAGCTTTCCATTCTGTCGATCCTGTAGGACCTTGTTGACTTGCCTCCCTGCCGCAATAGCATCCGTCGCCGGATTTGGGGGAAGGCGATCATGAAGAGATTGAACCTCGCGACAGCAGGAATAGTGGCATTCACCTTACTCATGGCGATGGAATCGTCTCTGGCGCAATACGAGCGGTCACGCCGCTCCGTGCCGGCCAACACTGAGACGCAGATCTACAATTTCTGGAACTGCCGCAACGACGTGATTCAAGCTGTAAACGGAGAGGCGGAGCGCGGGCGCATTACCACGCGTGAGACGACACAACACCGCTGCGGCAATCGTACGCAGCGGGTCTTGCAGGTCATCTATATGCCGCCTGCCGGCTATAAAGGCCCCGACGACGTCTATCTTTATTCAGGCAGTAGCCAGTCGCGCATCTACCTCAACATCAAATAAGGATCACTTCAAAGGAAGCTCTGCGGATCGACGTCGACCGCGACCCTGACCGAGCCCTTCGGCCGCGGCGCGCGCTTCAGCCACGCACGCAGGTAATCCTGGAGGTTGATCTCGCGCGCCGTCCTGACGATCAGGCGCATGCGGTGGCGCCCGCGCAGGATCGCCAGCGGCGCCTCGGCCGGGCCGAGCACGGCGACGCCGGCTGGCGCCTCGGCGTAGCGCGCCAGCGCCCGCGCATGCGTCTCGGCCTCCCCTTGCGAATTGGCCGAAACGATCAGGCCCGCGAGCCGACCGAAGGGTGGCAGGCCGGCCGCCTCGCGCGACGCCGTCTCGGCCGCGTAGAAGCGTTCGGGATCGCCGGAGATCAGCGCCTTCAGCACCGGATGGTTGGGATCGTGTGTCTGCAGCAGCGCCCGCCCCGGCTTCTCGCCGCGCCCGGCCCGGCCGGTGACCTGCCTCAGCACCTGGAAGGTGCGCTCGGCCGCGCGTGGATCGCCCGAGGTCAGGCCGAGATCGGCATCGATCACCCCGACCAGCGTCATCCCCGGGAAATTATGGCCCTTGGCGACGAGCTGCGTGCCGATGACGATATCGAACTCGCCCTCGGCCACCGCCATCAGCTCCTGCTTCAGGCGCTCGGTACCCCCCGGAAAATCGCTCGACAGCACGATCGAGCGCGCCTGCGGGAACAGCGTCGCGACTTCCTCGGCAAGGCGCTCGACGCCCGGCCCGCAGGCGACGAGGCTTTCGGGCTGATGGCAGGCCGGGCACTCATGCGGCCGGCGCTCAACATGGCCGCAATGATGGCAGACCAGCGCCCGCCGGAAGCGATGGTCGACCAGCCAGGCCGAGCAGTTCGGGCACTGGAAACGGTGACCGCAATCGCGGCACAGCGTCAGCGGCGCATAACCGCGCCGGTTGAGGAAAAGCAGCGACTGCTCCTTCGCCTCGAGATTGGCCTCGACCGCCTTGACCAGGCCCGAGGAGAGCCAGCGCCCGCGCTCCGGCTTGTCCTTGCGCAGGTCGACCAGGCCGAGCACCGGCAGTTCACGCCCGCCATAGCGCTCCGGCAGCTTGAGATGGACGTAGCGACCGCGCTCGGCATTGACGCGGGTTTCCAGCGAGGGCGTGGCGGAGGCCAGCACCACCGGCGCATTCTCGATCTTGCCGCGCACCACCGCCATGTCGCGGGCATGGTAGGCGACGCCGTCCTCCTGCTTGTAGGCGGCCTCGTGCTCCTCATCGACGATGATCAGGCCGAGATCCCGATAAGGCAGGAACAGCGCCGAGCGCGCACCGGCGACCACCAGCGCTTCGCCCCTGGCGATCGCCGCCTGCAGGCGCTCGCGCCGGCGCCCGCTCACGCCTGAGTGCCACAGGCCCGGCCGCACGCCGAAGCGGGCCTCGAACCGGTCGATGAACTGCGCCGTGAGTGCGATCTCGGGCATCAGGATCACGCTCTGCCGCCCGAGCCGGATCGCCTCCGCGACCGCCTCGAAATAGACCTCGGTCTTGCCCGAACCGGTGACGCCTTCGAGCAGCGCCACCTGCCAGGCCTGCTTGCGCACGAGCTCCGCGAGGGCATCGCCAACCGCCAGCTGATCCTCGGAGAGCTGCGGCCTGGCGTGATCGGGGTCGGGCCGCGCCGCGATCGCCTCCTGCGGCAACGCCTCCACGGAAAAGGTACCGGCATCGACGAGCGAATCGATCACTGCCGTGCTGACCGAGGCCGCCTCCGCCAGCGCCGATTTACCGATCAGCAGCCCGCCCTCGGCCGCAGCGATGGCGCGCGCCCGGCCCGGCGTCATCCGCGCTGGCGGTGCCCCAACCAGCCTGACACCGAGCTTCGGCCGCTCCGGCGTGTCATCAGGCGGGCGCCGCAGAGCGAGCGCCAGCACCGAACCCTTGGCGGCGAGCGTGTACCAGGCGACCCAGTCGACCAATTTGCGCAAGGCCGGATCGAGCGGCGGCATGTCGAGCTTGCCGACCACCTTCTTCAGGTTGCCACCGCGGCCAGAGCCTGCCTCCCAGACGACGCCGACCGTCTCGCGCGGGCCGAGTGGCACCTGCACGACATCGCCCGGCGCGAGCGTGAGCCCGGGCGGCACGGCGTAGCTATAGGCCTGGTCGAGGCCGAGCGGGATCAGCACCTCGACCGTGCCGCCGCCCTGCCCTTCATCGAGCACATCGTCCATGCGCCCGTCTCTAGCACTGATTCGGAATCATCGTCGGCAGTAGCCGTCGGGCAGAGCCTGCCCCCTCTCCCCCGGGCCGGGTGCAGGGCGGGAAATCCCTCCCCCTTGTGGGGAGGGGCAGGGGTGGGGGTCGTAAAGCCGGAGCGATCGATGGAATTTCGCAGCGGAGCCGCTGCTGCCCGCCTCCATTTCCTGCTGCCAGTCACCGAGTGGCGCCACCCCCATCCCCATCCCCACAAGGGGGAAGGGAGGAACCCGACGGGTAGATAGTGCGCGAGATAATCGTCGATGCAGCGCCCTTATTGTCAGGCCGTCGCCGGTCGCTGCGCCATCAGCTTGCGCGTCGCCCAGACGAAGACCGGCCAGAGCAGCGCACCAAAGGTCATCGCCGCCAGAACCGACGAGACCGGCCGGCTGAAGAAGGGCAGGATCGAGCCGTCCGACTTGATCAGCGAAGTCACGAAGCTCTGCTCGACCATCGTGCCCATGACGATGCCAAGCACCATCGCCGCGACCGGATAGCCGTTCTTTTCCATCACGAAGCCGATCAGGCCGAAGATGGCGACGCAGTAGACCGCGAACAGGTTGTTGCCCGCCGTAGCGAAGGCGCCGACCGCGCAGAAGATCATGATCACCGGCATCACCGCCGAGCGCGGCGCACCGACGACCTTGCTCGCCAGCCGGATCATGATGATGCCGAGCGGGATCATGATGATGTTGCCGATGATGAAGATGATGTAGAGCGCGTACATGCTCGACGCCTGCGAGGTGAACAGCGTCGGGCCGGGGTTGAGTCCCTTCATGTAGAGCACGCCGATCGCGATCGCGGTGATCGTGTCGCCGGGGATGCCGAAGAGCAGCGCCGGCACCCAGCCCGAGGCGAGCGACGCGTTGTTGGAGGCGCCGGCCTCGATCAGCCCTTCCGGATGGCCGGTGCCGAACTTCTCCGGCGTCTTCGAGAAGCGCTTGGCCATGGCATAGCTGACCCAGGCCGCCATATCGGCGCCGGCGCCGGGCAGCACGCCGATAATGATGCCGACCAGGTTTCCGCGCGCCTGTTGCTTCGGATACTTCTTGGTCAGCTCCCACTGGCCCTTCAGGATCGAGCCGAGCCGGCGGTTCTCCAGCTTCGGCGGCTCGCGCTCGGTCAAGGCCCGCATCACCTCGGCCAAAGCGAAGACGCCGACCAGCGCCGGGATCACCTCGATGCCTCCCAGCAGGTCAGTCGACCCCAGGGTGAAGCGCGGCACGCCGCCAGGGTTGTCGATGCCGATGCAGGTGATCAGCAGACCGAGCAGCATCGCCGCGATCGCCTTGATCGGCGATGAGCGCGCCACCAGCGTCGAGCACATCAGCCCGAGCATGGCGAGCCAGAAATTCTCATAGGTCGAGAAGGACAGCGCCATCTCGGCCAGCAGCGGCGCGATCAGCATCAGCGAGAGCGTGCCGGCGATGCCGCCGAGCGCCGAGAACCACAGGCAGATGCCGAGCGCGGTCTCCGCCTCGCCCTTGCGCGTCATCGCATAGGCTTCGTCGGTATAGGCGGCCGAAGCCGGCGTGCCGGGAATGCGCAGCAGGCAGCCGGGAATGTCGCCAGAGAAGATCGCCATCGCTGAAGCGGTGATGATGGTGGCGACAGCCGCGATCGGCGAGAGGTAGAAGGTGACGGGCACGAGCAGCGCCGTCGCCATCGTCGCCGACAGGCCGGGCAGCGAGCCGACCAGAAGCCCGTAGACGGCGGAAGCGAAGATCGCGATCAGCACATCCGGAGCGAAGACGAGGCCGAAGGCCTGGATGACGGTATCCATCGCAGCCTCACCAGGGGAAGGGCAGCAGGCCGCCGGGCAAGGGAACGCGCAGCAGCTTGAGGAAGATCAGGTTGATCACGAAGGGCGCGATCAGCGCGAGCGGCAGAGCGAGCTTCAGGCGCGCGCCGAAGGCGAGGCTCGCGGTCAGCACCATGATCGCCGCCGTCGGCAGGAAGCCGAGCCTCTCCGAGACGAGCGCATAGAACAGCAGCAGCGCCGGCGGCAGCAGAGCCAACCAGTTGCGCCAGGCCGGCAGCGGCTCGAGCAGTTCCGGGGCACTGTGGCTCGCGACATCGGCCTCGGCGACCTCCTCGAAATGTCGGCCGACACCCAGCACGATCATCACGCCGCAAAGTACCAGCCCGGCGCCGACGACCATCGGGAAGGCCGAGGGACCGACCTGCTGGCCGGGCACCGGCGGCAGTTTCGAACCGTAGAAGAAAGCGGCGGCGCCGAGCGTCGCGATGGCGCCGCCGGTCAGGCGGTCTGACAACAACATGCTGCGAAATCTCGTCGAACTGTGATTGCGCCGCGCCGGCGCCGACTGGAGCGGAGGAACGGGCGAGCGTCGCTCGCCCGTCCGCCCTGCTTGCGAGCGATCAGGCCTTGGCCAGGCCGGCAGCCTTCATCGCCGACGCCATCGATGTGTCGCTGTCGGCCATGAACTTGGCGAAGCCCGGCCCGTCGGCGAACTTCATGCCGAAGCCGCGCGAGTTCATGAAGTCCTGATACTCCTTCGAGTCGAAGGCCTTCTTCAGCGACGCCGTCAGCTTGGCCTGGATGTCGGCAGGCACGGCCTTGGGCGCGCCGATGCCGCGCCAGGCGCCGACCGAGTAGTTGATCCCCAGCGACTCGTTCAGCGTCGGCACATCCTTGAACTGCGGATTGCGCGCATTCGCCATGATCGCGAGCGACTTCGCCTTGCCGGCGTCGATCATCGCCCGCGCTTCCGGCACCGAGCAGGTGACGATGTCGATGCCGCCGGCCGCGAGATCCTGCATGCCGGGCGCGGCGCCGTTCGACGGCACCCAGGCGACATGGTCGGGCTTCAGCCCCATCGCGACCAGCCAGCCGACCAGCGCGAGGTGCCAGATGCCGCCCTGGCCGGTGCCGGACGCCTTGAGCTTGCCGTGAGGAGCGGCCTTGATCGCCTCGGCCAGCGCCTTGATGTCCTTGTACGGGCTCGAAGCCGAGACCTGCACGCCCGGCGGGTCCTCGTTCATCAGGGCGAGCGCGGCATAGTTGGTCGATTTGAGCTCGGTCAGACCCTGATGGTGCATCATCGCGATCTCGACCGTCAGCATGCCGACGGTGTAGCCGTCCGCCGGGGCCGACGCGATCGCCTGGTGTCCGACGACGCCGGAGCCGCCGGTGCGATTCACCACGTTGAAGGGCTGGCCGAGATCCTTCTCCAGCAATTGCGCGACGATGCGCGCCGTCGCGTCGGTGCCGCCGCCGGCGCCCCAGGGGCAGATCAAGGTCACCGGCCGGCTCGGATACTGCGCCTGGCCGATTGCCGGGCCTGTGATCAGCCCTGCCGCGCCGGCTGCCGCTGCGCCTTTGAGGACCGAACGTCTGCTGATTCTGCTCATTCCATATCCCTCCCGTTCAATCGATTTAAAATTTTGAAAGCTTCTTCACCTTGCGGCGCGGCTTCCTTGCATTCTCGCTATCAGAGCCGATTGCCGCCAGCGAGGCAACCGCCTTTGTATGCTGTATGCACGAGGCGATGAGGGAACGTCAAAGCCCGCAGGCCACGGGCACGACACTCTTGCCGGCGGTCTCGGCGATCGCTCCGGTGCTCAGCTCGCCACTCGCCGCCGCTGCGGCAGCAGGCTTGGCATCGGCCTTCTCCAGCATGGCTCGGAGCTGCGCGACGCCGGCGATCGCATGATTGCGCTGCGGCGCGACACCGGCAATCAGACCTTTGTCCGAAGGATTAGCGGTGACCAGCCCGGCCAGGCGGCCCTGGCGGTCGAAGAGGGGGCTACCTGCGCCGCCCGGCTGCAAGGGCGCGAGCACAGCATCGCTCATCACTTCGCCGGGCAGCGCGACCGCGGTGCGCGACGTTGCAATGCCATCATAGGCCAGCACGACCACGGCCTCCCGCGCGGCAGGCGCTGCATCCCGCAGCCCCGGCACGGCGCTGGAGGCCAGCCCGGGCACATCGAGCAACGCGAGGCCGCTCGCCTGATCCTGCAGCCGCAATTTCGCCGGCCGTGAGCCGACCTTGAGCCCCTTGCAGGGATCCACCGCAGCGCGCGCCGTCAGCACCAGCTCCTTGCCGACGACGAGGCCGACGCCGAAACGTTCGGTCGCCGGCTGTGCGGGGGCGACAACCACTAGCGGCGCACCGGGTGCTGCAGGGATCGGAGTGGGAGCCGGCGCGGCTCCACTCGGGAATGGCTCGAAACTATCGGCGATCGCGGTCACCACCTTGTCGAAGGTCGTGGCCATGCTCTTGTCGTAGCCGATCGAGAAACCGCGCAAGCCCGCCGGCCCCAACGCCTGCCGCCGGAAGAATTTTCCGGTCGGCGTCTCGCCGGCGACGACGAAGAAGCTCGGCTGCAGCAGCTTGTAGGTGACCTTGCGCTGGATGTTCGGATTGACCGCGGTCGCCCGCTCGAAGATCGCCTGAAGCGGCTCGGTCGCCGGGCCTGCGCTGACATCGAGCGTGACCTTGCCGTCAGCGCTCTGCCAGCGGCTGCCACCGGCTGCGGTCGCCTCGCGCTTGGGCAGGAGTTTCTGCGGAATGCCGATGCGCACGCCGGTGGGCTGGTCGATGATCACCGCAAAGCCGGCCGCATCGCGCGCCGTCCTGGCGAGTCGCGCCAGTTCCTGCCGCTCGGCCGCGCTCAGTTGCCCGTCGGGCTGGCCACGGCCGGCCTTGAAGCTGTTCACGGCGCGGAAGGTCAGCGGTCCGAAATTCCCGGTGGCGGCGCTGTTGAGATGTCCGGTCCAGATCAAATCGGCCTGGATCGCCTTGCGCTCGGTCTCTGGCAAAGCGGTATAGGCCTGCGTCGCCGCAGCTAATCGCGGATCGGCAGGCTGCTGCGCCTGCACGGCACTCAGGCAGGTGAGGACGGCGGCGATGCCGATCAGCGCGGGAACCTTGAACACGACCATCTCCTCGTTCCAGACCGCGCCGCAACGCGGCGCCATTCAGCGTCAGCCTCGTCGCAGAGGCAAGAGGCGAGAAGGGCTCAACCTGTCGCAAGCCGAGTTGCGCCCGACGCGCCCGGTGCTAGCTTCGCGCAGCGCGACGCGATGACCCGTCATCGCGTCGACGCCTGCCGCGGCAACAATCGGGCCGCCCGCCTTTTCGGAGACCGAGCCATGCGCCATCTCGTCCGTCTCGCCCTCCTGCTCGGCCTGACTGTCGCCGCCGGACCCGCTTTCGCCCAGAAGGCCTATGTTCGGCCCGATCTCGCCAGCGACGGAGCGCGCCTCGAAGAGCGGCTGAAGCGCGAGGTCTCGGTCGGCCAGCGCCCCTTCGCCACCTTGCTGCGCGACGGCACCACCGCCCTCAACCGCGGCGACGCCCGCGCCGCTTTGCCCCTCGCCAATGCCGCAGCAGTCGCCGATCCCGCCAATCCCGGCGGCTGGCGCCTGATGGCGCAGGCGGCAAGCGGCATCGAGCCGCGCGATTATCGTGAGCGCTATGAACTGCGCGAGCGTGCGATCAGCGCCGCCTATCTCGCCTATCAGCGCTCGACCTCGCGCCCGGACGAAGCCTCCTCACTAGGCGTGCTCGCCCGCGTCTTCGAGAAGCATGAGCTCTGGCGCCCGGCGCTGACCACCTATCGCCTCAGCCTCGATCTCGCCGACAACGCCTCGCTGCGCACCGATTACGAGGCACTGCGGGCCCAGCGCGGTTTCCGCCTCATCTCCAACAAGGTCGATTCCGACGCTGCGAGCCCGCGCGCCTGCTTCGAGTTCTCCGAGCCGTTGTCGCGCGGCCGCGTCGATTTCGCACCCTACGTCGCCATCACCGGCAAGGGCGATTTCGCCGTCAGCGGCGAGGAGCGCCAGCTCTGCGTCGACGGACTGCGCCATGGCGAACGCTACGGCTTCGTTATCCGCCAGGGCGTGCCTTCGGCGATTCCCGACGAGAAGCTGCTGAAATCGGCCGATTACGAGGTCTATGTCCGCGACCGCGCACCCTCGGTGCGCTTCACCGGCAAGAACTACGTGCTGCCGCGCACCGGCCAGCAGGGCGTGCCGGTCGTCTCGGTCAACGCCGACAGCCTCGATCTCGAAGTGATGCGCATCGGCGACCGCAACCTGATCGGCTCGGTCCACTCCGACGACTTCCTCAGCCAGCTCGGCAGCTACAACGCCAATCAGATCGCTTCCGACAAGGGCTCGAGCGTCTGGAAGGGCACCATGGCGGTGAAGTCCGAGCTCAACAAGGACGTCACCACCGCTTTCCCTGTGCTGGAGGCGGTCGGCCGACTCCAGCCCGGCGTCTATGTGATGTTCGCCAAGCCGACCGGCAGCGCCCGGACCGCAAGCTCGTCGGACAGCGATGGCGACTATGACTACGACGGCACGACTCGCGCGACGCAGTGGTTCGTCGTCTCCGATCTCGGCCTGACCTCGTTTTCGGGGCCTGATGGCGTGCATGTGCTGGTGCGCTCGCTCGCCGATGCTTCGCCCGTCGCCAATGCCGAACTGCGCCTGATCGCTAGGAACAACGAGGTGCTGGCGACCATCCGCTCCGACGGCAACGGCTATGCCCGCTTCGACGCCGCGCTCGGCAAGGGCCAGGGCGGCAATGCGCCCGGCCTCGTCACCGCTGCGCTCGCCGAGGATTATGGCTTCCTCGACTTGAAGCAGACCGCGTTCGATCTCTCGGATCGCGGCGTGAAGGGCCGTGTCGCCCCCGCGGGCCTCGATGCCTTCCTCTATACCGAGCGCGGCGTCTATCGCTCCGGCGAGACCGTCTACCTGACGACGCTGCTGCGCGACGCCAAGGGCGCCGCCGTCTCCGGCCTGCCGCTGACGCTGGTCGTCAGGCGCCCGGACGGCGTCGAATACCGCCGCCGCCAGGTCGAGGACCAGGGCGCCGGCGGGCGCGCCCATTCGATCCCGCTGATCTCCGGCGCCCAGAGCGGCACCTGGCGCGTCCAGGCCTATTCCGACCCGAAAGGCGCCGCGATCGGCGAAATCTCCTTCCTGGTCGAGGACTATGTTCCCGAGCGGCTGGAGCTGACGCTCGCGCCGAAGAAGCCGGTTCTGCAGGCCGGCGAACCCGCCGAGATCGACGTCAACGCCCGCTATCTCTACGGCGCGCCGGGATCCGATCTCGACGTTACCGGCTCGATGACGGTGCGCTCGGCCGCTCAGACCGCGATCCCGGGCTTTTCCGGCTACGAGGTCGGCCTGACCGACGAGGCCTTCGAGCCGCAGCAGGCCGATTTCGAGGACGCCGCCAAGACCGGCGCCGACGGCAAGGTCACGATCGCCAACCCGGTCGCCCAGCCCGAGACCAACCGCCCGCTCGAGGTCGAGTTGACCGTGCGCGTCGGCGAGCCCGGCGGGCGCGCCATCGCCCGTTCCGTCACCATGCCGATCGTGCCCAAGGGTGCCGCCATCGGCGTGCGCAAGGCCTTCAAGGAAGGCGAACTCGGCAACGGCCAGACCGCGACCTTCGAGGTTATCATGGCCCAGGGCGACGGCCGCCGCATCGCGCGCCAGGGCCTGAAATGGACGCTGTCCAAGGTCACCCGCAACTATCAGTGGTTCTACCAGGACGGCCGCTGGAACTATGAGGGTGTGAAGACGACGCGGCGTGTCGCCGACGGCGAGATCGCCGTCGACGAGGCCGCGCCGGCCCGCATCGCTGCTCCCGTGCAATGGGGCAATTATCGGCTCGACGTCAGCGCCGACGGCGCCGAGGCGACCGAGACCAGCGTCTCCTTCAACGTCGGCTACGAGACCGACAAGACCGCCGACCAGCCCGATGTGCTCGACGTCGCCCTCGACAAGCCCTCCTACGCCAATGGCGAGAGCATGCAGGTGCGTCTCACCCCGCGCTTCGCCGGCAAGGCGACGCTCGCGGTGATGAGCGACCGCGTCGCCGAGATCCGCACCGTCGACGTGCCGGCCTCCGGCACCACCGTGACCATCCCGGCCAAGTCCGACTGGGGCGCCAGCGCCTATCTCGTCGTGCTCGCCCATCGCCCGATGGACAGCCAGGCGCAGCGCATGCCCGGCCGCGCCATCGGTCTTTCCTGGTTCAGCGTCGGCAAGGAGGAGCGCAACCTCACCATCGACCTCGGCGCGCCCAATCTGGTGCGCCCGCTCTCGACGCTCTCGCTTCCCGTCAAGGTGACGGGTGCCAAGGCCGGCGAGGAGGCCTTCATCACCGTCGCCGCGGTCGATGTCGGCATCCTCAATCTCACTCGCTTCGAGAGCCCCGACCCGAGCAAGTACTTTTTCGGCCAGCGCCAGCTCGGCCATGAATTGCGCGATCTCTATGGCTATCTGATCGATGGCATGCAGGGCACGCGCGGCGCGATCCGCTCCGGTGGCGACGCTGCTCCGCAGCTCAATGGCGAGGCCCCGACGCAGGAGCCGCTGGCGCGCTATTCCGGCGTGGTCAAGCTCGGTCCGGACGGCACCGCCAAGGTCGATTTCGAACTGCCGGCCTTCAACGGCTCAGTCCGCCTCATGGCCGTGGCCTGGAGTGCCGGCCGGACCGGCCAGGCCAGTGCCGACGTCTTCGTGCGCGACCAGATCGTCGCCCAGGCGACGCTGCCGCGCTTCCTCGCGCTCGGCGACCAGTCGCGCTTCCATCTGCAGATCGACAATGTCGAGGGCCCGGCCGGCGCCTATCTCGTCGATCTCGACGTCAAGGGCCCGGTCGTCGTCGCAGCCGACGCAACCCGCCGCAGCATGACCATGGCAGCGGGAGCCAAGAGCTCGCTGACGATCCCGGTGACCGCCGCCGGGCTCGGCCGCGCCTCCTTCGACGTCAGGATCACCGGCCCGAACGGCATCGGCACGGTGCAGAATCTCGCCGTGCGGGTGCAGCCCTCGACCCAGACGATCGCACGCCGGATCGTCCGCCCGATCCCCGGCGGCGGCTCGCTCACCGTCTCCTCCGACCTGATGGCCGATCTCGTGCCGGATTCCGGCGCGGTCTCCGTCTCCGTGTCGCCGGTCGCGGCGCTCGACGTCGCAGCGGTGCTGAAGGCGCTCGACCGCTACCCCTATGGCTGCACCGAGCAGACGATCAGCCGGGCGCTGCCATTGCTCGTCGTCAACCGGCTCGCCTCGATGGAGCAGCTGGCGCTCGACGGCAACGCGGATGAGCGCGTCAACGCCGCTATCGAGCGCGTGCTCGCACGCCAGGGCAATAACGGCTCCTTCGGCCTCTGGGGCGTCGGCGGCGAGGATCTCTGGCTCGACGCCTTCGTCACCGATTTCCTGACCCGCGCCCGCGAACGCCAGTTCGCCGTGCCGCAGACGGCGTTCAACATGGCGCTCGACCGCCTGCGCAACCAGGTCGTCAACACCGGCGAGGTCAACAAGGAGGAGGCGGCCGGCATCGCCTACGCGCTCTATGTGCTCGCCCGCAACGGCCGGCCGGTGATGGGCGACCTGCGCTATCTCGCCGACAACAAGCTCGGCGATTTCGGCTCTCCGCTCGCCCGCGCCCAGATCGGCGCCGCGCTCTCGCTGCTCGGCGACCGCACCCGCGGCCGCGCCGCCTTCACCAGCGCGCTCGGTACCTTGCAGCAGATCAGCGACGACGGTCTGTCGCGCGCCGATTACGGCTCACGGCTGCGCGACGGCGCCGGCATCCTGACCTTGATCGCCGAGAGCAATGGCGAGCGCGCCGACCTCTCCCGCGCCGCCGACGTCGTCCAGAACGCGCGCCAGAATGCGCGCTACACCTCGACGCAGGAGAACATGTGGATGGCGATGGCCGCCGCGGCGATGGCCAAGGAGGCGGACGGCATGTCGCTGACCGTCGACGGCGCCGAGCGCAAGGGCGCCTTCTACCGCACCATCCCGCAGGCGGCGCTGGAGGCCAAGCCGCTGGTGATCGGCAATCCCGGCACCGCCTCGGCCAATGCCGTGCTCAGCGTCTCCGGCATCCCGACGACGCCGGAACCGGCGCTGAACCAGGGCTTCGCGCTGGAACGCACGCTCTTCACCATGAAGGGTGAGCGGGTCGATCCCTCCCGCCTGCGCCAGAACGAGCGCTATGTCGTGGCGCTCAAGGTCACCGAGCCGGCGGCGCGCTATGGCCGGCTACTGATGGTCGACCCCGTCCCGGCCGGCCTCGAGATCGAGAACGCCAAGCTGACCGAGGGAGCCTCGGTCGAGGGGCTCAACTGGCTGAAGCAGGAGGTCTCGCCCGTCCACACCGAGGCGCGCGACGACCGCTTCGTCGCGGCCTTCGAGCGCAATGGCGGCAAGAACGAGCCGCTGTCCTATACGGTCGCCTACATCGCCCGGGCCGTCTCGCCCGGCCGCTATGTCCAGCCGGCGGCGGTGATCGAGGACATGTACCGGCCCGATCGCTTCGGCCGGACGGGTTTCGGCACGATCGAGATCACGTCGGCAAGGTAGGGTTGACGTGAGCGCGCCGCACGAAAGGCCAAGCGCGACGGAACCCCCTCTCCCCTCAGGGGAGAGGGATGGGGTGAGGGCCGGCGTGACAGACGGTGGGTTTGTCGCAAGCTGGACCGCCCTCATCCGTCAGCGCTTCGCGCTGCCACCTTCTCCCCCGAGGGGAGAAGGGAAGCGCGCCTCGCCGCGCCGACTTGCCTATATCGGCGCAGGCGCATTCACGTTGGTCGCGGCAACCGCCGCCTCCCTCTTCTGGTACGCCTCGACCCTTCCCCCGCTGGGCCTCGCCGCCGCTCGCGACCGCTCGACCGTGGTGCTCGACCGCGAGGGCAAGCTGCTGCGCCCCTTCGTCACCGCCGACGGACGCTGGAAGCTTCCGGTCGGCGCCAACGACGTCGATCCGCGCTACCTTTCCATGCTCAAGGCGTTCGAGGACAAGCGCTTCGACGACCATGCCGGCATCGACCCGCTCGGGGCCTTGCGGGCAGCGGGGCAGATGCTGGGCAATGGCCGCATCGTCTCGGGTGGCTCGACCCTGACCATGCAGGTCGCCCGCCTGCTCGAGCCACGCCAGGAACGCTCGCTCGCGGCCAAGCTGAGACAGGCGGTCCGCGCGGTCGAACTCGAACGGCGCTTCGGCAAGACTGAGATACTCGACCTCTACCTCACCCTCGCTCCCTTCGGCGGCAATCTCGAGGGGTTACGCGCCGCGAGCTTCGCCTATTTCGGCAAGGAGCCGAAGCGGCTCTCGACCGCCGAGGCGGCGCTGCTGGTCGCCCTGCCGCAATCGCCCGAGACGCGCCGGCCCGATCGTTTCCCGGAAGCGGCGCGCCAGGCCCGCGAGCGTGTGCTCGCCCGGGTCGAGGCCGCCGGGCTCGCAACGCCCGACGAGGTCGCCGCAGCGCGCGAGGAGCCGATCCCGACCGCACGCAAGCCCTTCCCGAATCTTGCCCCGCACACCGCCGAGCAGGTCGTCGCCGAGGCGCCGGCGCAGCGCAGCCAGCGTCTCACCATCGACGCCCGCTGGCAAGCGAGCCTGGAGCAGCTCGCCCGCGAGCGCGCCACGGCCTTAGGTCCCCAGCTCTCGATCGCCATCCTCGTCGCCGACAACGAGACCGGCGAGATCCGCGCCTCGATCGGCGGCGTCGACTATTTCGACGCCGGGCGCGCCGGCTCGCTCGACCTGACGCAGGCGCTGCGCTCGCCAGGCTCGGCGCTGAAGCCCTTCATCTACGCGCTCGCCTTCGACAACGGCATCGCCCACCCCGAGACCATGCTGGAGGACCGGCCGACCCGTTACGGCCTCTACGTCCCCGAGAATTTCGACCTCGGCTTCCAGGGCATGGTCAGCGCCCGCAAGGCACTGCAGCTCTCGCTCAACCTGCCGGCGGTCGAGCTGCTCTCGGCCCTCGGCCCGCAGCGCTTCCTGTCGCGACTGAAGGATTCCGGCGCCACGATCGCCATGCCGAGGGAGGGCAGCGCGCCCGGCCTCGCCATCGGCCTCGGCGGTCTCGGCATCACGCTCTCCGACCTGACCCGGCTCTATGTCGGCCTCGCCCGTGGCGGCGAGGTCGTACCGCTGCACGTGAAGCCGGCGAGCGGCGTCGCCGAGCCGCCGCTGCGCCTCGTCGAGCCGGTCGCCGCCTGGTATGTCGCCGACATCCTGCTCGGCGCGCCGCCGCCTCTCAACGCTCCGCCGGGCCGGATCGCCTACAAGACCGGCACGTCTTACGGCTATCGCGACGCCTGGGCCGTCGGTTTCGACCGCAAGCACACCATCGGCGTCTGGGTCGGCCGTGCCGACAATGGCGCGGTGCCGGGGCTGGTCGGGCGCGTCGTCGCAGCGCCGATCCTGTTCGACGCCTTCGCCCGCATCGGCCTCGACCCGCGCCCCTTCGTGCAGCCGCCGGGGACGATCGCAGCGACGAGTGCCGCGCTGCCGCCGCCGCTCCGGCATCTGCGCCAGGACGTGCCGAAGACGGTCGCCGCGCTGGCGACGCCGGGCCTGAAGCTAGCCTTCCCACCCGAGGGCGCAAAAATCGATCTCGCTGCCTCCGCGGTCGAGGGTGCGCCTCAGCTCAACCTCAAGGTGGCGGGCGGCGTCGCGCCCTTCACCTGGCTGGTCGACGGCGCCCCGGTGATCGCAGCGGTGAAGCGCCGCGAGGCCTCCTGGCAGCCGCCCGGCAAGGGCTTCGTGCGGATTTCGGTGATCGACGCCGCCGGCGCCAGCGAGAGCGTCTCGGTCAGGCTGCAGTAGCCGGCAAGATCACTCGATCTTGACGCCGCTCGCCTTGATGATCGGTGCCCAGCGCTCGATCTCGGCCCCCACGAAAGCGCGCAAACCGGCCGGCTCCTGCAGCTCGGCCGAGGGGATCTCGGCCCCGAGCTCGTTGAGCTTGGCCTTCACCGTCGCGTCGGCGAGCGCGGCTTTCAGCGCTTGGTTCAGCCTGGCGACGACCGGGGCTGGCGTGTCCTTGGGCGCGAACATCGCGTTCCAGACCTCGACCTTGAAGCCGGGCACGCCACCCTCGCTGCTGGTCGGCACATCCGGCAGCGCCGTCGCCCGGGCGGTCGAGGCGACGGCGAGCGTCTTGATCGTGCCGGCGCGGTGCTGCGGCGCGACGTTCACCGCCTGGTCGCAGAGATAATCGACCTGGCCGGCGACGAGGTCGTTCATCGCCGGGCCGGTGCCGCGATAGGGCACGCCGTTCGGCTTGACCCCGACGACGGTGTTGAACAGCAGGCAGGTGGTGTGGCTGACCGAGCCGACGCCGGCATGAGCGTTGTTCGCCGCCTTCTCGTTCGCCTTCACCCAAGCGACGAACTCCGCCAGCGTGCCGCTCGGATGCGTCTTGCGCACGGTCAGGAAGATCGGGTTGGTATTGACCAGCCCGACCGGTGCAAAGTCCTCGACCGGCCGGTATTTCAGGTTCGGATTGAGCGAGACGGCCGCGGCATGCGTGCCGGTATGGCCGATCAGGATGACATGGCCGTCGGGGGCCGAGGTCATCAGCCGCTGCCCGGCGAGCGTGCCGGCTGCGCCGACCGCATTCTCTATGATGACGGGTTGGCCGAGCGTGCGGCCCATGTGCTCGCCGACGAGACGCCCGACCACGTCGGTTGGCCCGCCGGCCGCGAACGGGATCAGCATGGTGACCGGCTTGCTCGGGAAATTCTGCGCCTGCGCGATCGCAGCCGCGCTCGCCATGCCAGCGGCAATCGCCGCCCTCAGCCAGAATCTGGTGCCAATCCTCATGCCGTTCCTCCCGTTCATGTCACGGGCGGCAGCCTGAGTTCTTGCTCTTTGGCGCCGCCGTCCGGACGGTTAGCCTCGGCTGGCGGCGAAAGCGAATAGAGGTTTCCGCTAAAGGCTATCCGGATATCCTCTACCCGGACGGCCGCTCATTCCGCCGGCTGCGGATGCGCCTCGACCGGCGCATGGCGCGAGCCGTGCTTGCTCCGGGCAAGGTAGCTATAGGCGACCGGCACGACATAGAGTGTGAGCAGCGTGCCGAAGGTCATGCCGCCGACGATGACCCAGCCGATCTGCGAACGGCTCTCGGCACCGGCGCCTTCCGCCAGCGCCAACGGCACGGCACCGAGCACCATCGCGCCCGTGGTCATCAGGATCGGCCGCAGGCGCAGTTCGGCTGCTTCGACCAGGGCGTCGATCATCTCCTTGCCCTCCTCGCGCAGCTGGTTGGTGAATTCGAGGATCAGGATGCCGTGCTTGGTGATCAGGCCGACCAGCGTGATCAGGCCGATCTGGCTGTAGACATTGAGTGTGCCGCCGGAGAAATAGAGCGCGGCCAGCGCGCCGGTGAGCGAGAGCGGCACCGAGACCATGATCACCACGGGATCGACGAAGCTCTCGAACTGCGCCGCCAGCACCAGATAGATGAAGCCGAGCGCCAGCAGGAAGACGAGCAGGATCGAGGAGCCCGACTGCTTGAACTCGCGGCTCTGGCCGGAATAGTCGGTCTGAAATGAGGCCGGCAGCACTTTGGCCGCACCCTGCTCGAGCACGGTCAGCGCGTCGCCGAGCGAATAGCCCGCTCCGGGCACGGCCGTGATCGTCGCCGACCGCAGCTGGTTGAAGCGGATCAGCTCCTTGGGCGCGACGTTCTCCTCGATCTGGACGAGGCTGGACAACTGCACCGCCTGGCCGCCCCGGCCCATCAGGTAGATCGACTGCAGCGCCTGCGGCGTGCTGCGCTCGGCGCCGGCGACCTGCAGCATGACGTCGTATTGCTCGCCGTTCATGTTGAAGCGCGTGACCTGGCGACCGCCTAGCAGCGTCTCCATCGTGCGCCCGATCACGTCGACGCCGACGCCGAGGTCGGCGGCGCGCTGCCGGTCGATCGAGACCTTGATCTGCGGCTTGTCGAGGATGAGGTTGGTCTCGATATTGGTCAGCGCCGGATTGCCCTGCACCTCGGCGATCAGCCTGTCGACGTTTTCCTTGATAGTGACGTAAGGGTCCGACGAGCGCAGCACGAACTCGACCGGCTTGCTGTTGGCGCCGCCCTGGCCGAGTGAGGGCGGATTGGTCGCGAACAGGCGGATGCCGGGAATCTGCGACAGGCCCTTGTTGATCTCGGCGACGAGGTCCTGCTGCTTGCGGTGGCGCTCTTCCCAGGGCTTCAGGCGCGCAAAGGCGATCGCCCGTGTCACGTCCGGGAAGCCGACAATGACGAGATAGGTCTCGACCTCCTGGATCTTGCTGAAATAGTCCTCAACCCGCCGCGCATAATCGGCGGTGAAGGCCATGGTCGCGCCTTCCGGCGCCACGCCGATCGCGGTGATCGTGCCGCGGTCCTCGACCGGGGCAAGCTCCGAGCGCAGATTGGTGAAGAAGAAATAGCTGCCGCCGGCGACGAGCAGCGCCAGAAGGACCACCAGCGGCCTGGCCGACAGCGCAAAGCGCAGCGAGCGGCGATAGCCGCTGGCGAGCCCCTCGAAGAAGCGCTCCAGGATATTGTAGAGCCAGTTGTGCTTGTCGTGGTGCTTCAGCAGCTTGGCGCACATCATCGGCGTCAGCGTCAGGGCGACGAAGCCCGAGACCAGCACCGCGCCGGCAAGAGTCAGCGCGAACTCGACGAAGAGCTTGCCGGTGCGCCCGGTCGAGAACGCCATCGGCGCGTAGACGGCGACCAGCGTCAGTGTCATCGCGACCACCGCGAAGGCGATCTCGTTGATGCCCTTGATCGCCGCCTTGGTCGGCTCGACCCCGTCCTCGATATGGCGGTGGACGTTCTCGAGCACGACGATGGCGTCGTCGACGACGAGGCCGATCGCGAGCACCATCGAGAGCAGCGTCAGCGTGTTCACCGTGAAGCCGAGCGCATACATCAGCGCGAAGGCGCCGATCAGCGAGACCGGGATGGTGACGAGCGGAATCAGCGTCGCGCGCAGCGAGCGCAGGAACAGGAAGATGATCAGGACGACGAGGACGACCGCCTCGCCGATCGTGGTGTAGACCGCCTTGATCGAACGATCGATGAAGATCGAGGTGTCGTAGGAGGTCGCGATCGACATGCCGTCGGGCAGGTCCTCGCGAATGCTCGGCAGCGCCGCGACGACGCCCGAGGAGACGTCGAGCGGGTTGGCCGTGGCCTGCTTGACGATGCCGATCGTGACGGAAGGATTGCCCCGGAACCAGGCGGCGTTGCGCTCCTCGCGGGCACCGAGCTCGACCTTGGCGATGTCACGCAGCTTGACCGGGAAGCCGTTGGCGTCCTTGACCGTGATCTCACGGAACTGCTCGGGCGTGTTCAGGCTGGTCTGCGAGAGCACCGTGAATTCGCGGCTGTCGCTCTCGATCCGGCCGGAGGGAATCTCGACGTTCTGCGCCCGCAGCGCCGCCTCGATCTCCTGGACGGTGATGTTGTAGGCGGCGAGCCGGGCGCGATCGAGCCAGATGCGCATGGCGTATTGGCGCTGGCCGAGGATGCGGACCTCGGCGACGCCGGTGATGTTCTGGACGCGGTCGGCGATGAAACGGTCGGCGAAGTCGGTCAGCTCCAGCGGCGAATGCCGCGAGCTGGTCAGCGACAAGTACATCACCGGCTGGGCGTCGGCCTCGACCTTGGCGATGATCGGCTCGTCGATCTCGTCGGGCATGCGGCCGCGCACGCGGCTGACGCGGTCGCGCACGTCGGAGGCTGCGACATCGGGGTCGACATCTGGCCGGAAGCGCACCGAGATCTGGCTGCGCTCCTGCCGGCTGGTCGAGTTGATGATCTCGATGCCTTCGATGCCGGCGATCGAGTTCTCCAGGATCTGCGTGACCTGCGTCTCGATGATCTCGGCGCTGGCGCCGCGATAGACCGTCTGCACCGAGACGATCGGCTCGTCGATGTTCGGATATTCACGCACCGTCAGACGCGTATAGGAGACGAAGCCGATCAGGATGACGAGCATGCTCAGGACGGTCGAGAGGACCGGCCGGCGGACGAAGAGCTCGAACAGGCTCATTGCCGCACGGCGCCCGGCAGCGAGCTGGTCTGGACCGCGGCTTTCTCCTTGATCAGGACGGTCGCGCCCTCGCGCAGGCGCATCTGCCCGGCGGTGACGATCTGCATTCCGGGCTTGAGGCCCTTGACCACCTCGACCTTGCCGGTCAGGCGCTTGCCGAGTTCGACCGGCACGCGCTTGGCCTTGCCGTTCTCGACGATGAAGACCGTCTTGCCAAGCCCGTCCGGCACCACCGCCGTCTCCGGCACGACCAGCGCGTTCTCGCGCTTGTCGACCATGATCGTCACGCGGGCGAAGAGACCGGGCTTCAGGACGAGATCGGCATTGGGGACGAGGGCGCGCAGCTTGACCGCCCGGCCATTGACATCGACGACCGGGTCGATCGCGAAGATCTTGCCGGCGAAGGGCCGGTCGGGCACCGCATCGACCTTGAGCTGGATCGGCTGGTCGACCTTGAGCTGGGTCAGGTAAATCTCCGGCACGCGGAAATCGACCTTGATCGGGTCGATACTGGTCAGCGTGATCAGCTGCTTGCCGATCGAGACATAGTCGCCGACGCCGACGGCGCGCAGGCCGACCACGCCGTTGAACGGCGCCTTGATCGTCGCCAGCGCGAGCTTGGCCTGGGCGAGCTGCAGGCGCGCCTCCTGTGAGGCGAGCTGCGCCGTCGCCTGCTCGAGCGCGACCTGGGTGCCGGCGCCGCGCTGCACCAGCGAGCGGTTGCGGTCATAGGTGTCGCGCGCCAGGCTGATATCGGCTTGCGCCTGCTTCAGTTCGGCGTCGAGGATCGCCGTATCGAGCATGACCAGCGGCTGGTCCTTGTTGACCCGCTCGCCCTCCTTGAAGCCGAGCGCGACGACGCGGCCGGCGATCTCGGGAGCGATCACCACGGATTCTTCGGCCGCGAGTGTCCCGAGCGCCTCGACCTCTTCGGCGACCGTAGCGAGCTCGATCGTCCCGACCTCGACCGGAATCGCGGGGTTCTGCGCGCTGGCGACGCCTCGCGCCTGCGCCTGCTGATTGGTCGGCTTATAGTGGTAGCGGTAGCCATAGTACCCACCGCCCGCCAGCCCGGCGACAAGGATAAGGAGGAGAAAACGCTTCATCAGGCTGGACGCTCCGGTACCGCGGACATATTCTAGACTGGACGGTCTAGTTTGATAAGCACCCTTTAAGGGCGGAAGCGTGACGGAATGATCAATGCACGGACGCACTAGCGCCCCCGCTGCAGAAGCAAAAGCGATGCCGGCCGAAAAATCGCGGCCCGATAAACATGACGCGATCACAAGGGCCGCTTCGGAGACGTTCCTGGCCGAGGGCTTCGACCGCGCCAGCCTCGACCAGATCGCCCAGCGCGCCGGCGTCTCCAAGCAGACCATCTATAGCCACTTCGTCGACAAGCAGGCGCTGTTCCTCGCAATCTGCACCGAACTCACTGAAAAGCTGACGATTCCGTTGCGTCGTCCGCGCAGCGAGACCGGCGATCTGCGGGCCATCCTGCTGCGTCTCGGCGAGGACGCTCTGGCGATGATGCTGCACCCGGCCTCGCTCGATCTGCATCGCCTGATCGTCGGGGCGGCCGCGCGTTTTCCCGAACTCGGACAGGCCGCCTACGATACCGGAGCGGGGCGCATGATCGCGGAACTCTCTGCCTTGTTGGAGCAGCGGTCACGATCCGGTGATGGGTTGTCGCGCGAGCTCACAGTCAGTGAGGCTGCGACGCTGGCCGAACAGTTCATCGGCATGCTGCGCGGCTTCCACCAAGTGCGCGGCCTGCTCGGCATCGCACCGGCTCCCCCGTCCGAGCGCAGGACCTACGTCGCCGCCTGCGTCGACCTGCTGTTGCGAGCGGCCTGACGCCACGCCGCTCCAGCGGCTCGCGACGATATGGTTGACGGCCGATGACCGTCTGCCCCTTGGGCGCCTCGAAACACCCCTCCTGTCACGGCGGTGTCATCTGTCGCCGATACCGCATCATCCCGCAATCGCGGGAGAGTTGTTGATGCTGCGTGTCGAGGGTCTGACCAAGCGTTTCGGTGGCAAGGCCGCCGTCGACAACGTCAACCTATCGATTCCGCGTGGCGAGATGGTCGGCATCATCGGCCGCTCGGGTGCCGGCAAGTCGACGCTGCTGCGCATGCTGAACCGCCTCGCCGATGCCAGCGATGGCCGCATCCTCAGCGAGGAGCGCGACGTCACCGCCCTGCGCGGCGCCGCGCTCAGAGGCTGGCGGCGCGACACTGCGATGATCTTCCAGCAGTTCAACCTGGTCGGCCGGCTCGATGTGCTGACCAACGTGCTGCTCGGCCGCCTGAACCATCGCTCCGCCGCGCTGACGCTGGTCAAGAGCTTCTCGCAGGACGACAAGGTTCGTGCCATCGCGGCACTCGAGCGACTCGATATGGGCCACCTGTTGGCGCAGCGCGCCGAGACCCTCTCCGGCGGTCAGCAGCAGCGCGTCGCCATCGCCCGTGCCTTGGTGCAGGAGCCGAAGATCATCCTCGCCGACGAGCCGATCGCCTCGCTCGACCCACGCAATACGCAAGTCGTCATGGACGCGCTGTTCCGCATCAATCGCGAGGACGGCATCACCGTGATCTGCAACCTCCACCACCTCGACATCGCCGCGAAGTATTGCGACCGGCTGATCGGCATGGCCGCCGGCAAGGTCGTGTTCGACGGTCCCCCGCATGCGCTGACCAGCGAGCTCGCGGCAGAGCTCTACGGCATCGAGGCCAAGGATGCCGGAGCCGAAGCGCTCGACCAACTCGACGCCATCGCCACCGAGGAAGCCCAGCGCGCCAAGCAGACCGCCGCCTGAAGCAGCCGGCGGCGCATCCACGCCTGCACCCTACGCCTGACCCTTCATCGCCGACCTTTTCAAAGGAGCACTCTCATGCTGACCCGTCGTCATACGCTCACGCTTGCCGCAGCCGGCCTCGCAGCAACGCTCGCCGCTCCGGCTTTCGCCCAGGATTGGAAGGCGAAGTATCCCGAGCTCATCTTCGCCATCATCCCGTCCGAGAACGCCTCTGGCGTCGTCGAGCGCTATACCCCCTTCGTCAACTATCTCGCCAAGGAACTCGGCACCAAGGTGACCCTGCGCATCGCCAACGACTACGCCGCGATCATCGAGGGCCAGCGCGCCGGCAACATCCATATCGGCATGTACGGCCCGGCCTCCTTCGCTCGCGCGCTGATGACCGGCGCCAAGATCGACGCCTTCGCGATCGAGACCAATATCGACGGCACCAAGGGCTACTACTCGGTCTTCTACGTGAAGAAGGATTCGCCCTATCAGAAGGTCGAGGACCTCAAGGGCAAGAATCTCGGCCTGGTCGACCCGAACTCGACCTCGGGCAACAACGTGCCGCGCTTCGCGCTCGACGGCATGAAGATCGAGCCCGAGACCTTCTTCGGCAAGGTCGTCTACACCGGCAGCCACGAGAACGCCGTGATCGCGCTCGGCCAGGGCACCGTCGACGTCGCCGCCAACTGGTGGAACGACGAGCAGGAATCGAACCTGCTGCGCATGGACCGCAAGAAGATGGTCAAGGCCGACGATTTCCGCATCATCTACAAGTCGCAGCAGATCGTGAACTCGCCGATGGCCTATCTCACCGAGCTGCCGGAAGAGCTGAAGACCAAGATCCGCGACTCGGTGCTGAACCTCGCCACCAAGGACAAGGCCGCCTTCGACAAGATCTATGAAGGCAAGCAGGGCCCGCTCGTCGCTGTCGACAACAAGGCCTACGACCCGATCATCGAGCTGAACAAGTTCGTCGACGCGCTTCGCAAGAAGAAGTCGTCGTAAGGCTTGGCTCCCTCCCCTCTCCCGG
>NZ_CAXUQP020000003.1:0-127315 GCF_964253285.1 Allobosea sp. LjRoot237
GTCGCCCAGTGCCGAATCGTCCAGAAGGCTCTCGATACCCGGAGAGCCGCGCAGGCTTGAATCCGGCAGGCCAACGACGCCGTGCCGGCGCACCGCCAAACGCAAATCTTCGTGCCGGGCTGATCAGGCAGCGGCGTTCAAGCTGGAGCTTTGACCTGCTTATGACGTCGGTGTGAATGCTGTCCGGAGCTCATGCCAGGCCACCGGTCAGCACCTTCGCAAGCGCGCGGGCTGAGCGCTGCTCCGGGCGATAGCGGATTTCGATGAGATGGCGAGACATGCTGACGGGTAGAACGGCGACGAGGGCATGAAACAGCGAGAGCGCGAGTTTTTTCCGCAGTGAGAAGTACTCTCGGGCGACGACTCCAATCAACCTGGGAAGCTGAAAATAACGATTTGTTTCGCCGTTGATCGAGGCAAGGATCAGCTTCTTCTCCAGATAGAAGAACGTCCGCCTGACATCGAGCTGCCGCGATCTCGAATCCTTGGGCATGACCATGTTGAGATGGTCGATCAGGTGCTCGAAGCGTGTCATGTGCTGTTCGATCTTGTCAGTATCGATCGTTCGCCCTACGCCCGACATGTTGCGGCTGTGGACACGGTAAAGCCCGAGCTCCACCGGGAGGGACACGACCTCACCGAAGAAGGGGGCGGCGAGAATGATGATCCCGTCGACCGCATCGTCATAATCGGCGTCGCGCAGCAATTCGCAGAGATCGCGCCTGAACACGTTCCCTGAGGTCGGCGGGCTGACATAGACGCCGGTCCTGCGGACACGCTCCCTGAGGTCGCCGGGCTCGCGAAACAGCTCGGGTTCTGGAACCGCCGAGCCCAGGAACGTGCTGTCGCCGTCGACGCGGCTCAGGCAGAATTGCAGCTTTGCGGTCGACGGTTGCAGATGCGGGACGATCGCATCGAGCGCGCCCGGAGCGAGCTCGTCGTCGGCATCGAGGAACAACACGAACGGCGCCGTCGTCTGGTCGAGACCGAAGGTGCAGGCCCGGCGCTGGCCGCTATTCTCGATCCGGTAGGCGGAGACCCCCGTGCGGCTGATCACCTCCCATGAGGCGTCCGTCGAGCCGTCGTCGACGACGACGAGTTCGCAATCGCTGCGGTTCTGCGCGAGCACGCTGCAGATCGCGCGCTCGACATATTCGGCGTAGTTGTAGCAGTTGACGATCACCGCGATCTTGAACGTCGAACCGGTCATGCGCCGCCCCGCTGAAGCTTCGATCCCGACGCCGTTCGCAGTGGCGGCATGGTGCGCGCCATCGGACGCAAAGCGCTCCTTGGCGCAGACATTGCAAGAGCCGTACCGCACAGAGCAGGTCAGTCGGCGGCCCTGGGGCGATGGCGATCGGAAGCGCGATGTCGGGCAGGAGGACCAGGATTCTCTACATCGTGCCGCCGACGCGGTCGTTCGCCGGTATTGAGCGCGTCACCGACTCGATCTGCTCGGCATTGGCGACCGAGTATGAGCAGGATCTTGAGGTTTCCGTCCTCTACACCTCGCCCTTCGAACAAATCGTCGGCCAGCAGCGGCCATATGACGTCATTCTGAGCTTCTCAAAGGGACGGCTCGACCTGCTGCGCCGGGTCCGTCGAACGATTGCCAATGGGCAATTCGACCTCGTGGTCGTGCCGCAGGTCGAGCCGACGGCGGTGTTCTGGCTCTGCTGCCTCGGCATCCGGCGCCGCTTCATTCTCTATCTCCACGGAAATCCCAGGCTCGAGCGTCGCTCACTCAAGGCGAGCCTGCTGTTCAAGGCGATGCGGTTCCTGGTACTGCCGCGGCTGGCGCGCGTCTTCGGCACGTCGCCGCGCCAGCTCGAAGCCTTCCAGGCCGACTATCCGAGCAGGGTCGAGCATGTCTGGGTGCCGAATCCGGTGCGCTCGTTCGACATGCCGGTGCGGGCGCCCGCCATAGGCAGCCCGGTCCGCTTCGTCACGGTTGGCCGCTTCGCTTACCAGAAGGGCTACGACATCCTGCTGCGCGTCTTCGCCGCCTTCTGCGAGAAACGCGAGGGCGCCGAGCTGATCCTCGTCGGCTATGGCGAAGAGGAGCCTACGATCCGCGCCTTGATCGACGAGCTCGGCCTCGCCGGTAAGGTCACGATCGAACATCACCCCGACAGCCCGGCGATCCCGCTTTCGCGCAGCGACATCTATCTCTCGGGCGCGCGCTGGGAAGGCTGGTCGCTCGCCATTTGCGAGGCGCTGCGGTTCGGGCTGCCTGTGATCGCCTTCGACTGCGAGTTCGGACCGAGCGACATCATTCTCGATGAGCGCATCGGCCGCCTCGTCGCGCTGGGGGATATGGCCGGCTTCGTCGCCGCGATGGTGCACTATCACGACCATGCCGTGTCCGAGCGTCGCCATGCGCAGTATCGGGCCGACTACATCGATCGCTTCAGCCTCGATAAGGTCGTGCATGCGCATGCACGAGCCCTGCTCGCTGCCGATGGGCGCGTCGAAATCCAGCAGCTCGGCGCGATGAGCGCCGAACCCGCCAGAGCATCCTGACGAGGCAACGCGGCTGCTCACACCCGTCGATAGATGTCCTCGTAGCGGACAATATCGTCCTCGCCGAGATAAGAGCCGGACTGCACCTCGATGATCTCGAGCAGGATCTTGCCAGGGTTGGCCATCCGGTGGACACAGCCGATCGGCAGATAAATCGACTCGTTCTCGTGCACGAGGATGGTCTCATCGTCGCGCGTCACCTCCGCGATGCCGCGGACCACGACCCAATGCTCCGCACGATGGTGATGGCTTTGCAGGGACAGCTTCTGGCCTGGATCGACGACGATACGCTTGACCTGGAAGCGCTCCCCGAGATCGAGCGTCTGATAATAGCCCCATGGCCGATAGACCCGGCGGGAGCTGACAACGGCCGGATGCCCGTCGGCCTTGAGCCGCTCGAAGGCACCCTTGACCTCTTCGGCGCGATCGCGCTTCGTCACCATCACCGCATCGTTCTCGACGATGACAACGGCATCCTCGATGCCGACCAGCACGGTGAGCGGGCCGCTGCTCTGGACATAGCAATTGCGGCTGTCGACGAATTCGACATTCTCGCCGCCGGCATTGCCGGCCTCGTCTTGCGCCGAAGCTTCCCAGACGCTCGACCAGCTGCCGACATCCGACCAACCAAAAGAGGCGGGCACGACACTGGCAAGCTCGGTCCGCTCCATCATGGCGTAGTCGATCGACTTGCGCGGTGCGGCGCCGAAGCGCTCGGCGTCGAGGCGATGGAAGCCGATATCCTCGCGCGCCTCCACCATCGCTGCTATCGCCGCACTCGCCATTGCCGGCTCGTGCCTGGAGAGCTCCGTCATGAAGCTGTCGGCGCGGAACAGGAACATGCCGCTGTTCCAGAGATAGCCTTCGTCGAGATAGCGTGCCGCCGTGGCCGCATCAGGCTTCTCGACGAAGCTCAACACCTTCCGGGCTCCTTCGCCGCCCGGTTCCGGCCGGATGTAACCATAGCCCGTGGCGGGTTTGTCCGGGACGATGCCAAACGTCACGAGCCGGCCCTGGCTGGCAGCCGCTGCTGCAGTCTCGACCGAGGCGCGGAACGCCGCGAGGTCGCCGATCAAATGGTCGGAAGCGAGTACGAGCACGAGGGCTTGCGGATCGCGCTTCTGGACGAAACTCACGGCGGCGGCGATCGCCGGTCCGGAATCGCGGCGGGCCGGCTCGAGCAGGATCTCGCCGGTCATCCCGACCTGCTTCATCTGGCTCAGCACAAGGAAGCGGAAATCATCATGGGTGACGATGACGGGGGCACGAAACAGCGGATCCTGGATCCGGCCCAGCGTCTGCTGGAACATCGATTCCTCGCCGAGCAGCGAGATGAACTGTTTCGGAAAGGCTTCCCGCGAGGCGGGCCAGAGCCGCGATCCTGCTCCACCGCAAAGCACGACGGGTACAATCGTACCGGCGGTATTCGCGACCGGGGAGGGCGCGGCGGCGAGCGCCGATGCCTGCGTAAGGGGATCGAGCTTCACGAGGCCCTCACAGATGGTTTGAGCCGCTCCAAACCAGAGACGAGCAGCAGGCCGAGGCCAAGTCCAACGGCCTTGACCAAGACGTCGTGCAAGGTGCCGTGGCGCGTCGGTGCCCAAGCTTGGGCGAACTCTAGCGAGACGACCGCGGCAAGACCGATGGTAAAGATCGCAATCTGCTGCCGAGGATAGCCGAGTGCGAACGCAGCCGCGGCGGCCAGGAAGGCAAGACTGCGCTCGACATCGGGCATCAGCCACGCCACCGATGGCCGCTGCTCGACGCCGGACAGCGTCGCATAGACGATGACGATCAGGAGCAGCCAGGCCGAGAAGCGGGAGAGACGCCTGATCGCCGCCATTCGCGCGCGCGCCCCGCGCAGAAGGCGCGTCAACAATCCGTCCGAGCCTGCTCCTTGGCGTAACGCGCCGCCGATGCCCGAATCATCGATCTCGTCACGCCAGGCGGTGAGCATCGAGCTTTGCGCCCGCAATTGCTCGAGCCGGCGGAAGGCCGCCATCATCTGCGCCTCTGCCTCGACCAGGTTGGCCTCGTCGGCCGGCTCCCGGTCAAAATAGATTCCGTCCTCATTGCCCATCAGGGCCGCCGCGCGGGTGCGGGCCTCGTCGAGCCGGCGAGCTAACCCGGTGCACTCGCGTTCGATCCCGGCAAGGGACTGCCCGAGTTGCCGGTACAGCGGTCCAAGCCTGTCGAGATCCGTCTGGCGGTCTCGATGCGAACTACGAAACCGCGCCGGAAGCCTCATTGCCCCGTCTCCCATCGCAATGGCGGGCGGCGGTCCGAAGCGCGATTGCGCGAACCATCCTTGCGGGGATGATCAGCAATTCATGTGCCAGAAGATCGGTCGCGCAGCCGATCAGCGCGGCGGGCGGGGCCCGAGGATATCGAGGACGCCGCGTGGCCGTTGCTCGTCGCTTGTCACGGCCCGAGACCTGAGGGCGGTCAAAACGACAGCCAAAACAGCGACGATCGCGCTGGCGACAATAGCGGTGGCGATCAACGCCACCAGCAAGCCATGCGACCACATCAGCCAGAGGGTCAGTGCACCGCTGGCGAAGGCAGCCAGGAAAAAGACGATCAGCATCACTCGTGCTTTCGCGGCTCGCTATCGGCCAATGACTATAGCTTCGCTCCGCGGCCCGAGAAAGGCTTCGGGCGCGCGAGGGATACACAAGTCTGAGCACTCATGGTTAAGAGCGAGCTAACAGTCCGCAGCGGACTGGCAGCGGATTTGCTTGGGGGTCGTCAGAGTAGTCTGCATGGAGTGTTTCGTGAGGCATCTCACCCTCCCCAACCGTCTTTTGCCCAAGTGCACCCGAGCCGCCGGCCGAGTGCTTGCGCTGCTGGTAGCGGCGCTGCCCCTGGTTCTCGCCGCCGGTGGCGACCCACGGGTCAACGCGAGCGAGTTCGAGTACCGTGTCGCGGCGCAGGATCGGCTGAAGATCAAGGTGTCGGAATGGAGGCCGAACTCACGCGAGCTTTTCGAATGGTCGGCGCTCAGCGGCGAGTTCGCCGTCAGTTCGACCGGTATGCTCTCGCTGCCTGTCGTGGGCACTTTCTCGGTTGACGGAAAGGCGCCCGCCGAGATTGCAGCGCTGATATCAGAACGGCTGAAGGGCACCGCCGGACTTGTGAATGCGCCGGCGGCAGCCGTCGAGATCGCGCAGTATCGGCCGATCTACGTGGTCGGGACCGTCGAGAAGCCCGGGGAATACGCCTTCCGGCCGACGATGACTGCGCTGCAGGCGGTCGCCATCGCCGGCGGATTCCAGCGCATGGAGCTCGCGCTTGGCCGCTTCGAGCGCGAGACGATCATCGCCGAAGGCGAAATCAGTGTGCAGCAGACACAATTGCTCGCCCTGCAAGTGCGCCGCGACAGACTTCTGGCGGAGGCTCGCAAGGCCGAGGCGATCACCTTCTCGGATGACCTCCGCCGGAGTTTGAACGACAGCGCCACTCAGGCGATGCGCGAGGAAAGTGCGTTGTTCGCCTCGCATCGCAAGGCCGCCAAGTCACAGGGCGATCTCCTGCAGCAATCGCGATCCCTGCTTGAAGAGGAGTTGCGTACGCTCGGCGCCAAGGCCGTGACGCAGCAGCGTCAGCAGGACCTTGTTCGGCGCGAACTTAACAATATCAACAGCCTGATCAGCAAGGGACTGGCAGTGAGCCCGCGCCAGCTCGCTGTCGAACAGAATCTCGCGCAATCCGAGAGTCAGGCGCTTGACCTGATGCTCGCGACGGCCCGGGCAAAACAGGAGATCAGCCGGCTCGACCGGACGCTGTCCGATCTCGAGAACCAGCGGGAGATCGATATCGGGCGCGAACTGCGCGCAACGCAACTGTCGCTCAAGCAGACGGACGACAGGATCATCGCGCTGCGCGCGCTCATCCACGAATCGACAGCGCTCGCGCCGAGATTGCAGAGCCAGCAGGAAAAGCAGCTCGCGCGCATGCGCTTCAGCGTCCAGCGACGCCAGGGTGGCGCGGTCAACGAAATCGCGATCGAGGAGATGTCGCCGATCCTGCCTGGAGACATCGTCAGGGTGGAGCGGGCATCGCTGCAATCGATCATCTCGTCGCTGCCACCGACCGCTGCGGGAGCCCAGAACTAGCATATCGCGGACATCTGCGGCCGATCTGCGATCGGCTGCACCCAGGCTCCCGTCCAATATGGAGGTTGGCCTATGCTGTCGTTCGAGCGGCCCGCTCGTATCTTTCTCGCGGACGAACACCCGATCTTCGTGGCGGGGCTGCGATTCTGCCTGGCTGAGCAATTCCATATCGACGTGATAGGGGAGGCTCATTCGTCTGCCCGTCTCGCACAAGTCATCGAGGCGGCCGCTCCCGATGTCGCGGTCGTGAGCGAGAGTTTCAACGGCGTCTCGGTAGCCGAGGGTCTTTTAAATGATCTTCCATCGCAACGGGTGCTCGTCGTGGCGGAAGAACTCGATAATGCCCGGGCCCACCAGTTGCTGGCCTTGGGCGCACGCGGCTATGTCCTGAAACAGTCACCCGTCTCCGTCATGTGCAAGGCGATCGCAACAATTCTTCGCGGCGGCCACTTTCTTGATGCCGCGGATGCCGTGCAGATTCCAGCGGGGGGGCGGCGAGGGTTGGCCCTGACCGAAAGGGAGCAAGAAATTCTGCGCCTGATCGCCTTGGGGTTCAGTATTCGTGAAGCGGCCGAGCGCATCGGTATTACCACTAAATCGGCGGAAACCTACAAGCTGCGTGCCAGCAACAAGCTGAGCATCGATAGCCGCCAACAGATCGTGCAGTACGCCATCACTCAAGGGTGGTTTGAGTAGCGCGATTAAATAATTTAGCTTTCTTTAGATCGATCAAGACGCTCTCGTCAGAGCTCCATCTGCGTCATCGCGACGCAACCGCGGGCCTGTCCGCGTTGATGGCTCGTTAGCCGGGATGCCACGGAAAGGAGCGGAATCGCATGGAATTTGTCAGGAAAATTACCGACAACGCCCAAGTCGTAGTCAGTTTACGAGTGCATTGAACAAACATGCTGCATCGCACAAAAGCCTATTGTCATGTATTCGTCTCGCGTTAATAATCTATTAAGATGCGGTTTAGGCGTAGGGTGCTGCAATGAGCCGATTCCCGGACTCTCAGAATTTGCCTGCGTCCTTCTCACTACCTCTGCGTGTATCGCAAGTTGAATACAAATCGGCTCGGGTTGCAGCAAAGCGGGCATTCGACCTTGCGGCAGGTGTGGCCCTGATCTTCCTGCTGGCGCCCCTCATGCTACTGATCGCCGGCTTGATCAGGGCAGGCGACGGCGGTCCTGCGTTCTTCCGGCAGGCGAGGATCGGCCGCAGCGGCAAGAGTTTCCGCTGCTGGAAGTTTCGCACGATGGCCAGAAACGCCGACGATGAGCTCCAGCGCCTGCTCGCTTCCGATCCGGGCGCAGCGCGGGAGTGGGCTGAAAACCAGAAGCTGACCCGCGATCCGCGGATTACGCCCATCGGCGTGTTCCTGCGGCGCTCGAGCCTCGACGAACTGCCGCAACTCTTCAACATCATCTCCGGCGAAATGAGCTTCGTTGGACCGCGCCCGATCGTGGCCGCCGAGCGCGAGCGCTATGGCGAGGCCTTCACTCATTGCTTCTCGGTTCCTCCAGGGCTCACCGGCCTCTGGCAGATCAGCGGTCGCAGCGACTGTTCCTACGCAACGCGGATCTCGCTCGACAGCCAATACGCTTCGGAATGGCGCCTCCTGCTCGATGCCAAGATCCTGATCCGAACGGTACCTGCGGTCCTGATGCAGAAGGGCAGCCGGTAAGGCTGCCCAAGACCACGAGCCTGTCGGGCATGTCACGCCCGAACCACATGAGTTCCATGGAGGTCCTCGGCCCATGAAAGTCGCGATCGTTCATTATTGGCTCGTCGGGATGCGCGGCGGCGAGAAGGTGATCGAGGCGCTGTGCCGGATGTATCCGGACGCGGACGTCTTCACCCATGTCTACGTGCCCGATGCAGTCTCCGACGGGATTCGGCGCCACAAGGTCACGACGAGCTTCATCGGTCGGCTGCCGCGCGCAGCAAAGCTCTATCAGCGCTATCTGCCGCTGATGCCGCTGGCGCTCGAACAGCTCGACCTGCGCGGCTACGACCTGATCATCTCGAGCGAGTCCGGACCGGCCAAGGGCATCGTGCCGCCGCCCGGCACCATGCACATCTGCTATTGCCATTCGCCGATGCGTTACATCTGGAACATGTTCCACGAATACAGGGAGCGTTCCGACCCGATCACACGTTTAGTCATGCCGGCGCTAGCGCATTACATCCGCAACTGGGACAGCATCTCGGCCAATCGCGTCGATCACTTCATCGCCAACTCCGAGACGGTCGCCTCCCGGCTGCACCGCTACTATCGTCGTGCCTCGACCGTGATCCATCCACCGGTCGACGTCGATGCGTTCGAGGTGCTGCCGAATGGTTTGGTCGAGGATTACTGCCTGATGGTCGGCGAGCTTGTCGGCTACAAGCGGCCCGAGCTCGCCGTCGAAGCCTTCAATCGCACCGGTCGGCGCCTGGTGGTGATCGGTGGCGGCGAGATGCTGGCCGAACTGCGCCGCATCGCCAAGCCGAACGTGACCGTGCTCGGGCCGCAGCCTTTCAGCGTGCTGCGCTACCATTACTCGCGCTGCCGGGCCCTGGTCTTCCCCGGCGAGGAAGACTTCGGGATCGTGCCGGTCGAGGCCATGGCGAGCGGACGGCCGGTGATTGCCTTCCGCCGCGGCGGCGCGACCGAGACGGTGATCGACGGTATGAGCGGCGTCTTCTTCGACGAGCAGAGCGTCGATGCGCTCATCGCCGCTGAAGAGCGAGCGCGGGCGATCACCTGGCAGCCGCGCGAGATTGCGGCCTATGCCCGCAACTTCTCGACGGCGGTCTTCGAGAAGCAGATGAGACTTCACATAAACCAGCTGCTCAAGCCGCTAGCCGGGACGATCTCGATGGCCATGCCGGCGGCGCAGCCACGCCCGGCCCTGGTCCACAGCTTGGTGTGATCGACGCCGTCCCCTTGCGATCTTCAGGAAGAATCTGATGCAGACGATCTACCAGAGTGAAGTCTACGCCGATTTGAATCCCAGCTGGCACGAAGAGGATTCGCCGTGGAAGGCGCGACAGATCGAGACGATCCTGCGCAAGAACGCGATCAGCTTCGACAAGGCCTGCGAGGTCGGCTGTGGGACCGGCGAGATCCTGTTCAACCTGGCGAAGGCCTTCCCGGCAGCGCGCTTCCACGGCTACGAAATCTCGCCGCACGCCTATCAGCGCGCCAAATATAAGGAAACCGACAAGGTCACCTTCTCGCTGGGCGATTTCACGGCGGAGGGCGCGTCGGACTACGACCTGCTCGTGATCGCCGACGTCATCGAGCACGTCGAGGACTACATCGCCTTCATCAAGGCCTTGCGCGGCAAGGGCCGCTACAAGGTCTTCCACATCCCGCTCGATCTCTCCGTCCAGTCGCTGCTGCGCGGCTGGCCGATCACCAAGCTGCGCGAGAACGTCGGTCACCTGCACTATTTCTTCAAGGAGACCGCGCTCGCGACCCTGGCGGATTGCGGCTACAGGGTCATCGACCACGCCTATACGGCGAGCCGGCTGGAGCTGCCGAACCAGACGCTGAGCAGCCGATTGATGCGCTTGCCGCGCCGGTTCTGCTTCTCGCTCAACCCCGATCTGACGGTGCGCGTGCTCGGCGGCTATTCGCTGCTGGTATTGGCCGAATGACCATGGCTGGCGGGCACGACCGGAGCGGAGTCGGGCGGTCGTCACCGCAGCGAAAGGCGCGGGAGCCATGAGCATCGAGCCGATCGGGGTGCTGACCCTCCTCATCGGATTGATCTGCCTGATGCTGGGCACGGGCGCGCTCGTCTACGGGCTGGCGATCATGGCAGTCCTCGGGGCGGCCGCAGCCATGCTCATCGGCGCCGCCAACATCCAGCCCGGACATGTGATGCTGGCGTTCCTTGCCTTCGGCGCCCTCAGTCACCGCCGCGAGGCCGCTGCCGCCATCCGTGCGCTGCATCCGAACGAACCCGGCTTCTGGTTCACCTGCCTCGTCGCCTATGGCGTCGCCAGCGCCTTCCTGATGCCGCGCGTCCTCGCCGGTGTGACCGAGATCATCCCGCTCGGTACCACTGCCTTCGACGATACGGGCTCGACCGTGCCGCTGGCGCCGGTTTCCAGCAATGTCACGCAAAGCCTCTACCTCTCCACCACCCTGCTTTGCCTGATCACACTGACGGCCGTCGCCGCGACACACGAGGGCTTCTCGGCCGTCTTCAACGCGCTTCTCGCCTGCTGCGTCGCCAACACCGCCTTCGCCGTCCTAGACGTCGCGACCTACGCCACCGGAACGCAAGACCTGCTCGGCTTCATCCGCAATGCCCGCTACACGCTGCACACCGACTCCGAAATCGCCGGCATGAAGCGGATCGTCGGCTCGTACACCGAGGCCTCGGTCTTCGCGCGCTCGACGCTCGGCGTGCTCGGCTTCACCGGAACCTTGTGGCTCTGCGGCGTGCGCGCGCGGCTCACCGGCACGATCGCCGCGTTGTCGTTCGTCCTGATCGTCCTGTCGACCTCTTCGACCGGACTCGCCGGCGCGCCGGTGATGCTGCTCCTGCTCTACGGCTTCGCCTTCGCCCGGCTCGTCCAGGGCAGTGCCAGGCGCCAAGCCGCGATGTTCGCCCTCGGTGCACCGGTCATCGGGCTGGCAGTGGTGCTGCTGATCCTGCTCGATCCGGAAGCAACGGCGAAAGTCTACGGCTATGTCGATCTCGTCGTGCTCAACAAGGCGAGTTCCGATTCCGGCGTCGAGCGCAGCTCCTGGAACGTCGTCTCCTTCCAGAACTTTCTGGACAGCTGGGGGCTCGGTGTCGGGCTCGGCACCGCCCGCGCCTCGAGCTTTGCCGTCGCGCTGCTCGCGAGCGTCGGGATTCCGGGCGCGCTCTTCTACGCGGTCTTCGTCTTCGAATGCTTCCTGCGTCCGCGCGGCCAGCTGGCGAGCCTGGAGGCCGACATCGCGGTTGCCGCGCGCAACGGCTACGCCGGCCTGCTCATCGGCGACCTCCTCGTCGGCCCGATCATCGATCAGGGCTTCTTCTTCTGCATGCTGGCCGCGGTGGCCGCGGCGATCAGGCCGCGAGCTTCGGACGTCCTCAGACCTCTCCCTTTGGTCATCGGAGCAAGGCTATGACGGATAGCTTCGCGGTGAACGGCCGCTTCCTGTCGCAGGATATGACCGGCGTCCAGCGCTACGCGCGCAACGTGGTGGCGGCCCTCGACACGAGCCTCGAGGCCACCGGGCAGAAGGCGACCCTGATTGCGCCGCGGGGCGCTCCCGCCATGGCGCTGCAGGCGATCGACGTGATCCGCAGCGGGCGCTTGAGCGGGCATGGCTGGGAACAGGCCGAGCTGCCGCGGCTCTGGCCGGGGCGGCTCCTCAATCTCTGCAACACGGCACCGGTGATGAAGGGCGACCAGATCGTCTGCATCCACGACGCGAACGTCTTCACTGCGCCTGAGAGCTATGGCCGCGGCTTTCGCACGGCATACCGGGCGTTGCAGCCGCTGCTGGCGCGCCGCAGCGCCCGGATCGCCACCGTCTCGCAGGCCTCGGCCCGGCAGCTGGCGCGGCATCTGCCGCTTCGCGCCGCCGATATCGCCGTGCTCCCGGATGGCCACGAGCATGCGCTCGCCTGGGACCCTGCCAGGGCGGAGCGGGCCCCGGGGCTGCTGGCGGCGCGAGTCGATGCGGAGCGGCCGTTCATCCTCGCTCTGGGCTCGCATGCGCGCCACAAGAACCTCGCCCTCCTTGTCACGATCGCGCCCCGCCTTGCGGAGCTTGGTATCGACGTCCTGGTCGCCGGAGGCGGCGGCGGCATCTTTGCAGAGGAGCAGCTTGCGCAGGCAGCCAATGTCAGGCTGCTGGGGCGGGTCAGCGACGACGATCTCGCCTTCCTGCTCGAACGCGCGCTGTGTCTCGCCTTCCCGTCCTGGACCGAAGGCTTCGGTCTGCCGATCGTCGAGGCGATGGCGCGGGGCTGCCCGGTCGTCTCCTCCGATCGCGCCAGCATGCCGGAGGTTTGCGGCGACGCCGCGCTGCTCGCATCGCCGGCGGACCCGGCTGCCTGGGTCGGGCATATCAGGAGGCTGGCTGAGTCGGTTGCCCTCCGGCAGGAATTGAGCGAGCGCGGCCGCGGGCGCCTGCTGCTGTTCTCCTGGCGCAGCACCGCCGAGGGCTATCTGGAGCTGGCGCGGTCGCCGAAAGCACATCGCGCTGCGCCGACGGCGCCTGCAACTCCGGCGCCACGCATCGCGGCCGTCATCGCCACCCGCGGCCGGCCGGAGGTGGTGACGGAGACGGTCCTGCACCTTCTCAAGCACCAGACGCTGAAGCCCGACAGCGTCATCGTCTCCTGCATCGACCCCGCCGATGCCGGCGGCCTGCAGGGTCGCAACGATGTCGTGGTGCTGACCGGCCCTGCCGGGCTGGCGGCCCAGCGCAACACGGCCCTCGCGCATCTGCCACGCGGCACCGAGATCGTCGCCTTCTTCGACGACGACTTCGTCGCCCATGAGGGCTGGCTGGCCACGGCGGCCCAGACCTTTCGCGACGAATCGAGCATCGTCGCCTTCACTGGCCGGATCCTGGCCGATGGCGTGACCGGCCCCGGCATCGAGCTTGCGGAAGCGGTGAGGCTGGTTGCCACCCCGCCGCCGAGCGACTGGTCCTGGATCGAGCCCTACAGCCCATACGGGTGCAACATGGCCTTTCGTCTCGCCAGCATCGGCGACCTGCGCTTCGACGAGCGGCTGGTGCTCTATGGCTGGCTCGAGGACCGCGATTTCGCGGCGGCCCTCGCGCGGCGCGGCGGGCGACTGGTCAAGTCCGCCGATGCGATCGGCGTCCACATGGGCGTCAAGGGCGGTCGAATGGCCGGTGAGCGCTTCGGTTACTCGCAGATCGTCAATCCGCTCTACATGCTGCGCAAGGGCACGATGACGCTCGGCCAGGTCGCCGACCATCTCTTCCGGAACATGTCGAGCAATCTCGGGCGCTCGCTGCGCCCCGAGCCGTTCATCGACCGTCGTGGCCGGCTCAGGGGCAACCTGCTCGGGATTGCCGACATCCTGCGCGGGCGCATGCAGCCCGAGCGCGCCGCCGCCTTGCAGCCGAGGGGGAAATTCAGATGATGCTGGGAAAGCCGGGCGCATCCGGTGCGCCATTCCGGATCCTGCCCCTGCCGGATACCCAACCGGCACAGATCAGTGACGGCCCGGTCGCCCTGCTTCGCATGATCGGAGCCGCTGGCCTGCGCCATAAGGGCAGGCTGGCGATCTGGATTGCGCTCTGCCTCGCGGCGGCCTTCGCCCATATTCGAACGACGCCGCCGACCTATACAGCGACTGCGACCGTGCTGCTCGAACCGCGGCGGCAGGTTCCAAGTGCGGCGCGCGAGATCGCCGCACCGAGCTCGCTCGACCTGAACGCTGCCGACAGCGAGTTGCAAGTGATCCGCTCGGAGCGCCTGTTGAGCACGGTCTTCGACGCGCTGGCGTTGAGCAACCATCCGGAGCTGGGTCCGCAGCCCCCGGGGCCGTTGCAGATGCTGACCAACCGCGTCGGCGCCGCCCTTCGCAGTGTCTGGACCGTATCGACCGGCGTGGCGGCTCAGCCGGGCGCCGAAGCCCCGCTTCGCGTCGATCCGCGGCGCAGCGCCTTCGAGAATTTCGCGCGGCACTTCTCGGCGCGGCGCGTCGGCCAGTCCTATGTGCTCGAGATCACTTACTCCTCTGCCGATCCGGAATTGCCGGCGCGCATCGCCAACGCCGCTGCCTCCGCCTATCTGCTGCAATCGGTCGCCTTCAAGGCCGACGCTGCGCGCAGCGGCGCCGAATTCCTGCAAGGCAGGCTGGATGCGCTCGACTCCCAGGTCCAGGCGGCCAATGCGGCCGTCCGCAGCGGCGCGCTGCCGGCGCGGCCAATCCCGGACGCCGATGCGCGGATCATCGGCGCGGCTCAGGCGCCGCTCGGCCCTTCCGCCCCGCGCGGCAGCCTGATCATGGCGTTCGCCGGCGTTTTCGGACTGCTCGGTGGCGTGTTCGTTGCGGCGCTCGCCTCGGTCTTCGATCGCCGTGTCCGCCGTCCCCAGGATCTCATGCGCGAGACCGGCCTGTCCTGTCTCGCCGTCGTCCCGGAGATCGCAGGCTGGCGCAGGCAGGGGCGCGCCTCGGCCTCGGACAACGCGATGCTGGTGGCGCGCGAGCATGCCGGCCCCTTCGCGGCGGCGATCCGCGATCTGGGAGCGGCGATCGATATCGCGTGGGCCACGAGTCGTTCCGAAGGCAGCCCAGTCGTGGCGATCGGCTCATGGCGAGCAGGCGCCGGCGCTACGCTGCTGACGATGAACCTGGCGCAGCTGCTCAATCATCGCGGCCGGCAGGTCAGCGTTCTCAGCGCCGATGCGTCCCCGGCGCGTGGCGAGGACGGTAGCGCCGCCGGACCATCGCTGACCGACGTGATCGCCGGCGGCAGCACGGGGCAGGCGGCCTTCGCCAATGCCGATGGCGTCCGCCTGCTTCCAATCCGCTCGGCGATGCCGCAGCTCAACCGCTTCGTCGATTTCCGCGATCCGCGCGCCGGGCTGGTCATCGCGCAGGCAAGACAGCGCGGTGAGGTGCTGATCGACTTGCCGCCGCTCTGCGAATCCTCCGATGCGGTTGCGCTCGCCACTCATGCCGACATCGTCGTCCTCGTCGCCGCCGAGGGCGCGACGACCTATGACGAATTGAACGATGCGCTCGGTGTCCTCCAGCGTGCCGGCATCGCCGTCATCGGCGCCGTGATCAATCGCGGCAGGTCGTGATGGGGCTGCAGGAGGCCGCAGCGTATCACCGCGGTTCTTCGGCCCAGCCTGAGACCGACCTGTCGCGACAAGGCGAACTTCTCAGCCGGCTGCGCCGCGGACATCGCGGCGCCCGATCCTAAATTCCCTCAGCCGTCTACGCAACTGGCCGAGCAAGCCGAGAAACGGTCGCTCGAGCCAGCGCTCGGCGGCATGGGCAACGGCGAACATCAGGAGGAAGCTCCCTGCCAGCAGCCCGGCAAGTGCGAGGACATGCTGGCTCGCGCGCAGATAGGCCTCCGCCACGATCGTGTAGATGAACGGCACGTGGATCAGGTAGAGCGGGAACGAGATCGCGCCGAGATATCGCCCGATCCGGCCCGAGAGAGCTGCAATTAGCCAGCGCGAGCGAGTGCAGCCGTAGACGATGAGCATCGCAGCGACCGGGTAGAGCAGCCCGCCCTTCCTCTCAGGCTTCAAGGCCTCCGGCAGCCAGTCCAGGCCGAGCACGCGCGCCGCATCGCCGCTCTGCGAGCCGATCACGAGACCGAGCAGTACGGCGGATACCGGCAGGGCCGACGGTAATCGTCCCGAAGCCCAGGCCTCGCGCAGGATGATACCGAGCGGAAAGCAGACATAGTCATAGCGCCGCAGCGCGATGAAGATCACGGCGCTGCCGAGCGCGATCGCGAGGCGGAATCGTGGCCTTGCAAATAAGCAGGCGGCGAAGCACAGGATCGAGCCCAGCAGCTCGGGCCGCATCGTCCATAGGACATTGTTGAAGAACGAGCCGCCGCTCAGGAATATCCCGGCCATGCCGTTGTAGATCGCCGCGGCCGGACCGGGGATCGATCCTTGATGGGTCCAATCGAGCCAGTGGCTGCCGGTAAGCTTGGCCAGTTGCGTAGCGGAGGTCGGGAATAGGCTCAGCAAGAGCCAGGCCGCGAGTGTGCTGGCCGTCGCCGGGATCGCGAGCCGCAGATAGCGGATGGTGACGTCGATCCAGATCAGGTCGGATTTGCGCAGGGTCGCGTTGGTCACGACGAAGCCACTCAGGACGAAGAAAACCGAGACCGCGAAGGTGCCGTTCCAGGCCACTGCTAGGGGCGTGTAGGCGAGCCAGTGCGCGCCGGGCTGCTGCTCCGGCACCAGCCACGGGGTCAGGGCCGACATCAGATGGAAGATCACGACCGCGACTGCCGCAACTCCGCGCAACCCGTCTAGGTGGTCAAGTCGCTGGCTCACGCGCTTCTCCAGGCTTGTCGACACCAATCCGCGGGCGCCACCAACGGTCAGAGAGCTCCAGGCGCCCGGCGCCGATCGCGAGCCACATGCCGCAGGCGAGCAAGGTCAATCCGTAGAGCAGCGCGCCGAGGGCCGCGACCAATGCGAGTTCGGCTGGGGCCGGCAGATGCCAGGGGATGAGAAAGCCGCGCAGGCCGAGTACGCCGGCCGTCATGACGGCCGCCGCAACGGCGATCTTCCAGAGATTGAGGAGCTGCTCGGCGATACCGATAAAGAGCAGGCTGCGGAGCCAGCGCAGGAAGAAGACCGCCATGACCGCAGCCGCGACTAGCCGAGCGGCCGCCATGCCGACAGCGCCCCATTGCAGAAAGCCGATGACGACGGCCGGCGAGCGAATGGCGAGATCGTAGAGATTGAGCCGGAAGATCACCTCAGGCCGGCCCAGTGCCAGGCTCAGCGAATACAGTGTCTGGAAATAGGGCGTCGCCGTCACCGAGAGCGACAGCAGGCTCAGCAGCCAATCGGCGCCATGCCATTTCGGACCGAGCAGGACCTCGATGATCAGATCGGACGTCAGTGCGATTCCCAGGCTGCAAGGCACCGAAGCGAGCATGCTGAAGCGTGCCGCCTTGAGGAAGGCGAGCCGCAGGCGCTGATCCTCCGCCTTGATCCGGGCGAACGCGGCCATGATCGGTTGCAGTGCCGGCCCGATCAGACTCTGGGTCGGCATGACCGACAGGTCGGCAGCGACCGCATAGCGGCCGAGCGTCTCCTTGGCACCGCCGAGCCCGAGCAGGATGCGATCGAACTGCCAGTTCACCGCTGAGACGAACTGGGCGCAGGTGAACCAGCCAACGAAACTGGCAAAATCCGGCAGTCGGGACAGCGACAGAGCCGGCCGATAGGGGGCGAGCAGGTAGGAGATTGCGCAGCTGAAGACGGGTGCGGCGACGAAATTGATGACCAGGGCCCAATAACCGCCGCCGAGCAGGAGGGTTGCGATGGCGAGACAGAAGGCTGCGAGCTTGCCGCCGGTCTCAAGGAGGAAGTTGCGCAGGAAGCCGAGCTCGCGGATGAACATGACGAGGCCGGGGCTGGCGAGACCGCGTGCGATCGGTGCGAAGGCGAGCGCGAGAATGACCGGGACGAGCTGCTGATCGCCGTTGAGCCACGCGAACGGCCAGGCGACGGTAAGCAGCACCACGGAAATTGCGAGACCGCGTAGGGCGCCGAGCGTGAAGCCCGTGTCGAGATGCGCCTTGTCGACATGAGGCAGGCGGACCAGCGCCTGCGTCACCGGAACCTCGAGCACCATGTCGACGATCGCGACGCAGGACATGGCGAGCGCCGTCAGGCCGAAATCCGCCGGCGCCAGCATCCGCGCCATGATCAATAGCGTGAAGAAGTCGATGAACCGGCCGAGGAAGCGCGACGCGACCAGCCAGCCGGCACCCCGGAACGCCTTCATCGCCAGCATGGCGATCCGTCCTCGGAGCCGCGCGGCACGCGTCGGCACAAATCTCGGCCTGCGGCGACCGCTCTGAAAGTCGCCCTGATCACACGGCCTCCCATCAGCGGTGGTAGCCGGTGGAGAGTCCGCGTAGCGCATGGAAGGCTTCGACTGCCGTCAGCAGCGGCAGGTGCGAACGTGGAAAGGCTCGCACGATCGCGCCTTCGCGCCAAAGCTGAGTGCGGATCGATGCCAGGCGGGACAGCGCGCTGCCCAGCGGCGCAACGCCATCTCCGACAGTGCCGGCCCGGCCGAAATCGACGGAGCGCTCGCCGATAGCCAGCGCCGCGAGGTCGGCCGCGACCGGTCGAGTGACGGCCTGCCTGAGCCGCGGCCAGGCGCGGGCCGCATCGGCCATGATCGCCGTTCCGCCCCCGACGTCGTCGATATAGGCGAGGGCGCCGGACAAAAGAGGATTGCCGGCGGCAGGATCAACGGCCCCGAAGGCAATGTCACCGGCGTTGCAGATGGTCGCGCCGTCCGCGCCTTCGGCGAAGGATCGTACTGATGGAATCGCCGGCTCGAACAGGCTCTCGACCAACTGCCAATAGCGCAGCACCGTCGAGCGGACGGCGAGGGGGCTGTAGCGGTTGCGCTCGACGGCAAGCCCGACGACACGCGGGAAATGCTCCTCGCTGAGGCCCTTGTAGTTGCAGCGCGCGAGCTGGATGGTCTCGAAGCTCAAATCCGGCACGCCGGCTGCGAGCAGGCGCTGGGTGCTGCCGTAAAGCCCGGTGTCGCACAGGATGATCCGCCTTGCGCCGCAGCTGGCTGCGGAAAGATGGCGTAAGAAGAGTGTGTTCTGCCTGTCGATGTCGGCGGTGACGGCAGTGCCGGCCGGCCTGTCGAGCATGGCGAAGAAGCGCTCTGGCGCGAATGGTTCGTTCCATGACTGAAGCAGCTCATAGCGACCGCCACCCAACGCGGTGGCGACGTCGGCGAAGCTGCTGCCGCGGAATTCGCGCCCGAGTTCGTCGAGTGCCGCCTGGCTGCGGGTCATGACGGCCGCTCTGGCCGCAACCAGGCGCGAAACCATCAGGTTCTCGCGCGGCATTGCGAGCGGCAGGTTCAGCCGCTTGGCGATCCGCTCGAACGCTGCCCGAATGCCGAGTCCGCCGCGCGCGCAGAACAGCAGGGCCGCGTCGCCGCGCTTGCGGGCCTCGTCGGCGTAGAGCCAGATCGCCAGGCAGAATTCGGCCACGATCGGGCCGAGCACCTCGCGCCCGAACGCATGGGGATCGCGAGTATATTGCGCTGGAGTGCCGGCATGGGCCCGTTGCCTTCGGAGGATGCGGCCGAGCTCGCTTGCCCCGCCGTGAAGACGCGACAGATGACGCTTCAGCTTCGGGCGCGGGAGGTGGAGCGTGCGCAGGCCAAGTGAGGACGGTACGGCGTGGTCGGCGAGCCAATCGTCGCCGACATGCAAGGTCCGGCCGGCATCGACCCCTTCTGCGGCAAGGACGGCATGGAAGAGCTCGCCGCGTCGCTTGGTCAGGCCGAGGTCGGCGCTGGAATAAATCCGATCGAGCAGTTCTGGGCCATGGAGATGGCTGACCAACGCGCCGAGCACCGAAGCCGGCAGCCCGATGTCGCTGATCGCGATGACGCGCCGGCCTTCGCTGCGACAGCGGCGCAGCAGTGCCGCGAGTTGCAGGTTCGGCCGTAGCGATGCCTTTTCAATATCGAGCTCGATCGCGAGCCGCGTCTCGCACAGCGGCTCCGTTCGCGTCTCGGGCAAGCCGAGAATGGTGAGCTGGCGCCGGATCACGTCGCGCAGCCTGACCTCGCCGTCCTGCTCCGCCATGTCGAGCGCGCGATAGGCCAGCCGCTGCGCCTCCAGACGGGCCTCGACCAGCCAGCTCTCCGAAACCGGCAGGCCCTGTTCGGCCAGTCTGCGAGCGAAGATGCGCTCGCCGCCGACGATACGAGCGCGCTCCGAGCGAAGCGTGCGCAACAGCAAGGTGTCGAACAGGTCGGTCGAGACCAGCTCGATCCCCTCCAACAGCTCCGCCTCGTTCGGATGTGGCCAGCCCGGCATCATACGCTCCGTGCTCAGACGCATTGGTTGACACCGTCGCGACGAGCCGACGGCCGACGCGAAAACGCACGCCTTACGCAGATGAAGCAGGGACCATGCCAGTTCAGGATGGTTGCTTCGGCAGATCGCAAGCGCGATTGCTCATTCACATCGCATTCGCTGCACGATTGAGCAGGAAAAGGCGCGCTGTGCCGGCGAGTTTTGCTTTCGGCTGATCTTACGGGGGACTAGCCTCTTATCATGTCCGATCAGTGAGGTTCGGCGATGGAAGAGGTGATCCAGCAGATCGACGATGCCGAGAGCACGGCCGCCGAGCGCTGCGACGTCATCGTCCTGGGCGCGGGCGTCTCCGGCCTGGTCTCGGCCTCGGTGCTCGCCCAGCAGGGCTGCAGGCGGATCGTCGTCGTCGACGAATACCCGCACATCGGCGGCAATCACATCGACTGGTCGTCGGGCGGGTACACCTTCGATATCGGTAGCCTGATCTTCCAGGATGACTCGCCGCTGCTGCAGCATTTCCCGGAATTGCTGCCGCTTTACGTGCCGATCCGGCCGCGTTGGGCAAGGCTGAATCCGCAACGGCTCATCACCGCATATCCGATCTCGGTAAAGGACGACATCCTGCGCGCCGGGCCGCTCGAGGTTGCTCGTATCCTGGCATCGGCGGCCTATGCCCGCCTTTTCAAACGGCGGATGCGCAACGCCCGCGAGTTTGCCCGTCATTGGATCGGGGCCAGGCTACTGCACCGCTCGGGTCTCGACGCCTACATGACCCGATTCTATGGCATTGCGTCCGATCAGATCGGCATCGAACTGGCGCGCAAGCGCATGCAATGGATCAGCGAGCACGCTTCGCTGCGCGCCATGCTCGGCCGCCTGCGCCGAACGAAGCCGTCGGCACCGACCAATTGCCAGCTGGCGCGCCCGCGCGAAGGCTTCGCGGCGCTCTACGCCGCTGCGGCCGCGACGCTGTCCGCGCGTGGCGTCAGCTTCCTGATGGGGGCAAAGCTCGACCGGATCGAGAAACTCGACAATCGTTTCGTCCTGTTCCGCGAGGGCAAGGCGATCGTCGCCGATCGCGTCGTTTCGACGATCCCGATCCCGCAACTGCAGGCACTCTGCAACCTGCCGGTCTCGCAGGAGCTCGAGACGATCACGCTGCTGGCGCTCTACTTCAGCTTCGACGGCGTGCGCGGCTTCGATGAGGAAATCATCTACAACTTCTCCTATGACGGTGCCTGGAAGCGCCTGACGATGTATTCCGACTTCTACGGTCGCGCGCAGAGGCGCGAGTATTTCGGCGTCGAGGTGATCGCCAATCATATCGGCAAATCCGTCGCCCAGGCCGAGGCGGATTTCCGCGCCCATGTCGCGGTGAACGGCCTCTTCCGCGGCGATCTCAGGCTCGAAGGCAGCCAATTCCTCGACAACGCCTATCCGGTCTACCGCAATGGAGCGGATGAGAGCGCTGCCGAGGCGGTCAAGGCCCTGAAGGCCTTCGGGATCGAATCGTTGGGCCGCCAGGGCGGTTTCAATTACCAGCCGACGGCACGGGTCTCGACGATCGAGGCCGAAGCGGCGTTGCGGGGCGCTCGCGCGGTCCCGGCACAGTAAATGCAGGGCCTTCGCGCCCAGCGACGCAGAGGCGCGAGCGCAGGCGAGTTGGCGGTCCGAGCATCGTGATGGGCCCATGCGTATCCTCCATTTGCTGAATCACACGACGCAGTCGAACGGCCATGTCCACGCTGCGGTCGACCTTGCCTGCGAGCAGAGCCGGCTCGGCCATATCGTCGCTGTGGCCAGCGGCGGTGGCGATTTCGATGCGCTGCTCGCCCGCAATGGCGTCAAGGTTTTCACGATCGACCATCGGCGCAAGGGGGCGACGTTATTGCGGTCCGCCTGGGCGCTGCGGCGACTGGTCGGCACTTTCAGCGCCGACATCGTCCATGCCCATATGATGACGAGCGCCGTGCTTGCCTGGCCGATCTGCAAGCTCGCCGGTATCCCGCTGGTCGCGACGGTTCACAATGAATTCGAGAAGAGCGCGGTTCTCATGGGGCTCGGGACCCGTGTCATCGCGGTCAGCGCCGCTGTTGGTATATCGATGCGCCGGCGCGGCATCCCGGCCGCCAAGCTGCGCGTCATTCTCAACGGCACCATCGGCTCGGCCCGCCTGGCAAACCGCGAGATCACGCCGATCGCGCTCGCTTCACCAAGCCTCCTCTTCGTTGGCGGTCTGCACCCGCGCAAGGGATTGGCCGATCTCTTTGCCGCCTTCGATCTGGTCCATCGCCGACATCCGCGGGCACGCTTGCACATCGTCGGCGATGGACCCTTCGCGCAGATCTACCGCGACATGGTCGCCGGTTTGTCCTGCCGCGAGGCCGTGCGCTTCGAAGGCAGCAAGGTCGATCCTTTCCCCTGGATGCGCGGCGCCGATATCTTCGTGTTGCCGTCTCATGCCGATCCGGCGCCGCTTGTCCTGCCGGAGGCAAGGGAGGCGGGCTGCGCCATCGTGGCGACGCATATCGACGGCATCCCCGAATTGCTGGAGGGCGGGGAGGCGGGCGTGCTGGTACCGGCCCGCGATCCCGATGCGCTTGCCACTGCCCTGTCCGAGCTGATCGCAACCCCTGATGCGATCAGTCATTGGCGCGAGCGAAGCCAGTACCGGATCGAGCATCTGAAGATCGCCCGCGTCGCCCGCGAGACGCTCGACCTCTACGACGAGGCGATCCTGCAACTCGGCCGGAGGGCCGGCTCGGCGCTGCCCCATACGAATTGAAGACGCTGGAGCTGCTTGCGGCAGTCCAGCCAGCCACCCGGAGATGAGCCATGCCGATCATGCCATCCCGCCGGACGTTCCTGCGCGCAGCCGCCGCTGTCGCGACAGCGGCAGGCGCCCGTCCCAGTTCGGCGGACGCGCAGCAGGATGCGCCGGATCCGACGCTCGGCCGCAGGCTCGTCTTCGATGAAGCCTTCGCCAGCCTTGATCCGGCCATCTGGCAGGCCGGCCCCAAGGCGACCACCCATGAGCCGGGTTTCTATGGTCGCTCGGCCTTCAGCCGGCGCGGCGGCGAGGAGGGCTTCGACCCCTATGCGATCGTCGCCGATCCGCTGGCCTCCGGAGGTCACGCGCTCGAGATTTCGGCCCGCTATCTCGGGCGGCCGATGAACGTGCCGGCTTATTACGGCAACGCGCTGCCGGAGTTCCAGTGGATCTCCGGCAATCTCCAGACCGCCCGCAGGGACGGCACCATCTTGAGAGGCTGGCGCAACGGCTATTTCGAGGCGCGGATGCGGTTCCCGGCGCATCCGCTGAGCTTCCCGGCCTTCTGGCTGATGAACGGCCGCAGCATCCTCTTCCCCAAGACCAGCGTCGAAATCGATATCGTCGAGCACAAGGGCTGGGAGCACAGGCTCTACGGCGCCTATCTGCACGAATGGGGTCAGCCGGGCGAGCGGCACGAGGGGGTCGGCGTCCCCACGGAGGTCGATCTGACCAGCGGCTATTTCCGCTATGGCGGGCTGATCGACGGCGATCGTTGCGTCCTCTATTTCGAGCGCAAGCCGATTCGCGATCCGAAGACCGGTGGCGCGCTCGAATGGCGGATCGGGCGTGCGAACGAGATCGATGCGCAGGGCGATGTGTTCTGGCCCCTGATCACGCTCGCCTTGCGATCCGACGTCCCGTTTCCGCAGCCACTCAGACCGGAGGACCGGGAAGCGCAGTTGAGGGTAGACTACGTCCGCGTCTACGGCAGCTAGCCGGAGGGCTATGCCGCCCGCCAGAGCGAACACGCCGCCGCCTTCACCATTCTCGATTCAGCTGAGATCGGCATTCATGCCGCATTAGGTAGCGCAGCCGAGCGCGCATGGTAATATAGCCTATTTCATAGGCATTTTCACGTCATTGCATACAACGTGGGATGAAGCGCCCACTGAAGTGTGCTTTTCCCTAGAGATTTCAATTCACTACCTGCTGGCACGCTACGTGCTTCGGAAGCGTCATGTGCGCTGACGCCGAACCGCATTCACGCCCAAGTTCTATCCGAGCCGCCATCCGCCGCGGCTGCGCTCTCGCGGCAGCCGAAAGCGCGATCCGCAAGCTCGCCTCCGAAGATCCGGCGCGTCACGACATCCGATTGGCAAAATCAGGGGTTTCCGACTGATGATCACACGCCGCGCCGCCATCGCCGCAGGTCTTGCCGCGCCCTTCGTCGCGCGAAGCCAGGCGCAAGCCCAGGCAGTGGGCCGAGCCGAAACCCTGCTGCTGGTTCAGGAGTACGGGCCGAACAGCCTCGATATGCAGGGCATCGGCTCCTCGCAGCCCGTCAATGGCGTCGCGTTGAACTGCTATGACCGCCTGCTGCGCTTCAAGCCGGTGCCGATTCCCGGCGGCGGCGGCAACACCATCTCGATGGGCGAACTCGAAGGCGAGCTGGCCGAAAGCTGGCAGATCGCGTCGGACGGCATGAGCTGCACCTTCAAGCTGCGCGATGCCACCTTCCATTCCGGCCGCAAGGTCACGGCGGCCGACGTGAAATGGTCGCTCGACCGTGCCTGTACCATCGGCGGTTTCGCGACGACGCAGATGAATGCCGGCTCGCTGGAGAAACCCGAGCAATTCGTCATCGTCGACGAGAAGACGTTTCGCGTCGATTTCATCCGCAAGGACAAGATGACGCTGCCGAACCTCGCGGTCACGATCCCCTTCGTGTTCGACTCCGAGCTGGCGATCAAGAATGGCGGTGGCGACCCCCATGCCAAGGAATGGCTGAAGAACAATATCGCCGGCTCGGGGGCCTACAAGGTCGAAAGCTGGAAGCCCGGCGTCGAGACGATCTATGTCCGCAATGACGACTGGAAATGCGGAAAGCTGCCGCAGCTGCGCCGCATCATCGCGCGCGACATCGCCTCGCCTTCGACCCGCAGGGCCCTGATGGAGCGCGGCGACGCGGACGTCTCATACGGTTTGCCGCCGAAGGACTTCAAGGACCTGCTCGATGCCGGCAAGGTCAACGTCGTCGGCGTTCCGATCCCCAACGGCGTCTGGGGTTGCTATCTCAACACGCAGGTCGGCCCGTTCAAGGACGTGCGCCTGCGCCAGGCCGTGGCCTGGGTGATGCCCTACGAGAAAATCCTGCAGGCCTCGCTGTTCGGCCGCGGCGTCTCGATGGCCGGCGGCAAAGATCCCAAGGTCGCCTGGCCGCAGCCCTTCCCCTACACCTCCGACGTCGCCAAGGCCAAGGCCCTGGTCGATGCCGCCGGCGGACCGTTCTCGACGACGCTGTATTTCGACGCCGGCAACGCGACCGTCGCCGAGCCGATGGCGGTGCTGATCAAGGAAGCGCTCGCCGCGATCGGCATCACCGTCGAGATCAACAAGGTGCCAGGCGCAAATTTCCGCACCGAGATCGCCAAGAAGACCAATCCGATGGTCCTCAACCGCTTCGCCGGCTGGCTCGACTATCCCGATTACTACCTGTTCTGGACGATGCACGGCAACAACTCGATCTTCAACATCGCCGCCTACCAGAATCCGGCGCTCGACAAGCTCGTCGATGCCGCGCGCTTCGCGCCCGACAAGACCTCTTACGACGCCAATGTCATCGACTTCATCAAGCTGGTGAACAACGAGGTGCCGATGGTGCCGATCAACCAGCCGACCCATGACGTCGCGCTGCAGAAGGCGATCGGCGGCTACCAGTTCCAGCCCTGCCGCGAGCCGGATTTTCGCTACCTGACCAAGGGGTAAGGCGCGGATGATCGCTCACCGTCGTTGCGAGGCCGCGCGGCCGACGAAGCGATTCAGGAGCGACCGCGCTCGACCTTCCTCTGGATTGCTTCGCTACGCTCGCAATGACGAAGCGCCCAGCACGCGGAAAGGAACACCATGCTGCGCATGATCGGCCAGCGTCTGATGACGACGATCCCGTCGGTCATCGGCGTGATCATCGTCACCTTCCTGCTGACGCGGGTGCTGCCGGGCGATACCGCGGCCTATTTCGCCGGCCCGGCCGCCTCGCCCCAGGCGATCATTGAAATCCGCTCCAAGCTCGGGCTCGACCAGCCGCTGCCGGTACAGTTCGTCTCCTATGTCACGGCGCTGGTGAAGGGCGATCTCGGAACCTCGCTGACGACCGGCCAGGCGGTGACCAAGGATCTCGCCGCGCGCCTGCCTGCCTCCGCGGAACTGACGCTGGCGGGGCTGATCCTGGCGATGGCGGTGGCTCTGCCTCTGGGTGTACTGGCGGCGGTGAAGCAGGGCTCCTGGATCGACCATCTCTGCCGCATCGTGGCGACCGCGGGCGTCTCGCTGCCGGTGTTCTTCACCGGGCTCCTGCTGGTCTATGTGTTCTATTTCATCATTGGCTGGTCGCCGGCGCCGCTCGGCCGGCTCGACGTCTTCGCCTCCGAACCGCCACGCGTCACCGGCCTGTTCCTGATCGACACCTTGCTGGCACGGGATTTCGATACCTTCCGGGGGGCTTTCGCCCAGCTGATCCTGCCGGCGGTGACGCTCGCCATCTTCTCGCTGGCACCGATCACCCGCATGACCCGTGCCTCGATGCTGGCCGTGCTCGGCGCCGATTTCGTGCGCACCGCGCGCGCCAGCGGCCTGACCAACAGCAAGGTCATCGGCACCTATGCCTTCCGGAATGCGATGCTGCCGGTGGTCACGACGCTCGGCATGGTGTTCTCCTTCTTGCTGGGCGCCAATGTGCTGGTCGAGAAGGTCTTCGCCTGGCCCGGCGTCGGTTCCTACGCGGTCGAGGCGCTGATCGCGTCGGACTATGCACCGATCCAGGGCTTCGTGCTGACCATGGCGATCCTCTACGTCGCCCTGAACCTGATGATCGACGTGCTCTACGGTGTCATCGATCCCCGCGTCAGGCTGGAGGGTTGAAGACCGTGAACGACATGGCGAAGGTCGAGCCGGCACCTGCCCGAACAATCCCTGCCGAACCCGTTCCGGTGCTGCGCTTCGAGGCGCCGCCTTCCACCAGCCTGTGGGCGCATGCACGCCATATCATCGCCGAGAACCCGGTGACGGGGCTCGCCTTCGGGCTGTTCGCGCTGATCCTGCTGGCGGCGATCTTCGGCCCCTCGATCGTCCCGTACGACCCGCTCGCGAGCAACACCGACGCCGCCTTGCAGGCGCCGAGCCGGGCGCACTGGTTCGGCACGGACCAGCTCGGCCGCGACATCTTCAGCCGCGTGGTGGCTGCGACGCGGCTCGACTTCTCGATCGCGATCTTCTCGGTGGCGCTGGTCTTCCTGATGGGCGGGCTTGCCGGCGTCATGGCCGGGTTCTACGGCGGCTGGGTCGACAAGGTCGTCGGCCGCATCGCCGACACGATCATGGCCTTCCCGCTTTTCGTGCTGGCGATGGGCATCGTGGCGGCGCTGGGCAACTCGGTCGGCAACATCGTGCTGGCGACCGCGATCATCAATTTCCCACTCTATGCCCGTGTCGCGCGCGCCGAGGCGAATGTGCGCCGCGATTCCGGCTTCGTGCAGGCGGCGCGGCTTTCGGGCAATTCCGACTGGCGGCTGCTCCTCACCCAGATCGTGCCCAACATCATGCCGATCATGGCGGTGCAGATGTCGCTGACCATGGGCTATGCGATCCTGAATGCGGCAGGCCTCTCCTTCATCGGGCTTGGCGTGCGCCCACCGACCCCGGAATGGGGAATCATGGTGGCCGAGGGCGCGAGCTTCATCGTCTCCGGCGAGTGGTGGATCGCCTTCTTCCCCGGCCTCGCCCTGATGATCGCCGTGTTCTGCTTCAACCTGCTCGGCGACGGCGTGCGCGATCTCGTCGATCCCCAGCGGAGGAACTGAGGTGACAGCGGTGCCTCTGCTCGAGATCAGAAACCTCACCGTCGAATTCGCCACCCGCCGCGGCATGGTGCAGGCGGTCAAGGCGATCGATATCAGCGTCGCCAAGGGCGAGACGGTCGCGATCGTCGGCGAGTCCGGCTCGGGCAAGTCGGTGACGTCCTATGCCGTGGTGCGCATCCTCGATCGCGCCGGCCGCGTCGCCGAAGGCTCGATCTCGTTCTTCGGCGTCGATCTCGTGGCGGCCGACGAGGCCCAGATGCGCGATATGCGCGGACGCGAGATCTCGATGATCTTCCAGAACCCGCGCGCGGCACTCAATCCGATCCGCAAGGTCGGCAAGCAGATCGAGGACGTGCTGTTGCAGCATGTCCAGGCGACGCGTGCGACTGCCAAAGACAAGGCAATCGAGGCGCTGAGCAAGGTCAAGATCGCGCGGCCGGAGGAGCGCTACGACGCCTATCCGTTCGAGCTGTCGGGCGGCATGTGCCAGCGCGTCGTGATCGCGCTCGCGCTGGCCTGCCAGCCGCAATTGCTGATCGCGGACGAGCCGACGACCGGCCTCGACGTCACCACGCAGAAGGCGGTGATGGACCTCATCGTCGAGCTGACCCGCGAGCGGGGCATGTCGACGATCCTGATCACGCACGATCTCGGCCTCGCCGCCGCCTATTGCGACAAGGTCGTCGTGATGGAAAAGGGCAAGGTCGTCGAGACTGCGCTGGCCAGCGAGATCTTCCACAACCCGCGGCACCCCTACACCCGCAGGCTGATGCAGGCGACGCCGCGACTGGGCGCGAGCCTCGCAGATTTGCTGCCCGACGCGCTCAAAACCGTTCCCGCCGAAGCCAGGACGGCCGTGGCTGAGCCGAAACCGGCGGCGAATGCCGGCCCCCTGATGCAGGTCGAGAATCTGGTCAAGGAATATCCGCGGGCGGCAGGCGGCAGCATCTTCGGCAAGCTGCTGGGCAAGGGCCCGGGCGAGCGACCGGTACCGTTCCGCGCCGTCGATGGCATCAGCTTCAGCATCGCCAGGGGCGAGACGCTTGGGCTCGTCGGCGAATCCGGCTGCGGCAAATCGACGACCTCGATGATGGTCACGCGACTGATCGACCCCAGCGGCGGCAGGATCATCTTCGACGGCATAGATATCGGTGCGATTCCCGCCAAACAGTTCGCCGCGTCGCCGCAGCGCCGGCGCATCCAGATGGTGTTCCAGGACCCGACCGACAGCCTCAATCCGCGCTTCACCGCCGAGCGCGCCATCGCCGACCCGATCATGCGGATGGGCGCAGTCAAGGGACGCGATGCCCTGCGCGCGCGCTGCGAGGAGTTGGCACGGCTCGTGGGCCTGCCGGTCGAGCTGATCGATCGCTTCCCTCACCAGCTCTCCGGCGGGCAGAAGGCGCGCGTCGGCATTGCGCGTGCGATCGCGCTCGACCCCGATCTGGTCATTCTCGACGAGCCCACGGCGGCGCTCGACGTCTCCGTCCAGGCGGTGGTGCTGAACCTGCTCGAAGAACTCAAGGGACGGCTCGGCATGAGCTATCTCTTCGTCTCGCACGATCTCAACGTGGTGCGGCTGCTCTGCGACCGGGTGATCGTGATGAAGACGGGCTCGATCGTCGAAGAAGGCACGGCGGAGGAGGTGCTCGGCGATCCCAAGGCGCAGTATACGAGGGAGTTGCTGACCGCGATTCCGCATCCGCCGTTATGAGCGCGTCCTGCCCGCGATCGTCATTGCGGGATAGTCCTCTGGAGATGCCTGCAGATGAAGATCAACGATCCCGCCGTACTTGCCGAGGTGGAAGCGGCCTTCGCCGCCTATGAGGCCGCGCTCACCGGCAATGACGTCGCAACGCTGGATGCGATCTTCCGCAAGGCGCCCGAGACCTTGCGCTATGGCGTCGCCGAAAACCTCTACGGCCATGACGAGATCGCCGCCTTCCGCTCGGCGCGCTCGCCGGTCGGGCTCGAACGGACGCTGGAACGCACCGTCATCACAACTTACGGCGACACGACGGCGACCGCGAACACGATGTTCCGGCGCGACAGTATGGTCGGCAAGGTGGGGCGCCAGAGCCAGACCTGGGTCAAGTTTGCAGAAGGCTGGCGCGTCGTCAGCGCCCATGTCAGCATCATCCCCGAATGAGCGGCGGGCGGTCGCGCATTCTTCATGACGCCGTGACCAACATCGCTCTGCCTGCTATGCAGGCATCGACGATTTCCCCCGCTTTCCGATCCTGATCATGCCGCCCCGCCCCGCCGCCTTCTTGGCGATATCCAAGTCCGCAGCGCCACCGCGAACGCGGACGGAAGCGCTTCGCCTGCAGATCGCCGACGACATCGTATCGGGCGTGCTCGAACCGGGAACGCCCCTCGACGAGCAGGAGCTGGCGGCGCGGTTCGGCGTCTCGCGCACACCTGTGCGCGAGGCGATCCGCCAGCTCTCAGCCTCGGGGCTCGTCAGCGTCCGGCCGCATCGCGGCGCGGTCGTAGCCTTGCCCACCCCGACGCAGCTCGACGACATGTTCGAGGCGATGGCCGAGCTCGAGGCGCTCTGTGCGGGGCTCGCCGCCCGCAACATGACCGTGCCTGAACGGCGCGGCCTGGAGGGGCTGCATCAGGTGCTGCGCGCGCTCGTGCACGAAGGCGATCCCTTGCGCTATCATGAGACCAACGAGGCTTTTCACGCCGCGATCTACTCGGGCTCGCATAATGGCTACCTCGCCGAGTTGACCCTGATGACGCGCGCCCGGGTCGCGCCGTTTCGCAGGGCGCAGTTCCGGGCGGCCGGGCGCCTGGGAGGCTCCTATCAGGAGCATGACCTGGTCGTGCAGGCGATCCTGCGGGGCGACCAGCCCGGCGCGGCAGAGGCGATGCGCGCCCATATCGGCATCGTGCGCGATGCTTTCAGGAACTATGCCGGAGCGCCCTGAGGCTTGGCTTGCGCCGCGACGAAAGCCCGCCAGCCGCCGAATTCGGTCACATCGCGCGCGTCCTCGGTCGCGATCTGTTCGCAGAGGAAGCCCTTGACGCGCGTGCCGTCGGCGAGCGCCAGCGTGCCGATGCCCAGTGGCGAGGGAATGCCTGCGATGAAACGGCCAAAGCCGTCGGCAGGCAGCGCCCAGATCTCGAGCGCGATGGCTGCCCCGCCCTCCCGGATGCGGATCAGGCCCGGCCGCATCGGCGGGCCGCCGGGCAAGGCGAAGAGGCGGTAGTCCGCGGTCGTGGTGATTGCTCGCAGGAACGTGGCGCCCAGCGTAGTCAGCTCGCCGTTGAGTGGCATGCCCGACAGATGCGCACCGACGACCGCGATCTCGATCGTACCCTGCGGAGCGGCAAGCTGAAGATCCGCAAGCGGCGGCATCGACGCGTCCAATGCCCCGAGCGTCAAGCCGGAGGCGTGATGAAAGGCGCGGCCAAGGGCGGCTAGCGCCGCATCGCGGCCGGACGGTGCGATGAAGGTGACGCCTGCCGCCGTGCCGTCCGCCGTCAGGCTCACCGGCACGGCGAGCGCGCACATGTCGAGCAGGTTGACGAAATTGGTGTAGCGGCCGAGCAGTGAGTTCCTGCCGACCGGGTCGGCGGTCATCTCGGCGAGCGTCACCGGTCTCGGCGCCGTCGGCACCATCATCGCATCGATGCCTTTCAGCGCGGCCTTGGCGGCGAGAGCAAGCTCGGCCAGCCGGTATTGCGCCGCGAAGGTATCGGCCGCATCGGGCAATGGCTTGCCGGCAATGACCTGTCTGATGACGGGCAGGATCGCTTCGGGATCACGCGTCAGCAGCTCGCGGATCGCAACGAAGCGCTCGGCCACCCAGGGGCCGTCGTAAAGCAGACGCGCCGTCTCGTAGAATGGCGTCATATCGAGGGGCACGATCGTTGCGCCCAGCTCCTGCGCACGCTCGACCGCCAGCGCAAAGCTCGCGAATGCAGCCGGATCGCCGTCGAAATCGAGATCGGCGGGGCGCGGGACGGCAATTCTCTGATGCGGCGGCAGCGCGCCGGGCCGTCCGAGCGCCACGGCCCGGGAGAACGGGTCGGCGGCATCGATACCCGAGATCACCTCCAGCACCGCCATCGCGTCGTCGACCGTCAGTGCGAACACCGAAACGCAGTCAAGCGTGCGGCAGGCCGGCACGACGCCCGCTGTCGGAACCAGGCCGAGGCTCGGCTTGAGCCCGACGAGGTTCTGCAGACCGGCCGGCACGCGCCCGGAGCCGGCAGTGTCGGTGCCCAGCGCTACGGGGACGATGCCGGAAGCGACTGCGCTGGCGGAGCCCGAGCTGGAGCCGCCGGGCACCAGATCGGCCCGCAGCACATTGCGCGGCGTGCCATAGGGCGAGCGCGTGCCGTTCAGCCCGGTGGCGAACTGGTCGAGATTGGTCTTGCCGATCACGATGGCTCCGGCAGCCCTCAGCCGGGCCACCGCGGCGGCATCCTGCGCGGGCGTGTAGGCGAAAGCGGGGCAAGCCGCGGTGGTCGGCAGGCCAGCGACGTCGATATTGTCCTTGACGGCGACCGGCACGCCCCAGAGCGCACGCCCGCGCTGCCCCTCAGCCTGCAGCCGCTCTGCCTCGTCGAGCGCCTCGGCCTCGGGCCTGAGCGCAATGAACATCGCGGGATCGTCCAGCGTGCGCAGCCGGGCGTAGCTCGCGGCGACGGTCTCCGCGAGGCTGCGGCTCCCGTCGAGATGGGCGGAGAGGATATCGCTCAGGGTCTGCACGGGCAGGCTTTCCATTTCGATGGCATCGGCTGGCTGGCTATTAATTGATCAATCTTCCAGTATTGCATGCAAAGATTATGCAATGCGCCTCCGCTTGGCGGTCTCCCCGGAAAGGCCGGGACTGTCTACCGCAGGTCCTGCGGGCGGCAATGATCTCCGGGATCACGATTTTCCTTTCCAGATCAGCATCATGAAGCGGTCGCCCGTCGCCGTTGCTCCTTCCGATGGCAACCACACGTCCCGTGCCGGTGCAGGCACGGCCCTTGCAAAGCCTGTTCCGTTCGCTTTGCGGGGGAGCGCCGCCTGATGCCAGCCGTCGAGATCGCCGCGAAGCCAAGTGCTCTGCCTGTCGACTTCGCTCGCACGGCGCTGATCATCATCGACATGCAGCGCGACTTCCTGGAGCCGGGCGGCTTCGGTGCGGCGCTGGGCAACGACGTCTCGCTGCTCGTCAAGGCGGTCGCCCCCTGCCGCCGCGTGCTGGAGGGCGCGCGCGCCGCCGGCATGCTGGTGATCCACACCCGCGAGGGGCACAGGCCCGATCTCTCGGACGCGCCGCCGGCCAAGGTGCAGCGCGGGCCGGCGGAGAAGCGCATCGGTGCCGACGGGCCGATGGGACGTATCCTGATCCGCGGCGAGGCCGGGCACGACATCGTGCCGGCGCTGGCGCCGCTACCGGGCGAACCCGTGCTCGACAAGCCGGGCAAGGGCGCCTTCTACCAGACCGATCTCGACCTGATGCTGCGCAATCGCGGCATCGAGACGCTGCTGGTCTGCGGCGTCACGACCGAGGTCTGCGTTCATACGACCGTGCGCGAGGCGAACGACCGAGGCTATCGCTGCCTCGTGCTGGGCGATGCCTGTGCCTCGTATTTCCCCGAGTTCCACGAGGTAGGCCTGCGCATGATCGCGGCCCAGGGCGGTATCTTCGGCTGGGTTTCGACGACGGACGACGTGCTGGCGGCGCTCGCCCGGACGGAAAAGGCGGCGTGAACCGCTGAAACAGAGACAGGAGGGTGCGATGGCGGCGATGACAGGCTCTTCACCGAAGCTCTGGACGCCGGGCGACTGGAACGCCCTGTTCGGCTTTGGCACCAATATCCTCGTTAACCTGCTGGTGCTGACCGGCCTGCTGCAATTCGTCCTGAAGATGCCGTCGGAGATCGTGTTCGGGCGCATCCTGCCGGCGCTCGGGCTGATGATGCTGCTCTCGACCGGTTACTACGCCTGGCTCGCCTGGAAACTGGCTAAGGAAACCGGCCGCGACGATGTCTGCGCACTACCTTCGGGCATCAGCGTGCCGCATATGTTCGTCGTCACCTTCGTGATCATGCTGCCGATCGCGGCGATGACGGGCGATCCGGTCAAGGGCTGGGAGGCGGGCCTCGTCTGGGTCTTCTTCCAGAGCTTCATCCTGATGATCGGCGGCTTCATCGCGCCCTATATCCGCAGGATCACGCCGCGGGCGGCGCTGCTCGGTACGCTGGCTGGCGTCTCGATCGCCTTCATCTCGATGCGTCCGGCGCTGGAGATCTTCCTGACGCCCGCCATCGGACTGGTGTGCCTCGCCATCATCCTGGTGAGCTGGTTCGGCGGGCTGCGCTATCCGCGCGGCATTCCGGCGGGGCTGGTCGCGATCGCCTTCGGCATGGTCATCGCCTGGGGCAGCGCCGCCCTGGGGCTCGATGTCGGCGGCCTGAGCCTGACCAAGCTCGGCGCGGCCTTCGGCAATTTTGGCTTCTCGCTGCCGGTGCCGGCCTTCGACCACGTCTTCTCGGGCTTCCAGTTCCTCGGCATCATCCTGGTGACGGCGATCCCCTTCGGCATCTACGACCTCGTCGAGGCGATGGACAATGTCGAGAGCGCGGAGGCCGCCGGCGACCACTATCCGACGACACGGGTACTGACGGCCGACGGCGTCGTCTCGCTGATCGGCTGCCTGATGGGCAACCCCTTCATCAACGCGGTCTATATCGGCCATCCCGGCTGGAAGGCGATGGGCGGGCGCATCGGCTATTCGGCCGCGACCGGGCTCATGGTGATCGTGCTCTGCTGGTTCGGCATCGTCGCACTGCTGCTGGCGCTGATCCCGATCGTCGCGATCTCGCCGATCCTGCTCTATATCGGGATGCTGATCGGCGCCCAGGCTTTTCAGACGACGCCGGCGAGCCATGCGCCGGCTATCGTGCTGGCGGTGACACCACATCTGGCCGCATGGGCGAAGGTGCAGATCGACGGCGCGCTCGGCGCGGCGGGCACCAATGCAGCCACCGTCGGCATCGACAAGATGGCCAATATGGGCGTGCTCTATCACGGGCTCGAGCTGATGGGCGGCGGCGCCATCCTCTCCGGCCTCGTCCTCGGCGCGATCGCGGTCTTCGTGATCGAGAAGCAGTTCCTGAACGCGGCCGGCTTCGCCGCCGCCGGTGCGGTGCTGACCTATTTCGGCCTGATGCATGGCGAGGCCATCGGCATCGGCAAGGGCCTCGGCGTCACGCCCTCGATCAGCCTGGCTTATGCGATGGTCGCCGGCTTCCTGTATTTCTGCGCGCGTTCGCCGGCCGGCGTGAGCGAGCCAAAGACGATGACCACCGAGCCGCATGGCAAGCTGGAGCCCGCCGAATGAGCGACGTCAAGCCCGCCTTCGATGCGGCGCGCCATTGCGATGCGATGGCGCCGACGCTCGGTCTGACGATCACCGAGGATCAGCGCCCGGCAGTGCTGCAATTCCTGGCGATCGCCGAGACCATGTCCGGCATCGTCTTCCTTGCTCCGCTCGACGAGGCGGCCTTCGAGCCAGCCGGCGTGTTCCGTGCGGGAAGTCCCGGCGGCGGAGCACCCGCGTGAGTTTCGACGCCTTCGCACCGGCCCACCGTATCGCCGCCGATATCCGAGAGGGCGCGGTCAGCGCGAAGGAGGTCGTAGGCGGCTTTCTCCAGCGCATCCACGAGATCAACCCGGCAATCAACGCCTTCACCGACGTCACCGCCGAGCGCGCGCTCACGCAGGCTTCGGCCATCGACGCCCGTCGCGCTGCGGGCAAGGCACTCGGACCGCTCGCCGGCGTGCCTTTCGCCGCCAAGAACCTGTTCGACATCACCGGCCTGCCGACCCGGGCCGGCTCGAAGATCAACCGCGCACGTTTGCCGTCCGAACGCGATGCGGTGCTGATCGAGCGCCTGACCCTAGCCGACGCGGTGCTACTCGGCGGCCTCAACATGGGCGAATATGCCTATGACTTCACCGGCGAGAACGCCCATGACGGTCCCTGTCGCAATCCGCACGACCTCGCCCGCATGGCGGGGGGCTCCTCATCAGGCTCGGGCGCCGCGACGGCCGCGGGATTGGCGCCCATCTCGCTCGGCTCCGACACCAATGGCTCGATCCGGGTGCCGAGTTCGTTCTGCGGCGTCTTCGGGCTGAAGCCGACCTATGGCCGGCTGCCGCGCACGCGCAGCTTTCCATTCTGCGATTCGCTCGACCATCTCGGCCCCTTCGCCCGCGACGTGACCGACCTCGCGATGGCCTATGACCTGATGCAGGGCCATGACGCGCATGATCCGGCCTGTGCGGTCCGGGCGATCGAGCCAACGCTGCCCACGCTGAAGGACGGGGTCTCCGGCTTGCGCATCGCGATCGCCGGCGGGTATTTCGCGACGGATGCGATGCCGGAAGCGCAGGCCGCCGTCACCGCGGTCGCCCGGGTGCTCGGCGCAACCCGAGTGATCGATATCGCCGGAGCGGGCATCGCGCGTGCGGCTGCTTTCCTGATTACCAATGGCGAGAGTTCGGCCTTCCATCTCCTGCGGCTGCAGCAGCGCGCCGATGATTTCGACCCCGAGACCCGCGACCGCTTCCTCGCCGGCGCTATGCAGCCGACGGCCTGGTATCTCCAGGCGCAGCGGGCCAGGCGCTGGTTCCATGACGAGATGATGCAGCTGTTCGGGACCGTCGACCTGATCATCGCGCCGGCGACTCCTTGCGCCGCGCCGGAACTCGGCCAGAAGACCATGGTGCTGCAGGGCGAGACCATACCGCTCAGGCCCAATATCGGATTGTTCACGCAGCCGATCTCCTGCGTCGGGTTGCCGGTGGCGGCCGTGCCCGTCTTCGGGGACGAATTGCCGATCGGCGTTCAGCTCATCGCCGCCCCCTGGCGTGAGGATCTTTGCCTGCGCGCAGCCTATGCCGTCGCCCACGCCCAGGTCGCTTCCGCCAAACCTCCGCGGCTGAGCTGTAATTGAATCGCCTGCCCAAGGGTATGATCTGACGGCAGCGGGCCTTTGCAACGGGCACTTTCGGCCTCACGGCCAATCGTCGAGCTACTGCCGCGAATGATAAGGGCCAAGCGTGTGGCGTTGCCTTCGCGATCGTGTCAGCGACGAGAAGAAGCACCATGCTGCCGCCTATCGACAGTGCCTGCAGCGTACTACTCTACCAATCGGTTTGAGCGATAAGGTTGAGGATGCGGGCCATGGCCACCAGGATAGCCGGAAAGATCCATATCGGCATCGGCGGCTGGGTGTTCGAGCCCTGGCGTGGCGTCTTCTACCCGGACAAGCTCTCGCAGAAGCGCGCGCTCGAATATGCCGCGAGCAAACTGACCTCGATCGAGATCAACGGCACCTATTACGGCTCGCAGAAGCCGGAAAGCTTCGCCAGATGGCGGGCCGAGACGCCTGATGGCTTCGTCTTCGCGCTGAAGGGTTCGCGCTTCTGCACCAATCGCCGGGTTTTGGCTGAGGCGGGCCCGTCGGTCGAGAAGTTCGTGACCTCCGGCCTCAGTGAGCTCAAGGAGAAGCTCGGCCCGATCAACTGGCAGTTCATGGCGACCAAGGCGTTCGACCCGGCCGATTTCGAGGCGTTCCTGAAGCTGCTGCCGAAGGAGGTCGACGGCATCACGCTGCGCCATGCCGTGGAAGTGCGTCATCCGAGCTTCCGCTCTTCCGATTTCGTCGCCCTGCTGCGCGAGTACGGTGTCGCAGCGATCACCTCGGGCGATTCCAATTTCCCGCAGATCGCCGATGTGACGGCGCCCTTCGTCTATGCGCGGATCATGGGCACGAAGGAGGCCGAGCCCAACGGCTATCCCGCTGAGCAGCTCGATGCCTGGATCAGTCGCGCCCAGGCCTGGGCCAAGGGCGGCGCGCCCGAAGATCTGGAGCTGGTCGCGCCTGCCGCGAGCAAGATGCCGCGCGACGTCTTCCTCTATGTCATCAGCGGCGACAAGGTCCGCAATCCCGCCGCAGCGATGGCGCTGATCGAGCGGGTCGGCGCCTGAAATTTACTGCGCGGCCAGGGCCGCGGGCTCCTGACAGACATCGACCCATTGCGCGCCGGTGAGTGCGGCCATGCGGTCCGGGCTGATGCGCACTGCGGTCTGCGTCGAGCCGGCCGCCGGAACGACCTCGTCGAAGACCTTCAGCGAGACGTCGCAATAGACCGGGAGAGGGGTCGGCAATCCAAACGGGCAGACGCCGCCGACCGGGTGGCCGGTGATGGCGACGACCTCGTCGAGATCGAGCATGCGCGGCTTGGCGCCGAAGGCGGCCTTGGTCTTCTTGTTGTCGAGGCGGGCGTCGCCGCGGGTGACGAGCAGAACGACGCGCTCGCCGAGGCGGAAGGACAGCGTCTTGGCGATGCGGGCCGGCTCGACGCCGAAGGCCTCCGCCGCCAGCGTCACCGTGGCGCTGCTGCCGTCTGTCTCAAGGATCGCGATATCGGGGGCATGTTCGGCAAAGAAGGCACGGACGGATTCAAGGCTCACGAGACACCTCTGCCGAAACGCCACCAAATCAATCCCGCGACCAGCGCCGGCACGCCGAAGACGACAAGCAGGATCGGGGCCTCCTGCAGGAAGGTATAGCCGGCGCGGTTGATGCCGATGATCAGGTTGACCACCGAGGCGACGAACCAGAGCGGGATGAAGAGCTTCATCGCGAAGACGATCGGATGACGCCCGCCGGTGTTCAGCCGCGGCGCGATCAGGAGCAGGACGCCGAGCAGGGCGAAGCCGGCGGCGATGACCTTGACCGTGTGCATACCGGCTTCCCCCGTTGTCGCTGCCTCAGTGCCGGAAATGGCGGTGGCCGGTGAAGACCATGGCGAGGCCGGCTTCGTCGGCAGCCTTGATCACCTCGTCATCGCGCATCGAGCCGCCGGGCTGGATCACCGCGGTGGCGCCGGCTTCGGCCGCGGCAAGAAGGCCGTCGGCGAAGGGGAAGAAGGCGTCGGAGGCGACGACCGCGCCCTTGGCTAGGCTCTCGGGCACGCCGGCAGCCTTGGCCGCTTCACCGGCCTTCCAGGCGGCGATACGCGAGGAATCGACGCGGCTCATCTGACCGGCGCCGATGCCGACCGTGGCGAGGCCCTTGGCATAGACGATCGCGTTCGACTTGACGTGCTTGGCGACGCGGAAGGCGAAGCGCAGATCGGCGAGCTCGGCCTCGCTCGGCTGGCGCTTGGTCACGACCTTGAGCTCCATGTCGTCGACGACGGCGTTGTCGCGCGCCTGGGCGAGGAAGCCGCCGGCGACGGTGCGCAGGCTGAGGCCGGGCTTGCGGACATCCGGCAGGCCGCCGGTCAGGAGCAGGCGCAGATTCTTCTTGGCGGCGACGAGCGCGATCGCATCTTCGTCGGCGTCGGGGGCGATGATCACCTCGGTGAAGACCTCGACGATCTTCTTCGCCGCTTCCGCGTCGAGCTTGCGGTTCAGCGCAACGATGCCGCCGAAGGCCGAGACGGGGTCGCAGGCCAGGGCTCGCTCATAGGCTTCGAGCAGCGAGCCGCCCTCGGCGACGCCGCAGGGGTTGGCGTGCTTGACGATGACGCAGGCGGCGGTGCGGGCAGGGTCGAACTCGGCGACGCATTCGAAAGCGGCGTCGGTGTCGTTGATGTTGTTGTAGGAGAGCTGCTTGCCCTGGACCTGGCGGGCGGTGGCGACACCGGTGCGCTGCTCCGGCGTGCGGTAGAAGGCGGCCCATTGATGCGGGTTCTCGCCATAGCGCATCGTTTCGGCGAGACTGCCGCCAAGCGCGCGGAAGGCCGGCGAGGTGTCGCCTAGCTCGCCAGCGAACCAGTTCGAGATCGCGGCGTCATAGGCGGCGGTGCGCGAATAGGCCTTCTGGGCGAGCTTGCGCCGCAGGGTCAGCGTCGTTGCGCCCTTATGGGTCTCGAGATCGGCCAATACGGCGGCGTAGTCGGCGGCCTCGACCACGACGGCGACGTCATTGTGGTTCTTGGCGGCGGCGCGGATCATCGCCGGGCCGCCGATATCGATGTTCTCGATGCAGTCGTCATAAGGCTTGCCGGCGGCGACCGTCGCCTCGAACGGGTAGAGGTTGACGACGAGCAGGTCGATCGGCGCGATGCCATGGCCGAGCATCGAAGCCTGGTGCTCGGGATGCGAGCGGATGGCGAGCAGGCCGCCATGAACCTTGGGATGCAGCGTCTTGACGCGTCCGTCCATCATCTCGGGGAAGCCGGTCAGGTCGGAGACGTCGGTGACGGCAAGGCCAGCTTCGGCGATCGCCTTGGCAGTGCCCCCGGTCGAGACCAGGGCGATGCCCAGGCGGGAGAGGGCGCGGGCGAAGTCGATCAGCCCGGTCTTGTCGGAAACGGAAAGCAACGCGCGTTCGACGCGGCGGAGTTCGTTCGGCATGGGAGGATCAGGTCCGGGTTGATAAGCGCGAGGCGCGGAATACTCGCGCGCGCCCTATCACGCCCGGGCTTTGCTGCAAAGCACAAGACGCTTCAGCCTTGCCCTGCGGAGAGCTCAGAGCGGTAGATCGGGCTCCGCTTCGCCCCGCTCTCGCTCTGCCACTTCTGACCGGGGCGGACGCTGCGCGGGCGTGCCGAGGCGGGCGAAACGCCAAATGATCTGCGGCGTCGCCACGGCGTCGAACTCGATGACGAGCTGCACGGTCTTGTGGCGGCCGTCAGCAGCGGCGAAGAAGATGCTCTCCTCGAGACCGACCCGCAGGCCGGAAGCCTCGAAAGCCCAGATCTCGCCCGAGGGCAGCGCCAGCAACGCTCCCTCGCCATCGCGGATCAGGCTCGGCTTGACGTTCGGGTGCAAGTGGAAGCGTGCGATCGCCGGCAAGCTCGCCAGCGCTGCCGGTGCGCTGAACGAATCCTCGCCGGCAAGCTGGCTCCCATTACGGGCAAGTAGCAGGCGGCGAGTATGGATGGTGCCGAAGGCGCGCCGGTAGCCGTCATGGCTTCCGACCCATTCGTGCCCATCCTCGTTGTCCTGGCGGGCGACGCGGACATCGGCCGGTCCGGCTGTGATCCGCCTTTCGCCGAGCACCAGCCCGAAGACCGCGCTGGAGCGGTCGTCCAGCGTGACGGTCGAATGGGCGGCGGTGGCGCGGGCGGCGAGCCTGAGCTCGGGAGTACCGAAGCGACTGGCGCCGCAATTCACCACGATGCGCTGCGAGCCGGTCGAGAGTTCGAAGCTGAGGCAGCCTGCATTGGCCTCGACCGAGTTCGCGCCGCGTGGCGGCGGCCCCGCTTCGACGACGACGATGCTGGTGCCGGCGCTCAGCCGATCGTAGCCGGAATAGGCGGCGTGCTCGATCGGCCTGGCGCGGACATCGTCATAGGCGGCCAGCGTCGCCATCAGGTCGGGAGGCGTCGCGCCCATGCCATTGAACAGAGCGAGCGCCCCGTCGCCGTGGCGGAACAGCTTGAGATGCGGCATCATCCGGTCGATCGCCATGATGATGGCGCGCGGCGCTTCGAGCCCGCGCGCTGTGAAGGTCTCGCGCAGGGGCAGGAGGTCGAGCAGCAAGTCGATGATGATGCGGGGATTGCGGCTGAGATGGCCGCCATCCGGCAGGATCTGCTGTTCCAATTCGTCGGAGAGTGCGATTTCGTAGCGGCGCAATCGCCGCTCCTGACCGTCGAGACAGATGGCGGCAAAGCAGATTGCGATCAGGCATTGCAGGCGCGCCGCGCCCTCAACAGCGCCAGCGAGCGCGAGCTGGAGCCGCTCGGCCGTCTGGGCGACATGGCGGATGAAGCGCTCGTAGAAGGCATGGTCGGCGCCTTCGAGCAGCAGCGGCGAATGCGACAGGAAAGACATCAGCCGCCGGGCGATCGCGGCCGGACGCCGCGCGATCTCGTCACGGTCATGCTGGCGGGCGATGAACTCGTCGACGAGGGCGCGGGCATTGGCGCGAGCGATCGCCGTATCGGCGGCGCGCAAATGGCGCAGCCAAACGAAGCTATGGAGCGCCTCCGCCCAGGCCTCGCTCGGTGGCGTGACCAGGAAGGGCGATTCGCCATGGCAGTTCACGGTGCGTCCGGCGAGGGCGAAGTAGCCGGCATAAATGTCGCTCGCCGTGGTCGGATCGGCGGTGCGCAGGTCGTGCGGGGCGAAGAGCAGGCGGCTGGAGCGGAGCCGTCCGAACGGCCAGAGCGCACGTTTCGCCCCGGCAATCTGGCCGCGCGTACGCCGCGCCGCCCTGCCGATGGCTGCTCGTGCCAGGCCTCCGCGCTCCGACCAGCCGCTCAATGAATTCCGCTGCCTCGCCGTCCCGCTACCGCCTCGGTGAGGCGAATCCCGATCAACTCATACCCTGTTCAGGCGACATGCGTAAAATCCCGCCCATCCCGAGAGACGCGGGGTCTCTCCGGCGAGCTGGTGCGGCAGCGTGCGCAATTCGCCTAGCGGCGTCAGCGCCTCGGCCTGGCCACCGATCTCGGCAGGCTCGATCGGGACACGCTCGAAGCCCGGCGTGCGCGCCAGGAAGGCCTCGATCTGCGCCTCGCCCTCTTCCGGCTCCAGCGAGCAAGTGCAGTAGATCAGGCGCCCGCCCGGCCGGGTGAGTCGTCCCGCCTGGTCGAGCAGCCGGGCCTGCAGGGCGGTGAGCTTGGCGATATCCTCGGGTCGCTTGGTCCAGGCGACGTCGGGGTGGCGCCGGATCGTGCCGGTGGCGCTGCACGGCGCATCGAGCAGGACGGCGTCGAACGGCTCCGTCTCGAAGGTCGAGGCGTCGGCGATGACGATCTCGGCTTCCAGCCCGAGCCGGTCGAGATTGGCCCGGAGCCGGCGTAGGCGTGGGCCGGAGCGGTCGACCGCAGTGACCTGCGCACCCAATTGCGCAAGCTGCACGGTCTTGCCGCCCGGCGCGGCGCAGAGATCGGCGACGCGATCGCCCGGCTCGATGCCGAGCAGGCGGGCTGGCAAGGCGGCCGCCGCGTCCTGCACCCACCACTGTCCCTCGGCGAAGCCCGGCAATCCGGTGACCGCCTCGCGCCCGCGCAGGCGTACCGAGCCGGTCGGCAGGACGATGCCGTCGAGTTTGGCGGCCCAGCCGTCCGGATCGGATTTCACGGTCAGGTCGAGCGGCGGCTCCTCGGCATGGGCGGCGGCGATCGCCGTGGCGACATCGGCGCCATAGGTCTTCGTCCAACTCTCGCGCAGCCAATCGGGCGTGTCGGCCAGCGGATCGAGATCGACGAGGATCGCCTCGCGCTCCCGCGCCAGCCGCCGCAGCACGGCATTGCCAAGCGAGGCGTAGCGCGAGGAGCGGGCGTCCTCGTGCAGCTGGCGGATCGCGAGGTCGACCGCCGCATGATCGGGTACGTCGAGAAAGAGCAACTGCGCGGCGGCCGCGACCATGATCGGCTCGAAGGGGCCGGATTTGCGCGGGCTGCCGCGCTCGAGCCGGGCGCCGACAACCTGGCGGATCGTGCCGAGGCGGCGGAAGGAGACCGTTGCGATCGCCCGCGCCAGACCGGCATCGGCCGGCTCCAGGCCAGCCGATACCGCCATGCGCTCGAAGGTCTCGTCGAGAGCGGTCCCGGCGCGCAGCACCTCGTCGATCAGCGTCGCCGCCAGACGGCGCGCCGCGAGACCAGGTACGTCGTCAGCCGGCGCGCGGTTTTCGTGGGAGCCTGCCATGTCAGCCCCAGGGCCCGGGCTCGCGCCCACCGGCGAAGGGGTTCTGGCTCGCGCTGCCGACGAAACCGCCACGGCCTGAGGCTGCGCCCATGGCGCGCGCCTGCTCCATCAATGCGGCGATGCGGTTGCCGGTGTCGGGATGTGTCGAGAACAATGAATCCATGCCGCGGCCAGAGAGTGGGTTGATGATGAACATGTGCGCCGTAGCAGGCTTCGCCTCCGCCGTCTCGTTCGGGATATGGGACACGCCGCCGGCGATCTTGGCGAGCGCGTCGGCGAGCGCCACCGGGTTGCCGCAGATTTCGCCGCCGATCCGGTCGGCCTCGTATTCGCGCGAGCGCGAGACCGCCATCTGGATGATGGTCGCGGCCAGCGGGGCGAGGATCATCAGGGCGATCTGCACGATGGCGTTGGGACGATTGTCGCGCGAGCCGAAGAACATGCCGAAGGAGGCGAGGGTCGAGATCGCGCCGGCCATCGTCGCCGTGACCGTCATGGTTAGCGTGTCGTGGTTCTTGATGTGGGCGAGCTCGTGCGCCATCACGCCGGCAAGCTCGTCATAGGACAGCGTGCGCATGATGCCGGTCGTGGCCGCGACCGCGGCGTTCTGCGGATTGCGGCCTGTGGCGAAGGCGTTCGGCTGATCCTCCTGGATGAGGTAGACGCGCGGCATCGGCATGTCGGCTCGCTGGGCAAGATCGCGAACCATCCGGTAGAGCTCGGGCGCGCTGCGCTCGTCGACCTCCTGGGCGTTGTAGGCGGACAGCGCCAGCCGGTCGGAGTTCCAGTAGCTGAACAGATTGGTCGCGACCGCGATGCCGAGCGCGATCAACATGCCGCCAGCACCGGCGAGCAGGTAGCCGACCACGCCGAACAGCGCGGTGAGCGCCGCCATCAGCATGCCGGTACGGGCATAGTTCATCGAGAACCCCTTCTTGCGTCGTCGTCTCGGCGCGGAAACCCTCGCCGGAGTGCAGTTTCGTCCCTATGTGGTGGGGACGATGCCGATCCTGCAAGAGAATGGCCGATCATGAGCGCGCAGACCAAGACGGACGAAGGCGGAGCGACTGCGGCCGTCAAGGCGTTGTCGCCGGCGGCCGAGCGCGCGCTCGCCGAAGCCGAGGCACGCCGCGCGGTGATCGACGCCAAGGCCGCCGAGCTCCGTCGCGAGAAGGAGGTCGCCGGCCGCGGCGGGCTTGAGCCGGTGCGCTATGACGATTGGGAAGTGAAGGGGATCGCCAGCGATTTCTGAGCTGCGCGGAGCTGATGGTTGCCAAGGGGGCCGCAGCCGGCCAAAGACGAGGCTGACAGTAACCGGCTTTGATCAGCATGAGTGACGAAAAACGCCTGGAAGCGCTGCGGCGGCTCCTGACCGAAGCGTACCAAAAGCTTGGACTGAAGCTCGGCTTCTCGCTCTGGGACGGCTCACGCGTCCCGGCGGACTGGCCGCAGGACAGGCTGATGATCGCGATCCGCGATGCCGGCGTCGTCGCGGCGCTGCTGCGCAAGCCGAAGCTCGACACGCTGCTGCATCTGCATGTCGCCGACCGTATTTCGATCGAGAACGGCTCGATCTTCGATCTCGCGGCGGCGCGCCCGGACGGCAAGGTCGGCAGGCTGGCGCGCGGCATCTCCAAGGCGACGGTGTTCGACGTGGTGCGCCGCTTCATCTTCGCGCCGGGCGCGGCGCCGCAGGCGATCGACCATCTCAAGGGCGACGAGATCGCCCGCGACGGCAAGCCTGCGACGAACAAGGCCAATATCGCGCATCATTACGACGTCTCGAACGCGTTCTACCGGCTCTTCCTCGATGAGCGCATGGTCTACACCTGCGCCTATTTCACCGAGGATCATCAGGATCTCGAGCGGGCGCAGACCGACAAGCTCGAGATGATCTGCCGCAAGCTGCGCCTGAAGCCGGGCGACAAGCTGCTCGACATCGGCTGCGGCTGGGGGGCGCTGGTCTGCTACGCCGCACAACATTACGGCGTCGAGGCGCATGGCGTGACCTTGGCGGAAGAGCAGCTCAAGCTGGCGCAGGAGAAGGTCGAGGCGCTCGGCCTCGCAGGCAAGGTCACGCTCCATCTCAAGGACTTCACCCAGATGGAGGGGGAATTCGACAAGATCTCCTCGATCGGCATGTTCGAGCATGTCGGCATCCGCAATCACCCGACCTATTTCCAGGCGGTGAACCGGCTGCTCAAGCCGCGTGGGCTCTATCTGCACCACTCGATCTCGCGGCGCGCCAAGAAGACCGAGCGGGCCTTCAACAAGATGCCGGCGGAGTATCGCGCCTTGGTGCGCTATATCTTCCCGGGTGGCGAGCTTGACCATCTCGGCATGTCGATCGCCAATCTCGAGCGCTACGGCTTCGAGGTGCACGATGTCGAGGGCTGGCGCGAGCACTATCAGCGCACGACGCGGCTATGGTTCGAGCGGCTGAACGCGAACAAGGCTGCGGCGGAAGCGGAAGTCGGGCCGGAGCGGACCCGGATGTGGCTGCTCTATCTCGCCGGCTGTTCGCTCGCCTTCGAGCGCGGCGGGGCACTGGTCAACCAGACGCTGGTCTCGAAGCGGCGCAAGGGGCCATCGGGCCTGCCGCTGACGCGGGCCGATCTTTATCGCTGAGCGCGGTTACGAAAGGCGCAGCGCGAGCCGGCGAGAGCTGAACATCACAGCATCGGCGCCTGCCTCGGCGCGGGCATAGTGCAGGGCATCGTCCCGGCTGCGGAAATAGCCACCGCCGCGGCCATGCGTCTCGACTGCGATCCAGTGGCCCTCGCGGTCACGCCCAATCTTGAAATGCGGACGGGCGGCTGAGGTGGCGGCGGCCGGCATGGCAGCCTCAAAAGAAGCCGATCGTGGTGGCAAGGGCGAGGCCCGCGCCGAAGACGATCGTCGAAGCGAAGGCTGCCTCGGCAACGGTGAAGAGCGTCTGAGCGTGGCCGGAGAGGACAGAGCGGGACAGCGTGAACATCGAAACCCCCAAGCGGATCGTGTGCTCCAGTCTTGGGTCGCTCAGCGCGCTTTTCGCTGCGGGTTCTGAAAATGCGAATGGCGCCCAAGGGGCGCCATGCAGGCTGTGCGCCGGGGGCGGAGCCTATTTCTTCACGAAGGCGTCGAGCTTGCCGTAATGTTCGGCCAGCAGATAGTAGAAGGTCAGGCGCGACTTGGTCTTGTCCGCCTTCATGTGATCGCAGGTGGCCTTGACCGTGGCGTCGAGGTCGGCGCTCTTCAGGCCGAGCTTCTTCTTCAGGAAGTTCTCGCGAACACGCTCAAGTTCGGCAGGGTCCGAGCAGGCGACATAGCGCGTATCGGGCTTGCTCATGACCAATGCGTAGGCCTTGCTCATGCCGGCGAAGGCGGCCTCGTTGAGAGGCTTCTTGGCGAACTTCTTGACGTCGGCGAGATGATCCATCGGGTACCCCTCTGAAGACATATCGGTTCGAAAGGCGCGCTGGACTCAGCGTTACGCCTTCGAAAACGATATCCGGCTTTTTTGTCGCAGGCGAGAGGCAGGCTTGCGAAAAATCCCGTCGATTATTCGGCGATTCCGCGTTGCATCCGCGAGATGGCAGGCCGGCGCCCAGAGTTGTTGAAGCCGGTGCCGATAAATGCTGCGATGCAGCAATTCGCCTGGAGGCCTTTCAGCCATGAAGCCGACCATCCTGATGGCGCCGCGCATGCCGGCGCGCCTCGTGGCGCGCCTGGAGGAGCGATACGAGGTGCTGGGGCCGATGACCCATTCCGCGCCGGACGCGCTGCCGCCTGGGGCGGACGCGGCGCGCGTGCTGTTGACGGTCGGCACCTGGAAAACCGACGCTGCCTTGATCGACGCCTTGCCCAGCCTCGGTCTCATCGCCTGCTACGGCACGGGCAATGAGGGCATCGAGCGGGCGGCTGCCAAGGCGCGCGATATCCTGGTCAGCAATGCGGCCGACGCCAACGCGACGAGCGTCGCCGAATTCGCGGTCGGGCTCATGCTGGCGAGCGCCCGCCAGATCGGTGCTGCCGAACGCTTCGTGCGGGCTGGCCGCTGGCAAGGCAATGCGATCGAGCGCATGGCGCATGTCCCGGGCCTGGCCGGGCGCAAGCTCGGCATTTTCGGGCTGGGCGCCATCGGCCAGCGCATCGCGGTGCGGGCAACGGCCTTCGACATGACGGTTGGCTATCATAACCGGTCGCCCCGGCCGGAGCTGCCCTATCAGTATCACGACAGCCTGCTCGGCCTCGCCGAATGGGCTGACGTCCTGATGGTCTCGGTCCGTGCGACCAGCGAGACGCAGCACGCGATCGATGCTGCGGTCCTGCGCGCACTCGGCCCGCACGGCCATCTCGTCAACATATCGCGTGGCATTGCGGTCGATGAAGCCGCGCTGATCGAGGCGCTTGAGAGTGGCACGATCGCGGGCGCGGCGCTCGACGTCTACGAGCACGAGCCTGTTGTTCCGGATCGGCTCAAGGCGTTGGAGAATGCGGTGCTGACGCCCCACATCGCGGCGAACGCAGAATCGGCGCAGATCGCCCAGCAGGAGCTGCTGCTCGCCAATCTCGAGGCGTTCTTCGCCGGCCGGCCGCTGCTGTCACCGGTCGCGATCTAGGCGATCGGCGCGGGAGGTTGGCCTCGCTCCGGTCGTCAGGGCGCGACGACGACCGGGGTGCCCATGCGGACGCGGGCGTAGAGGTCGATCACGTCGCTGTTGTGCATGCGGAAGCAGCCATAGGAGGCGGCGGTGCCGACCGAGCGCGGGTTGTTGGTGCCGTGGATGGCGTATTGGCCACCGGGGCCGAGGCCGATGACGCGCGCGCCCATCGGGTTGTTGGGAGCGCCGCCGGGGATGACGTCCGGCAGCCGCGGATTGTCGCGCTTGACCTCTGCCGGCGGGCTCCAGGCCGGATCGACCATGAGCTCCTCGACATATTTGACGCCGCGCCACTGCTTGCCGGCTTTGCCGACGGCGATGGTGTAGCGCAGGGCCTGCCCTGGCGCGGCGATGTAGTAGAGCTTCCGCTCGGCCGTCCGGATCAGGATGGTGCCGGGTTGGTAGCGATAATCGGGGAAGTCGACGACCTCGCGGGCCTGGGCGGGGCGCACCGCCAGCAGCATCAGCAGCGAGAGCGCTGCCGCGATGATCAGATCGATCGGTCCGTGCCGGCTCGCCATGGTCCTCTCCCTGCGTGTTCCAACGCTGCGGGTGGATTTGGGCGGTTGCCGGTGAATCGAGGGTTCAGCAGCATGGTGAACCCTCGATTCAGGATGAATCCGGGCTTAACCGACTGACCGGCTCAGGCGATGGCGCCGCCGATCGCAAGCGCAGCCAGCAACAGCGACAGCAGCGCGGCGAGGGCGAGATCAATCGGACCGTGCGGAATGCTCATGATGGAATCCTCCGGCACCGCTCGCGATCCGACATCCGGCGGCACCGGCATCGTCATGACGGACCAACCCGAGGCGGTCCATCGACAAGGGAAACTGGCATGAACGTGTCGTTAAGCACTCCGGTGGGGTTTACCGAAAGTGGTGCGGCGGGGCGGTTCAGGCTTTCTCGACGACGAGTGTCGCGCCGTCGACCCGTACAACGCGGATCTCGGTGCCGGCGAGCAGCTCGGGGCCGGTGATCCGCCAGGACGAATCGCCGACGCGGATGCGGCCTTCGCCGCCGGCCATGGTCGCCTCCAGCTTGAAGACCTTGCCGATCAGCTGGCGGCCGCGATCGTTCAGGCCCGAGGCGGCGTCGGGTTCATCGCTGCGCCGGCGCGTGATGGCGCGGCCGACAAGAACACTGGCGACGGCGAGCATCGCGAAGACCAGCAAGGCGCCCTGCCAGGCGATACCGGTGATGCCGACGACGATGCCGGTCAGCAGCGCGGCGAGGCCGAACCAGAGCAGGAAGACGCCCGGCGCCAGCATTTCGCCGCCGACCAGGGCGAGCCCGAGCACGACCCAGGCCCAGCCGCCGAGGGAGGCGAACCAGTCGAGCATGGTCAGCCCTCCACGGAACGGCCGGCCGCGGGAACCGAGCCGGCCCGCCGGCTCGCCACCGCGTCGTCGCCGAAGACGGCCTTGGTCAGCTGGGCGATGCCGCCGACGGTGCCGGCAAGTGCCGCAGCCTCGATCGGCACGATCACCACCTTGCTGTTGGGGGCGCTCGCCATCGCCTTCAGCGCATCGGTATAGCGCTCGGCGATCAGGAAATTGGCGGCTTGGATATCGCCGCGGCTGATCGCCTCGCTGACCATGGCGGTCGCCGCCGCTTCGGCCTGAGCCGAGCGTTCGCGTGCCTCGGCGTCGCGGAAGGCGGCTTCCCGCCGGCCCTCGGCGGCGAGAATCTGCGATTGCTTCAGACCTTCGGCCTTCAGGATCTCGGCCTGGCGCATGCCGTCCGCTTCAAGCACGGCGGCGCGCTTCTCGCGCTCGGCCTTCATCTGCCGGTTCATCGCGCCGACGATGTCGGCCGGCGGCAGGATATCGCGGATCTCGATGCGCGTGACCTTGACGCCCCAGGGCGAGGCTGCGGCGTCCATGACGCGCAAGAGCCGCTCGTTGATCTCGTCACGATGCGAGAGCAGCTGATCGAGGTCCATCGAGCCGACCACGGTGCGGATATTGGTCATGGTCAGCACCATCAGTGCCTGATCGAGCGCCGAGACCTCGTAGCGCGCCTTGGCTGCGTCGAGGATCTGGTAGAAGGCGGCCGCGTCGATGCGCACGCCGGCATTGTCCTTGGTGATCGCTTCCTGCGAGGGAATGTCGAGCACCTGCTCCATCACATTCACCTTGTGGCCGATCCGGTCGAAGAGCGGGATGATCAGCCCGAGGCCGGCACCGAGCGTGCGCGAATAGCGGCCGAAGCGCTCGACGGTGAAATTGTAGCCCTGCGGCACCGTGCGCACGCCGAGCGCGATCGCGATGACGATCGCGACGACCAGCATAATCAGGGCGACCGTGGCGATATCCAAACCTTGCGAGCCCATCTCATCCCTTCCCCAGCTTCGGCGTAGCCGCTGCTCATCATAGCGATGTTTGCGAAGCTCTGATGCAGGCTCGCCAAATGCCCGTCTCTCGTGTCAGCTCTCCAGATATTTGACCACCCGCCACATCATCTCGCCGACGGTGTTGCACTCCTCATCGTTGAGGACGCCCATCATCGCTTCGATCTTGTTGGTGTGGATCGCCAGCGCCTTGCGGGTCAGCGTCTCGCCTTCCAGTGTCAGCCAGAGCCGGCGCACGCGGCGGTCGGTGTCGTCGCTGCGGCGTTCGATCAGGCCGCGGCGCTCGAGCTCGGGCAGGAGCATGCTCATGGCGCTGCGGCCGACGAGCAGCTTTTCGGCCAGCGCCTGCTGGGTCAGCCCGGGAGTGCGGAAGACGTTGGCGAGCACGTCGTAATGGGCGAGTTGGATGCCGAGCGGGGCCAGCGCCTCGGAGAAAACCTTCTTCCAGAGCTGATGCATGCGCGCGACGGCGAGCCAGTTCTTGAAGCGTGGCAGCTCCCAAGGCAGCGCCGATCCGGCGGTGCCGGCCGGCTCATCTGTTGGAGCGGAAATCGGCTCTTGCATTTTGTTCATGGCTGAACATAATAGTTCAAGACTGAACGAACAGGGTTCTCGATCATGCCAAGCGCAGCCCTTCGCGTCATTCGTCCTCTCGTCCGCATCGGCAGCTTCATCGCTCCACGCACCGCAGGGCGCGCCGCCTTCAAACTCTTCTGCACGCCGCCGCGCCAGCCGGGTCCGCAGACCCGGACCGGCAAGGCGATCAGCGCCGCCCGCTCCCGACTCGCACCGGCCATCAAACAGGCGGTATCCTACCCGTGCGGGACGGTCAGCACCTATCTGTTCGAACCAGAGCCTCGCTTGCAAGATGACGGTGCGCCCGCGCCGACCGTGATCCTGCTCCATGGCTGGAACAGCGAGGCGGCATTCATGAGCGCTTTCGTCCGGCCGCTGCTGGCCCAGGGCTTCCGCGTCGTCGCCTATGACATGCCGGCGCATGGCACCTCGACCGGGGCCGAGCTCAACATTCCGCTCGGCGTCGCCGCACTTGCCGCCGTTGCCCGCGTCTTCGCGCCGGTGCATGCGATCGTCGCCCATTCCTTCGGCGGGGCGATCGCGCTCGCTGGCCTTGCCCGCAGCGTGCCGGGCCAGCCGCGGGTCAGGACGAACCGGCTCGCGCTGGTCGCAGCGCCATCCTCGGTCACGACGATCACCCGCAATTTCGGCGCGACGATCGGGCTCGGTCGTCGTGGCCAGGCGGCGTTGGAGCGCCACATCCACAGCGTCGCCGGCAATCCGGTCGAGGCGTTCGAGGGCCGCGAGCAACTTGCCGCGATCGGCCTGCCGACCCTGGTGATCCACGACCGGCAGGACCGCGAGCTCGATTTCCACCATGCGCAGGCGCTGGCATCTGCTGGGTCCTTCGTCGCCCTTCAAGAGACGAGCGGGCTCGGCCACCGGCGGATCTTGCAGGCGAAGCCGGTGGTCGAGGGCGTGACGGGGTTCGTGGTGGGGTAGGTTAGCCTCCGTTCCACTCTCGCCAGAATAGCGTCAGATCCATCTTCGTCTCAGGCTTCGAAATGCAGCTTTCCAAATGCTGCCCCATCACGCCGACGCCATTCTCGAGGTGGATGAAATTGGCCTCGTTGTTGAAATCGTCGACATAGGCGACGAGTGCTTCGAACTCTTCGACGGCTGCTGCTCTTAAGCCGCGATGTGCAGCAGCCTCCAAGCGCTCCCGATCACCTTCCGCGACGGACCAGCCGCGCTGCTCCGCTGTTTTCAAAGGGTTTGTATAGCCGCCGAACAGGCAAACTGCTTTCCAGTTTCCGGATAGTAGTTCCGAAAAATCGAGCGTCAGATCAGTGGCGGGGGAAAGCGCTCGGTCGAATTTGCGCACGCGCTCAAAGGCGCGAGCGATCTGTTCATAGTCGCGGCCAGATCGATCATACTCCGGTTTGAAACGCAGGTTACCTGCGAAATCGAGGGCCAAGAAGAGCAAGTACAACGCAACCAAACCGCCGGTAAGGTCACCCAGCGCTCTGAGCAAGAATCTCCCAGTCCGCTTGAAATGCGCTTGCCTCACATCCAGCCCATCAGCTCCCGGCGCACCACCGCCTCGATCACCTGCATGCCTTCCTCGGAATCGTTCAGGCAGGGCAGATAGGCGAACTTCTCGCCGCCATTGTGCAGGAAGATCTCGCGGTTCTCGACGTCGAGTTCTTCCAGCGTCTCCAGGCAATCGGCCGAGAAGCCGGGTGCGACGATGGCGAGCGATTTGGTGCCGCCCTGTGCCAGCGCCTTCACCGTCTCGTCGGTATAGGGCTGCAGCCATTCATCCGGCCCGAAGCGCGACTGGAAGGTCAAGCGGAAGCGCTCCTCGGACAGGCCGAGCTTCTCGCCCAGCAGCCGGGCGGTGACGGCGCACTGGCAGTAATAGGGATCGCCCTTGAGCAGGTATTCCTTGGGCATGCCGTGCAGCGAGCAGAGGATGACCTCCGGCTCGAAGGACAGCTTGCCGAGCGAGCTTCGGATCGAGGCGGCGAGCGCGTCGATATAGGTCGGGTCGTCATAGTAGGGGTGGGCGACTCGCACCGTCGGCTGCCAGCGCATCTGCATCAGGGCGCGAAACGCCTGGTCGCAGGCGGTCGCAGAGGTCGGCGCGGCGTATTGCGGATAGAGCGGCACCAGGAGGATACGGTCGCAGCCCTGGTCGAGCAGCGCCTTCAGCCGGCTCTTCACATCGGGCAGGCCGTAGCGCATCGCCCAGGCGACGACGATGCGCTCGCCGGCGTCGCCTTTTAGACGCTCGGCGAGTTTCTCGGTCTGCGAGCGCGTGATGGTCTTGAGCGGGCCCTCATTGCGCTCATTGTTCCAGATCGAGGCGTAATCCTTGCCCTTCCGGCTGGGGCGCGTCGACAGGATGATCAGGTTGAGAATCGGCCACCATTTCCAGCGCGGTTCCTCGATGACGCGGCGGTCGGAGAGGAACTCCTTGAGGTAGGCCCGCATCGGCCGGTAGCTCGTGCCCTCGGGCGTGCCGAGATTCATCAGCAGCACGCCGATACGGCCGCTTTTGATGGTTGTGTGGTCGGGCGGCAAACTCGGCTTGAGGCTCATCACATCCGCTTTCGTTCGGCTGTGATTTAGACGAGTTACGGTTTTCGTCCAGCCGGGCAGCAAGGGGTGCGACACTGCGTAAGCAGGTCTCGCAAGCCGGCAAGGCTCTTGCTAGTCTTTGTCGAAATCAAAACCGCAGGGGTTCGCGCCGATGACCAAGATGACCCGCCGCCACGCGCTTCGCGTCCTCGGCGCTCCCGCAGCCCTTGCCGCGACCGCGCCGGTCGCCAAGGCGCAGACGCCGGCTGCGAGCTTCACGCTGCTGCTCGTCAACGACATCTACAAGATGAGCGACGACAAGGGCAAAGGCGGCTTCGCCCGGGCCTCCGGCATCGCCAAGGCCGAGCGGGCGCGCGGCATGCCGGTGCTGTTCTGCCATGCCGGCGACTGCTATTCGCCCTCGCTGATGTCGGGCTTCGACCAGGGCGCCCATATCGTCGCGATGCAGAACAAGATGGGCATCGACGTCTTCGTGCCGGGCAATCACGAATTCGATTTCGGCAAGGAGAATTATCTCAAGCTCACCGCGGCCCAGGCCTACCCGACCTTCGCGGCGAACCTGCGCGACGCCGCCGGCAACCCGCTGCCAGGGCACAAGGATTCCCAGATCTTCGAGCTCGGCGGCATCAAGGTCGGCGTGATCGGCACGACCTTCGACCCGACGCCGCAGCTCTCCAACCCCGGCGATCTGAAATTCTCCTCGACCATGGAGGCGTTGCGGCGCGAGGCGCGCAAGCTCAAATCGGAGGGCGCCGACATCCTCGTCGGCGTGGTCCATGCCGACCGGGCGATGGACTACGAGATCGTGCGTTCGCGCGTGGTCGACATCCTGCTCACCGGCCACGACCACGACCTCGCCATCGCCTATGACGGCAAGGTGGTGATGGTCGAGTCGAACGAGGAGGGCAATTACGTCACCGCGATCGACATCGCCGCCAAGGCGACGGGCGAGGGCGCCAATCGCCGCGTCGAATGGACGCCGACCTTCCGCGTCAACGACAGCCGCGCCGCGACGCCCGATCCCGAGGTCGCCGCCATCGTCAAGGGCTATGAGAGCGAGCTCTCCAAGGAGCTCGACGTCGAGATCGCGACGCTTGGTTCTCCGCTCGATTCGCGCACCGCCATGATCCGCACTCAGGAAACCGCGATCGGCAACCTGATCGCCGATGCGATCAGGGCGGCGACCGGCGCGCAGCTCGCCATCACCAATGCCGGCGGCATCCGCGCCAACAAGCAGTATGCGCCCGGTCACAAGCTGACGCGCCGTGATGTGCTGAGCGAGATGCCATTCGGCAATGCCACCGTCATGGTCGAGATCACCGGCAAGGATGTGAAGGACGCGATCGAGAACGGTTTGCGCGACGCGCCGCAGGGCGCAGGGCGCTTTCCCGTGGTGTCGGGGCTCACCTTCGAGGCTGACCTGAAGCAGCCGCAGGGCTCGCGTGTCACCTCCGTGAAGGTCGACGGCAAGGAGATTGAACCGGCCGGCAAATACACGGTCGCCTCCAACAACTTCATGCTGTCGGGCGGCGACGGATATACCGCGCTCGGCCGCGGCAAGACGCTGATTGGCCTGACTGACGGCAAGCTGATGGCGAACGAGGTGATGGTCTATGTGCGCCGGCTCGGCACGGTCGAGGCCAAGGTCGAGGGCCGGGCTATCCTGAAGTGAGCGGCTTTTGCGAGGCGCTGGGCGCCTTCCTTGCTTCGCCAGCCTCCGCTTCGTGGCGCGATCTTTCCGTCTTCCGCGACGGCACGGTGGCGCATGTCTGCGCCGCCGTCGACGCCGAGCGCGCCGCTGGCCATGTCATCGCGCCGGCGCCGGAGCGCTTCCTGGCGGCACTGGCGCTGACTCCGCTCGATCAGGTCCGCGCCGTCATTCTCGGCCAGGATCCCTATCCGACGCCGGGCCATGCCAACGGCCTCGCCTTCTCCTATGTCGGGCCGCCGCCGCTGCCGCGCTCGCTGGTCAACATCTACAAGGAGCGGGCTGAGGATACGCGCCTCGCCGCGCCGGCCGGCGGCGACCTCTCGTCCTGGGCGAAGCAGGGCGTGCTGCTGCTGAACACGGCTCTGACGGTGCGCGAAGGCGCAACGCAGGCCGGATCGCATCTCAAGCTTGGCTGGCGGATGGTAACGGACGAGATTCTGTCGGCCGTCTCGCAGCGGCGGCCGCATGTCGTGTTCATGCTCTGGGGCGCGCCGGCGCAGGCCAAGCGCGCGCTGATCGACGAGCACAAGCATCTCGTCATCGCCAGTGCCCATCCCTCGCCGCTCTCGGCGCGGCGCGGCTTCTTCGGCTCGAAGCCGTTCAGCCAGGCGAATGAGTGGCTCACGGCGAAGGGGCAGCAGGCCATCGACTGGTAGGCGCGGGATCCCCTCTCCTGGAAGGAGAGGGGTAGGGGTGAGGTGTTCGGGAGCTGAATCGTTGGCCTGAGCCCAAACGCGCGGTCGGCGCTCGCGGAACTGGTCCAACCGCCTACACCTCACCCTGCCCTCTCCTTCCAGGAGAGGGTTCCCCACGCTCTTTCCGGTGAGGGCGGGCTACCCCACCGGCCGCTCGTCGGCGATGACCTTGCCGTCGTTCGGCAGGGCGCCGAGCGGCAGCACCTCGACCGCGCCTTTCAGCTTGGTGACCTGCTGCAAGGTCGACGACACTGCGTCGACGAAGCCGTTCGGCTCGGCATAGATCTCCGCCTTCAGCGTCATCGTATCGAGCTCGTTGGCGCGGCCGATGACAAGGCGCAGTTTGGCGATCTCGGCATGGCGGCGGGCGATCTCGGCGACCTGCTCGGGCCGCACGAACATGCCCTTGACCTTGGCCGTCTGGTCGGCGCGGCCGAGCCAGCCCTTGATCCGCTGATTGGTGCGGCCGCTGGCGCTGACCCCCGGTAGGATCGCGGTCAAATCGCCGACGGCGAGGCGGATCTGCGGGTGATGCGGGTCGAGATTGGTGACCACGATCTCGCCGACTTCGCCCTCGGTGACGGGGTCGCCGGTACCGGGCCGGACGATCTCGACAATCAGGTTCTCGTTCAGGATCATGCCGTCGCGCGCGCTGGTCTCATAGGCGATCAGGCCGATATCGGCGGTGGCGTATAGCTGGTAGGCGTCGATGCCGCGCTCACGCACCCAGGCCTGCAGAGAGGGCGGGAAGGCGGCGCCCGAGACGATGGCGCGCTTCAGGCAGGAGGTGTCGACGCCGCGGCTGTCGGCCGCCTCGATCAGGAGCTTGAGGAAATCAGGCGTGCCGGTATAGGCGCTCGGCTGGTACGCACCGATCACCTCCATCTGCTGCTCGGTATTGCCGGGGCCGGCCGGGATCACGGCGCAGCCGATGGCCCGCGCGGCCGAATCCATGATGAAGCCGCCGGGCGTCAGATGGTAGCCGAAGGTGTTGAGCACGACGGCTCCCTTGCGGAAACCGGCGGCGTAAAGGCCCCGGGCCGTGCCCCAGGGATCGCTGCCGGTGCCTTCCGGCTCGAAGATCGGGCCGGGCGAGGTGAAGAGCCGGCCGAAGGAGCCGAGCGGCGCGGTGGCGAGACCGCCGAAGGGCGGATTGTCCCGGTGCAGCGCCGGCAGGTCGGCCTTGCGCAGCACCGGGAGCTTGGCGAGTGCGGCGCGGTCGGTGATCCCGGCTGGATCGACGCCCTTCAGATGCGCGGCATAGCCCGGCGTCGCCAAAGCGGCAGCGAGGACGGCCGGCAGCCTGGTGAAAAGGTCAGCCTCGCGCTGCGCAGGCGACCGGGTCTCGAGATCATCGTAGTGCTGGTTCATCGCTCGTGCCCCGGTACGAACCTATCGGCGCAGAATGCGCAGGAAATTGAGCAGCCCCATCAGCGACGCCGCGACATAGGTCATCGCCGCGGCTCGCAGCACGCCGCGTGCGGCGGGCATGTCGTCGGGGTGCAGGTAGTTGTCGTGCTGCAGGATCGGCAGCGCCTTGCCGAAGCTGGCGTCGAACTCGACCGGCAGCGTGACGAGATGGACGACGAGGCCGATGCCGAGCAAAGCGAGCGCGGCGCCGAACTGGAACAGGCCGACCGCTGGCACGCGGGTCAGGATCATCACCACGGGAGCGGTGATCAGGACCACCATCGCGACCTTGTCGACCATGCCGAGGAAGCGGGCCAGTCCGGTGCGGATGTTGAAGAGCCGGCTGCCCTGCGCATGCTGGACGGCGTGGGCGACCTCATGGGCTGCGACCGCGACGGCGGTGATCGAGCGGCCGTCATGATTCCTCGGCGACAGCCGCACAGCGCGCGCGCCCGGATCATAGTGGTCGCCGCCGGCGGCGGTGGTCTCGACCGCGACCGAGTCCAGGCCGAAGCGGTCGAGCAGATGGCGCGCGAGCTCGCCCCCGGTGCCGGGCAGATCGGGCCTGTCTGCGGCGTGCCTATCCATTTCGTAGCGGACCCAGAATTGCGGACCGAAGATCAGGGCGGCGAAGAGGAGGGCGATGACGAGATAGAGCATGAGCCTGAAATGCCCTGGCGAAGCGGGCCGGACTATGACAGCCAGCGCTTGCGGCGCTTGTAGCTCTTGACCTCGCGGAAGGACTTCTTGTTGCCCTCGGCGACGCCGAGATAGAATTCCTTCACGTCCTCGTTCTCGCGCAGCATCTTCGCCTCGCCGTCCATGACGACGCGGCCGGTCTCCATGATGTAACCATAGGTTGCGTAGCGCAGGGCCATGTTGGTGTTCTGCTCGGCGATCAGGAAGGAGACGCCCTCGCTGTCGTTGAGCCGGCGGACGATCTCGAAGATCTCCTCGACGATCTGTGGCGCCAGCCCCATGGAGGGCTCGTCGAGCAGGATCATCTTGGGCTTCGACATCATGGCGCGGCCGACCGCGCACATCTGCTGCTCGCCGCCGGATGTGTAGCCGGCCTGCGAGTTGCGGCGCTGCTTCAGGCGTGGGAAGAGCTCGTAGATCTTCTCGAGGTCGCGCTTGATCGCGGCGTTGCCGTCGCGGCGGGTGAAGGCGCCGGTCAACAAATTCTCCTCGATCGAGAGATGGCCGAAGCAGTGCCGGCCCTCCATCACCTGGATGCAGCCGCGCCGGACGAGCTCGCTCGGCGACATCTTGTCGACGCGCTCGCCGTCGAAGACGATCGAGCCCTTGGTGACCTCGCCGCGCTCGGCCTTGAGCAGATTGGAGATCGCTTTCAGCGTCGTGGTCTTGCCGGCGCCGTTGGCCCCGAGAATCGCGACGATGCCCTTGCGCGGCACGGTCAGCGAGACGCCCTTCAGCACCAGGATGACGTGATCGTAGATCACCTCGATATTGTTCAGCGACAGGATGGTGTCCGTCGCTGCAGCGGCTGTGGGCTTTTCGAGGGTGGCGGTCGACATCGCGGCTCCTCCCCTTCTCCCCTTGCGGGAGAAGGTGGCGCGCAGCGCCGGATGAGGGGTCGCGCTGCCGGTTGGGGTTGCTTCGGAGAGCCGCATCCGTCGACAGGACGGCGCGACCCCTCATCCGTCTCGGCTTCGCCGAGCCACCTTCTCCCGCATCAAAGTCGGGTGTTGCCGACTTTGACACTTTGGATTGCCCATCTCGGGCAAGCCCGAGATGGGTGGGAGAAGGGAAGCCCGGCACTCCGCCGTCAGATCAGGACGACTTCTCGCAAGACTCGGTCCGCTTCGGCCAGTTGCCGGCCTTCTCGGCATAGTCCTTGGCGTTGGCCTCGATCAGCGGCCGGACTTCGTCCTTCATCGGCTCGATCCAATCGCCCTTCTGCGTCCACTTGGTGCCATCCCACTCGGCGACATAGACCTTGTTGTGGCCGTTGTGATCGCCGCAGGCCACCTTCACCGGTGATCCGAAGCCCTCCATGCCGAGCTCCTTCAAGCGCGCCTCGCTGACGTTCAGGGTCTCCAGGCCGCGGCGCATGTCCTCGCCGGTGATCACCTTCTTGCCGGTGATCTTCTGGGCATTGCGGATTGCCTCGGCCAGCAGCATCGAGTTGTAGACGCCGCGATTGTAGAGGTTCTCGCCGACCTTCTCCTTCAGCGCCAGGCTCTTACCCTTGTCCACGACATGTTTTACGATGTCCTGGATGACCGGGAAATTGGTGCCGGCCGCGTTGAAGTTCAGCGACTTGTAGCCCTTGGCCTCCGGCCCGCCGGCGCGCGCGTCGTCGTCGCCGCCTGCCCACCAGACGCCGACCAGCTTGCCGATCGGGAAGTTGTTCTTGATGGCTTCCTTGACCGCGGTCGGGTTCATCGCGCCCCAGCCCTGGTTGTAGAGATAATCCGGACGGTCGCGGCGGATCGAGAGCCAGAGCGAGCCCTGGTTCTGCATGTCGGCGGCGGCGACGGGGTAGATCTTGAGCTCGAAGCCGTATTTCTTGGCGAGGCTCTCGAGCACCGGAATGGGCTCCTTGCCGAAGGGCGCGTCGAGATGGATCAGGCCGAGCTTCTTGCCCTTGAGCTTGTCCATGCCGCCGAGCTCGGCCGCCATGTGCTTGACCATGACGGAGGCGCCGTCCCAATAGGTCACCGGCGGGTTGAAGACCCAAGGGAAGAGGTTGCCGTCGGCCGAGGCCGAGAGGCCATAGGCCATGGACAGGATCGGGATCTTGTCGATATGGGCGCGTGGAATCGCGGCCAGCGTCGCGCCAGTTGACCACGGGCTGTAGACGATCGTGTTCTTCGATTTCGCCTGCTCGTAGCACTCGATCGACTTCTTGGTATCGTAACCGGTCTCGCACTCCTCGAAGTTGATCCTCACGCCACCGATACCGCCGTCGCGTTCGTTGAGCATGGTGAAGTAGTCGCGCATGCCGTCGCCGATCGGGATGCCCGAGCCGGAGAACGGGCCGGTGCGATAGGCGTTGTTGGCGACATAGATGCTGTCTTGCGCATGAGCCGGCGCTGTGATCGCGCCGGCGGCGAGGAGCGCGCTGAGGGCGACGCTCCTGATGATGCTGCTCTTCTTCATTGCTTCCTCCGTTGGTTTCAGTCGGATGCGGCCGGGCCGCCCCGTCTTGCTGCCTGCGGCTTCAAGGTTTGCCGCAGGTCGTTTCCTTTGGACCTCCTCCCCGGCTCAGTAGGGGAAAGGCCACGTCCGCAATTTCTGCTTTCCGATCTGCCAGAGACGGGCGAGCCCGTGCGGCTCGACGATCAGGAAGAAGATGATCAAGGCGCCGACCAGCATGAAGGTGACATGCTCGGCGGTGGCGCCGGTGAGCGGTATCCCGAGCGCCGGCAGGCCGAACTTGAGGATCGTCGGCAGGCTGGCGATGAAGGCCGCGCCGAAGAAGGAGCCGATCAGCGAGCCGAGGCCGCCGATGATGACCATGAACAGGATGTTGAAGGAGAGGCGGATGGTGAAGACGTCATTGGCTTCGCCGCCGCCATACCAGAGGAAGATCATCATCGCCCCGGCGACGCCGGCGAAATAGGACGAGACGGCGAAGGCGGTGAGTTTGGCGTTGAGCAACTTGATACCCATCAGCTCGGCGGCGATGTCCATGTCGCGCACCGCCATCCAGGAGCGGCCGAGCTTGCCGTGCACGAGGTTCGAGGCGAACCAGGTCAGCACCACGACAAGGCCGAGGCAGACGAAGTAGCGGGTCTCCGGCGTCGCGGCCGCGCCGGTGATCGGCAGGCCGAACAGCGTGCGCTGCGGCACCTCGATCGCGCCCGAGGCGTTGTAGTTGAACAGCCAGGGCACCCGCACGAAGGCCCATTGCAGGAAGAACTGCGCCGCGAGCGTCGCGACGGCGAGGTAGAAGCCCTTGATCCGCAGCGAAGGCAGGCCGAAGAACACGCCGATCGCGGCCGAGAACAGTCCCGACACCAGGATCAGGACGATGATGTTCACGCCCGGGAAGAAGGTGGTCAGCTTGTAGCAGGAATAGGCGCCGACGCCCATGAAGGCGGCGGTGCCGAGCGAGATCAGCCCGGTATAGCCGGTCAGGATGTTGAGCCCGATCGCTGCGAGCGAGAACACCAGGAACGGGATCATCACCGAGGCGATGAAGAAGTCGTTGCCGATCAGCGGGATGCCAATGAGGGCGATGCCTAAGATGACGGCGATGCCGATCCGGTCCTGCCGAAGCGGGAACACGGCCATGTCGGCGGCGTAGGTGGTCTTGTATTGGCCGGCTTCGCGGTAGAACATTTTCTCAAGCTCCGCTTGAGGAGCGAATGGCGAGTAGCGAGTGGCGAATGGAGTTCGCCGCAGATGGAAATTCGATCAAAGCCACATCCATCGTCCTATTCGCCACTCGCCATTTCGCCACTCGCCCCATCAGATCCTCTCGATGATCTTGTCGCCGAACAGGCCCTGCGGCCGGAACAGCAGGAAGCCCAGCGCGATGAAATAGGCGAGCCAGCTCTCGATGCCGCCGCCGATCAGCGGCCCCCAGTAGAACTCGCCGAGCTTCTCGCCGATGCCGATGATCAGCCCGCCGACGATGGCGCCGGGGATCGAGGTGAAACCGCCGAGGATCAGGACGGGGAGCGCCTTCAGCGCCACGATCTCGAGCGCGAAGGAGACGTCCGAGCGGGCGCCCCACATGATGCCGGTGATCAGCGCGACGATGCCGGCGGTGAACCAGACGATCACCCAGATCTGGTTGAGCGAGATGCCGACCGAGAGCGCCGCTTTGTGGCTGTCGGCGACGGCGCGCAAGGCGCGACCGATCCGGGTGTACTGGAAGAACAGCGCCAGCACGGCGATCATCAGCGATGCGATGATGGCGGCGGCGATGTCGATTTTCTGCAGCGAGACGATGCCGCCGAGGATCTTCAGGTCGATCGCGCCCTTGGGCAGATAGAGCTGATCGGTGATCATCTGCTTTGGGCTGCCGCCAAAGACGGATTCGCCGAAGCCGATCAGGAAATAGGTGATCCCGAAGGTCGCCATGAACAGGATGATGTCGGGCTGGTTGACCAGCGGGCGCAGCACCACGCGCTCGATCGTCACGGCGAGCGCGAACATCACGCCGAGCGTCAGGATGACGGCGAAGAAGGCCGGCACGCCCTTCTCGTAAAGGCCGACCAGGGTCAGCGCGGCGAACACCACCATGATGCCCTGGGCGAAGTTGAACACGCCAGAGGCCTTGAAGATCAGCACGAAGCCGAGCGCGATCAGGGCATAGAGCACGCCCGAGACCAGCCCCTCCCAGATCGTCTGGGCGAGCAGGTCGGGCGCCTGCGCCATCTGATTGAAGGGATCGACGAAGACAGCGTGGATCGTGCCTGTGGGATCGATGCGGGCGCCGACGATCGCAGCGGCGACGAGGCCGATGACGATCAGGCCGGCCTTGACCCAGCCATTGGCGAGGAGATTGGGCGCGGGCTGCGCGGCGACGTCGCTCATGGCTGGCTGCCTTGATGCTGCCCGTCATTGCGAGCGTAGCGAAGCAATCCAGGGGCGGCAGAGCGAGCCCTCCTGGATTGCTTCGTCGCTGCGCTCCTCGCAATGACGAAAGGCTTGTGAGTGAGGATTGCGGCCATCAGTGCGCAACTCCAAGATAGGCGTCGATCACGCGCTGGTCGGCCTTGACCTCATTGGGCGTGCCGTCAGCGATCTTGCGGCCGTATTCGAGCACGACGACGCGGTCGGAGAGGTCCATGACCACGCCCATATCGTGCTCGATCAACGCAATGGTGGTGCCGAACTGGTTGTTCACGTCGAGGATGAAGCGGCACATGTCCTCCTTCTCCTCGAGGTTCATGCCGGCCATCGGCTCGTCGAGCAGCAGGAGCTCCGGCTCCATGGCCAGCGCTCGGCCGAGCTCGACCCGCTTCTGCAGGCCATAGGGCAATTTGCCGACCGGCAACTTGCGGATGTGCTGGATCTGCAGGAAGTCGATGATGTCCTCGACGACCTTGCGGTGCTCGATCTCCTCGCTCATCGCCGGGCCGTGCCGCAGCGCCTGCCAGAAGAAGCCCTTGCGCATTTTGAGGGTGCGCCCGGTCATGATGTTGTCGAGCGTCGACATGCCCTTGAACAAGGCGACGTTCTGGAAGGTGCGGGCGATGCCGGCGGCGGCGGCCCGGTGCGGCCGCATCTTGTCGCGGCGCACGCCCTTGTAGGTGATGCGGCCTTCCTGCGGGTGGTAGAAGCCGTTGATGCAGTTCAGCATCGAGGTCTTGCCGGCGCCGTTGGGGCCGATGATGGCGCGGACCTCACCCTTGCGGATGTCGAAGGAGACGTCGCTGATCGCCTTCACGCCGCCGAAACGCAGCGAGACGTTCTCGACCGAGAGCAGCACCTCGCCCTTGTGCGTGACCGGCTCGCCGGCGACAGCCATGGAATGCGCGTTCATGCCGCCTCCTTCGCCGCCGGAGCGGTCGCCGGCGCCGTGACCGGATAGACCTTGGAGTCGACGACCTTGACCGTCGCAGAGATCACGCCCTTGCGGCCGTCCTCGAAGGTCACTTCGGTCGAGATGGCGGCCTCGGTCGCGCCGTTGTAGAGCGCCTCGACCAGCGGGGCGTAGCGTTCGGCGATGAAGCCGCGGCGGACCTTCTGGGTCCGGGTCAGCTCGCCATCGTCGGCGTCGAGCTCCTTGTGCAGGATCAGGAAGCGCTTGATCTGGGCACCGCCCATCATCGGCTCGGCCGCGAGTGAGCGGTTCACCTCGTCGACGTGCTTGGCCATCATCTCGTAGACCTGCGGATGGCCGGCGAGCTCCTGATAGGAGGCGTAGACGACATTGTTGCGCTCGGCCCAGTTGCCGACGGCGGTCAGGTCGATGTTGAGCGCGACGGTGGCGTAGTCGCGGCCCTGGCCGAAGGCGACGACCTCCTTGATGTTCGGATAGAACTTCAGCTTGTTCTCGATGTATTTCGGCGGGAACAGCTCGCCCGAGTTGAGCTTGCCGACATCCTTGGCGCGGTCGATGATCTTGAGGTGGCCGCTTTCGTCGAAGAAGCCGGCATCGCCGGAGCGGACGAAGCCGTCTTCCGTCATCGTCTCGGCGGTCTTCTCGTCGTCCTTGTAGTAGCCGCGGAAGATCGAGGGCGAACGGTAGAGCACCTCGCCATTGTCGGCGATCCGGATCTCGACCTGCGGCGCCGGCTTGCCGACGGTGTCGGCCTTGATCTCGCCGTCCGGCTGCATGGTGATGTAGACGCCGGCCTCGGTCTGTCCGTAGAGCTGCTTCAGGTTGACGCCGATCGAGCGGTAGAAGCGGAAGAGCTCGGGGCCGATCGCCTCGCCGGCGGTGTAGCCGACCTTGATATTGGTCAGGCCGAAGCGGTTGCGCAAAGGCGCATAGATCAGGATGTCGCCGAGCTTGTAGAGCAGGCGGGCGGACAGCGGCACGGGTTCGCCGTTCAGGATCTTCTCGCCGTGCTGCTTGGCCACTCCGAGGAAGTAGTGGAAGGCCTTCCGCATCAGCGGGCCGGCATCCTCCATGCGCACCATGGTCAGCGTCAGCATGGTCTCGAAGACGCGCGGCGGTGCGAAGGCATAGGTGGTGCCGATCTCGCGGCGGTCGTCGACGACGGTCTCCGGGCCTTCCGGGCAGTTGACGCAGAAGCCGGCGATGATCGCCTGCGCATAGGAGAAGACGTGGTCGCCGACCCAGGCGATCGGCAGATAGGCGATGATCTCGTCGTTCTCGTTCAGCCCGTCGAAGCCGCAGCCGATCTCGGCAGCGGTGATGACGTTGTAATGGGTGAGCATCACCCCCTTGGGCCGCCCCGTCGTGCCGGAGGTGTAGAGGATGATGGCGAGATCGGAGCCGACGCCCTGTTCCATCTCGCGGTCATGCGCTGCCGAGACGGCGGCATCCTTGAGCGCGCTGCGCCCGGCCTCGATCACATCGCCGATGTCGTGCAGCTTGGCGTGGTCGTAGTCACGCAGGCCACGCGGCTCGTCATAGAGCATGTGGCGCAGGTTAGGCAGGCGCTCGATGACCGAGAGAACCTTGTCGACCTGCTCCTGGTCCTGAACGCAGGCGAAGACCGCGCCGGCATGGTCGAGCACATAGGCCATCTCGTCGGCGACGCTGTCGGCATAGACCGGCACCGGGATTGCGCCGAGCCATTGCGCCGCGGCCATCGACCAGTAGAGGCGCGGGCGGTTGTAGCCGATGATCGCGACTTTCTCGCCGCGCTTCAGGCCGAGCTGCTCGAGACCCTTGGCATAGGCGCGGATCTGCTCCGCGACCTCAGCCCAGGTCCAGGACTGCCAGATGCCGAGGTCCTTGTGCCGGAACGCGACGCGCCCGCCACGCTCCCGCGCATTGCGCAGCACAAGCTTGGGAAAGGTATCCGCCTGGCCGGCGGCTGCGCTTGCCACGATCGTCGTCTCCACCCTGTCGCCCCGTCTGTCGCGGGTTTGTCCAGGCCCGAGGCCCTTATGCGATCATGCAAGCTTTGCAGGAGCGTCATCACTGTGCAAGGAGCCACTTGACAGACAAGTCGATATTTGGTGGCTATTGTCCCGCCGAGGTTTGACTTGGCTCTCAGCCCCGCGATTCGCGCGGCAGCATTCCCCGACATCGTCAAGTTCACAAGCGTCCGATTTTGCTAGGCCGGCGCAGCGCCTTTCATCTGCCTTGTTCAGGCCGGAAGCTCATGGCGAGGGCTGGCCGATGCGCGCTTCCGCCGCGATCAACATTGCGATCATGCTCGCCGCGAGCGCGATGCAGGCGCACGCGCATCAGGCCCCGAGCGGCTGGGACTACCCGTTCGAATGCTGCTCGGGAGCCGATTGCGCGCGGATCGACGCGGGCGCCGTCCGTGAGGTCAGCTCCGGCTTCGTCGTGACGATCGCACCGGGGCGACATCCGATGTGGCCGACAGAGCGCCGCGATCAGCTCATCCTGGACATTCCCCACCAGAAAGCCCGCCGGTCGCCGGATGGGTTCTGGCATCTGTGCATCAACGATGCGGGCGAATTCCTCTGCTTCTATGCGCCGGGCGGGGATTCATAGCTGCCGGTCCAGATCGCCATGCGTCCCATCGGACGCAGCAACGATCTATTCCTTTGTTCAAGCATCGGATGTCTCCGAAAGTGGACCCGGCTTTTCGGTCCGATGCTCCAGATGGCCAGCCTTGCCATGCGCCCACGGACGGGCTGCGGCGAGCGCAATCAATGCCGCGGATGACTCTTTCCGGAGCTCCCGTCCGTCTTAGCTACATCTGGAGAAGGAGCTGTCAGATGAGCTTGAAGAACAAGAGCGTCGTGGTGACCGGCGGAAGCCGCGGCCTTGGCGCAGGACTGGTCGAAGCACTTGTCGACCAAGGCGCTGAGGTCACGGTGATCGCACGTCAGTCGGAAGCTCTCGATGCCGTGCGGGAGCGACTGGGCGTCTCGGCAATTGCCGCCGACATCAGAGACGAGGCGGTCGCTCATCGCGTCCTTAGCGAGGTCCGCCCCGATGTCCTGGTGCTGAACGCCGGTGCAAAGCCGCCGATGGCACGGCTGGATCAGATCAGCTGGGCGGATTTCACCGCTCCGTGGGAGTACGACGTCAAGGCCGGGCTGCATTGGCTGCAGGCCGCGCTGAATCTGCCGCTCGCCCCCGGCAGCCGCGTGCTGGTGGTGTCGAGCGGCGCCGCCGTGGGTGGATCGCCGATGTCCGGAGGCTATGGTGGTGCCAAGCGCATGCTCTGGTTCATGGCCAGGTACGCCAACCGCGTGTCGGAACAAAAGGAGCTCGGTATCCGCTTCCAGGTGATCCTGCCGCGGCAGATGGTTCTCGGCACCGGAATCGGGGACTGGGCGGCGGGCGCCTATGCTCAGGCCATGGGCATCACGCCAGAGGCCTTCGTGGCGCGCTTTGGAGCGCCGATGTCACCGAGGATGTTCGGCGGGAACGTGGTCAGCGTGCTGGGCGACCCGGCCTATGCCGAGGGCTTCGCCTTCGGTCTGTCCGGCGACAACGGCGTCACCGTGATGGAAGGCCTGACGGAGTGAGCGCGCAAATGCAGCTGCTGACCGGTGAAGCCAGGGCGGCCCTGCTCGCCGAGGCCAATGCGTTGCGGCCCGAGCTGCATCGCTATTGCGCGCGACTGATGGGCTCGGTCATCGAGGGCGAGGACGTCGTGCAGGATGCGTTCGTCCGCGCCGCCGTGGCGCTGCAGGACCTGCGTGAGGCGCCGCTGCTGCGCCCCTGGCTGTACCGGATCGCGCATAACCGTGCCCTCGACCTGCTGCGGAGCAGGGAAATCCGTGCCGCCGAGCCGATCGAGGCGGCATTGGACGTCGCCGATCGGGCGAGCGCCGATCCCGCGGAGATGCTGATGCGCCAGGAAGCCGTCAAGGCCGCGATGTCGCGTTTCCTCGAACTCAGCATCCCGCAGCGCAGCGCCGTCATCTTGAAGGACGTGCTCGACGAGCCGATCTCGGAAATCGCCGCGCTGCTCGACCTCTCGGTCGATGCGGTGAAGGGCCATCTCGCGCGCGGACGCGCCCGCCTTCAGCAGATCGGCACGAAGGACGACCCCGTTCCGAATGCGGGATCGGCTTCGCCTGCGGTGACGCATTACGTGGCGCTCTTCAACCGGCGTGACTGGGACGGACTGCGCGCGCTTCTCGCCGAGGATGTAAAGCTCGTCCAGGTCACGCACCCGCCACGCACGGGGCGTGCCCATGTCGGAGCCTTCTTCACGATCTATGCGAGAAGCGGCGAGGTATGGCTGATGCCGGCCTGGCTCGAAGGGCGCGAGGTCATCGCCGTCTTCGAGAACAGGGCCGATCCGAAGCCGAGCTACATCATGTGGCTCGAATGGCGCGATGGCCGGATCAGCTTCATCCACGACTACCGCTACGCCCGCTACGTCGTGGCTGAGGCGGCGATGGTGCTTCTCCAGCCGTGACCATCGCCAATGATGAGCTCGGGCAGCCTATGACCTCGCCCTACCCCTCATACCTTGCCAGCCGCTCCAGATCCAGGATCGTCACCTCATTGTGGCCGACCTCGACGAGGCCGAGTTCGGCGAGTTTGGCGAGGCTTTGATTGGCCATCTGCCGGGAGATGCCGGCGAGCAGGCCGAGCTCCTCTTGCGAGATCGTCAGCGTCCGGTCCTTGTTCGGATAGAGGATCGGGTTGAACAGCCAGGCGAGGTTGCGGGCGAGCCGCCCGGTGGCGCCGAGCATGCGATCGTATTCGGCGAGCCCGATGAACTGGGCGAGGCGCTCGTTGAACTGATGGACCAGGAAGCGGTTGAAGGCGGCCGAGTGCTCGAACAGCCAGAAGAAGGTCTGGCGCCGCATCAGCGCGACCTTGCTCTCGCGCAGCGCAACGAGGTCGTAGCGGCGCGGCTCGTTCTTGATGATCGTGCCCTCACCGAACCAGGCGCCGCCGCGCAGGCCAGCGAGCGTCGCCGATTTGCCGCTGCGCGAGGTGGTGCTCATCTTGAGCAGGCCATCGGCGACGCCGGTCCAGGATTCGAGCCGGTCGCCGACATGGCAGACATGGGCGCCCTTGCCATAGGCCCTGATGCTGATCCCGCGCCGTGCCTCCTCGAACTCCTCCGGCGTCAGGTCGTTCGACCAGGCGGCGATGCGGCGCAGCTCGTCCTCGGAAATCAAAGCTCGCCGGCCTTTCGGTCATTCAAGCGCATGGCGCCACTATGCCGCCCGGTTCATCGCAAACTCAAGCCGGGCCGGCCATGCCTTCGAACCGGCATCCGCGTCGTGCGTTTCCTCGGCAGCGGCGAAGGAGTTCGAGCCATGCAGGACGCGGTTGTTCCCGGCGATCATCACCCGGTGGCCCGCCACGCCACGGTCGAGATCGACGGTGTCGAGATCTTCTATCGCGAGGCCGGACCGCAGGACGCGCCGGTCCTGCTCCTGCCGCACGGCTACCCCTGCTCGTCCTACGAGTTCCGCAACCTCATACCGGCGCTGGCCGATCGCTGGCATCTAGTCGCACCGGACTATCCCGGCTTCGGCTACAGCGCGACGCCGGACGGCTTCCGTTACGACTACGAGGGCTATTCGCAGCTGCTCGAACACTTCGCCGACCGGTTCGGCCTCAAGCGCTTCGCGCTCTATCTGCACGATTACGGCACCTGGATCGGGCTCAAGCTCGCAAGGCGCGCGCCGGAGCGCATCACCGGGCTGATCATCCAGAACGGCGACATCTACGAGGACGCGCTCGGGCCGAAATATGAGGGCATGAAGGAATACTGGCGGAGACCCACGCCGGAAGGCCGCAAGAAACTCGAGGACGCGGTGAGCGAGCAGGGATTTCGTGAGGAGTTCCTCAACGAGGTCCGGCCCGCCCTCGCGGAGCGCATTCCGCCTGATCTCTGGAAGCTGCATTGGCCGCTGATGAACACGCAAAAGCGCCGAGAAATCAGCGTCGGGCTGATGGAGGTCTGGAAGGAGAATTTCGACTGGTTTCCGCGCTACCAGGCCTATCTGCGCGAGCATCAGCCGCCGACCCTCATCGTCTGGGGGCCGCAGGACGGCTACATGCCGGAGACGTCGGCGCGCGCCTATCTGCGCGACCTGCCCCATGCCGAGCTGCACCTGCTCGACGGCGGGCACTGGCTGCTGGAGACCAATCTCGACGAGGTGGTCGCTCTGATCAGGCCTTTCCTCGGCCGGCTGGAGAGCGCCGAACCGCGACGCCTCACGGCCTGATCGCGGCGGCCAGCGAGGCGAGCAGCAGCGCTGCGAAGATCAGGTTGACGATGCGATTGCTCCTGGGGTCGCGGAACAGCCCGGTCAGGCCCGAGCCGGCCAGAAGCCAGGCGATGTTGACGATGGCGATGACAAGGAAGAGCAGCCCGATCTTGAGGCTGGCATCGACTGCCGGCTGCTGCGGCAGCAGGGCGAAGCCGGAGAACAGTGCCGCCATCGCGGCATAGCCCTTGGGGTTGACCAGCGAGAGCGCGAAGCCGGCGGCGAAGGAAGGCGCCGCAGCATCGCTGTTCGCCTCGACGAGCGGCGGAGCCGTCGCGATACGGAAGGCGAGGTATAGGAAATACAGCGCTGCCAGCACGGTGACGACCGGCGCGAGGCCAGGCAGCGTCAGTACGACGGCGACCACGCCGCTCGCGGTCAGAGCCATCACCGCGAGCATGCCGAGCGTGATGCCGGCGCCATAGGCGAGGCCGCGACGGATACCGAAGGCGGCACCTGTCGCCGTCAGGCTCAGCGTTGCCGGGCCGGGGCTGCCGGTTAGAGCGATGCCGGCAATGAGAAATCCGGCCAGTCCGTCCATGATGCTCTCCGCGGCTCTGAGCGAGTGCGGAGGAAAGCGGCAAAGCGTCCGCAGGTCTTGAACGTTCGTGCGGCTATTCGGCCGCCCTCGGCATCGCCAGCGCCTGTGCCGAACCGTCGCGCAGGCGCTTGAGCAGCTCGGCCTCCTCGGCCTTGGCTGCGGTGAGATGGCGCTCCTTGACGTGGCCGAAGCCACGAATCTTTTCCGGGATGGCGGCCAACGCGACGCAGAGCGCGTGGTTCTGTGGCGAGAGCTTGCCCAGGATCTCGGCGACCAGCGCCTCGTAATCGGCGATCAGCCGACGCTCGGTCTTGCGCTCCTCGCTGTAGCCGAAGACGTCGAAGGCGGTGCCGCGCAGGCCCTTCAGCTTCGAAAGCAACCCGAAGGCGCCCATCATCCACGGTCCGAAGCTCATCTTGCGTGGCAGGCCGGTATTGGGGTCGCGCTTCGCCAGCAGCGGCGGGGCGAGGTGGAATTCGAGGCGTACGGGCTCGCCCGAGGCGCTATCCTTTTCGAAGGTCGCGGCGAGCTGCTTGCGGAAGGCGCCGTCGCTGTAGAGCCGGGCGACCTCGTACTCGTCCTTGCAGGCCATCAGCTTGAAGAAATAGCGCGCGACGGCCTCAGTGAGCGCATTCTGGCCGGGGACAATGCCCGCTTCCTTCGCGCGGACTTTCTCGACGAGATCGCGATAGCGCGCCGCGTAGGCGGCGTTCTGGTAGCCGGTGAGGAAGTCGACACGGCGGGCGATGATCTCGTCGAGGCTCTGCGAGATCTGGCGGGCCTCGGTCGGCGCCTTGGCCTCGGCGAGAGTGGCGGCGAGCGCGGCCGGATCATGCGCGGCTCGGCGTCCGAGCTCGAAGGCCTGCTTGTTCATCGCCACGGCTTCGCCGTTGAGCTCGATCGCCCGCAGCAGCGACGCCCGCGAGAGTGGCACCGCGCCGAACTGCCAAGCGTAGCCGAGCATGAACATGTTGGCGGCGATGGCATTGCCGAGGAAGGTGGTCGCTGCCGCTGTCGCATCGACGAGATGGGTGTTGTCGCGCCCGGCGGCCGAGACGATTGAGCGCTTCAGCCGTTCGGTCGGCAGCGAGAAATCGGCATCGCGGGTGAAATCGCCCGGCATCGCCTCGGCGGTATTGACGACGACGGCCGAGCGGCCGGGGCGGATCGCGCCCAGCACCTTCTTCGAGCCGGTGACGGTGAGGTCGCAGCCGAGCACGAGATCGGCCTGGCCGGCGGCGACGCGGATGGCGTGGATCTCGTCCGGGGTCGGCGCGAGGCGGACATGGCTGAAGACGGCGCCGCCCTTCTGGGCGAGGCCGGCCATGTCGATCATGCCGCAGCCCTTGCCTTCCAGATGCGCGGCCATGCCGAGGATCGCGCCGATCGTGACGACGCCGGTGCCGCCGACGCCGGTGACGACGACCGCGAAATTGCGGTCGAGCGCCGGCACCTGCGGTTCGGGTAGTTCGGTGGCGCCGAGCGCCGAGGCGTCCAGCGTGCGCGGCTCCGCCTTCTTCGGCCGTGCGCCGTGCACGGTGACGAAGGAGGGGCAGAAGCCCTTCACGCAGGAAAAGTCCTTGTTGCAGTTCGACTGGTCGATCTGGCGCTTGCGGCCGAACTCGGTCTCGAGCGGCTGGACTGAGACGCAGTTCGACTTGACGCCGCAATCGCCGCAGCCCTCGCAGACCAGCTCGTTGACGATGACGCGCTTGTCCGGATCGGGATAGGCGCCGCGCTTGCGCCGGCGGCGCTTCTCGGTGGCGCAGGTCTGGTCGTAGAGCAGCAGCGAGACGCCGGAGACGGTGGCAAGCTCGCGCTGCACGGCGTCGAGATCGTCGCGGTGGTGCAAGGTGGTGCCGGGGGGCCAGAGCGTGCCGGCGGGATACTTGCCCGGATCGTCGGAGACGACGGCGATGCGGGCGACGCCCTCGGCTGCGACCTGGCGCGCCATCTGGTCGGGCGAAAGATGCCCTTCCGCCTGCTGGCCGCCGGTCATCGCGACCGCGTCATTATAGAGCAGCTTGTAAGTGATGTTGACGCCCGACGCGACGGCCCAGCGGATCGCGAGCGAGCCGGAATGGGTATAGGTGCCGTCGCCGAGATTCTGGAAGACATGGCTACGGATCGAGAACGGCGCTTCGCCGACCCAGTTGGCGCCTTCACCGCCCATCTGGGTGAAGCCCGTGGTATCGCGGTCCATCCACTGCACCATGTAGTGGCAGCCGATGCCGGCATAGGCGCGCGAGCCCTCGGGCACGACGGTTGAGGAGTTGTGCGGGCAGCCCGAGCAGAAATAGGGCGTGCGCTTGGCGACCTCGATCGCCTCGGCAAGCCGGCCCTGTGCCGCGGCGATCTCCTCGAGGCGCGCGCGCAAGGCAGGGTCGTCCCGATACTGGAGCAGCCGGGCGCCGAGCGCGATGGCGATGTCGTTGGGATCGAGCGCGCCGTGGACGGGGAAGAGCCACTCGCCCTTTTCGTCCTTCTTGCCGACCACCATGGGCTGATGGGCCGTGCCGTAAAGCTCCTCGCGCAGCTGGACCTCGATCAGCGAGCGCTTCTCCTCGACGACCATGACGAGATCGAGCCCGGCGGCGAAGTCCTTCAGCTCCTGCGGATCGAGCGGCCAGGGGCAGGCGATCTTGAACAGGCGGATGCCGAGATCATTGGCGCGGACCTCGTCGATGCCGAGCTCCTCCAGCGCCTGGCGCACGTCGAGATAGGATTTTCCGACGGTGATGATGCCGATGCGCGGCGCCTGTCCGCCCGCGAGGATGGTCTGGTTGAGCTTGTTAGCGCGCAGATAGGCGAGGATGGCAGCGCGCTTATGCAGGTGCAGGCGCTTCTCCTGGTCGAGAAAGTCGAGCTCGCGGCGGATGCTGAGGCCGCCCGGCGGCATAACGAAATCATCGGGGATCGCGATCTCGACCCGCTCGACCGAGCCATCGACCGAAGCCGTCGATTCGATGTTGTCCTTGACGCATTTCAGGCCGACCCAGACGCCGGCGAAGCGCGAGAGCGCAAAGCCGTGCAGGGAAAAGTCCATGATCTCCTGGACGCCGGCCGGATTCAGGATCGGCATCATCCGGTCGACCAGGACGAACTCGGTCTGGTGGGCGTTGGTCGAGGATTCGGCGGTGTGGTCGTCGCCGAGCAGGCAGAGCACGCCGCCATGGCGCGAGGTGCCGGCCATGTTGCCATGGCGGAAGACGTCGCCGGTGCGGTCGACGCCCGGGCCCTTGCCGTACCAGAGCGCGAAGACGCCGTCATATTTGCCCTCGCCGGAGAGCTCGGCCTGCTGCGTGCCCCAGATCGCGGTGGCGGCAAGGTCCTCGTTGAGGCCCGGCTGGAAGACGATGTTGGCGGGTTTCAGCTGCTTGCCGGCGCGGGCGAGCTGCTGGTCGAGCCCGCCGAGCGGCGAGCCGCGATAGCCGGAGACGAAGCCGGCGGTGTTCAGGCCGGCGCGCCGGTCGCGCTCATGCTGGACCAGCAGCATGCGGGCGATGGCCTGCGTGCCGGTCAGGAATATCTGCTGCTTGGAGAGGTCGTATTTGTCGTCGAGCGCGACCGGTCTCAGGTCCGCTCCGCCTGTTGCGGCGCTCTGCGAAGTCTGCTGCGTACCGGCCATGGCCGACCTCCCGACGATCGCATATCCATCGACTATGGGACCGGTAGCGCCGGCCTCCAATCCGATATTATGTCAACAAGGCTGTCATAACCTGCGTGATATCGTCAAATCACTCTGGGCTAATTCCAGACTGGTCGATAGCGCTGCGCCGCGATTTGGCCGCCTTTGCGGGCGATGCCGACGGAACCTCCGGCATGAGATTGCAAGGGTAGGCGCGCAAGGCGCGTTTTTGTATGAAGGCTTGGCCGGATTCGCCGCAGATTCGAGGAAATTGCCGCGTGCCGCGATACTCGACGCTTATGACGCTGTTCGCCGCCGCATTCGCCTGGCTCGGCCTCGCTTTGCCGGCGCTGGCGCATCCGCACGTCTTCGTGACCTCGCGCACCGAGATCATGTATGGCGCCGACGGCGCGGTGAAGGCGCTGCGGCATCGCTGGAGCTTCGACGAGGCCTATTCGGCCTATATGGTCCAGGGCCTCGACAAGAACGGCGACGGCAAGCTGACCTCCGACGAGCTCGCCGAGCTTGCCAAGGTCAACATGGAATCGCTGCCGGATGTCGGCTTCTTCACCATCGCCAAGGCGAACGGCAAGGCGCAGGAATTCGGCACGCCGAGCGAGGCCTCGCTCTCCTACGAGAACAAGACGCTGACGCTGACCTATACGCTGCCGCTGAAGGAACCGGCGCGGTCCAACCGCTCCTTCGGCATCGAGATCGGCGACCCCACCTATTTTGTCGCCTTCGAGATCGGGGAAGAAGCGGATGCAGTGGCGGCGCGCGATGCGCCGAAGGGCTGCATCGTCCGGATCATGCGCCCGCCCAAGCTCGATTCGGCGACGCAGCAGCGGCTGGCGCAGGAGGACATCACCGCGACGCCCGACATGAGCGCCTACCAGGTGACCACCCGGGCGCTGGTGGCATGTCCCTGAGCGCTCCCGCCGCGCCGGGCTTGTCCGCCCTGCCGCGCCGGCTGCTCATCGCGCTGCTGGCGCTGGCGCTGGTCGCCGGCGCGCTCGGGGCGATCGCCTGGCTGGTCAGCCTCTACATGCCGCCTCCGCCCTCGCCGCCGCGCAATCCGTTCGGCACGGCCTTGCCGCGCGAGGCGCTGCCGGCGACGACCGGGATCGGCGCGGTCATTCTCGCCTGGCAGTCGAGCTTCTATCGCGAGCTGACGGCGACGCTGAAGGGGATCGCGCAGTCGCCGGCGGCACTGCCCGGCCTGCTCGGGCTCGCCTTCGCCTATGGCGTCTTCCATGCCGCCGGGCCGGGCCACGGCAAGGCGGTGATCTCGGGTTATATCGTCGCCGACAATCGCAGCCTGAAGCGCGGGCTGGCGCTCAGCTTCGCCGCGGCGATTGTGCAGGCGCTGGTGGCGATTGGGCTGGTCGGCGCGCTGACGCTCGCACTCAACGCGACGGCCAAGACGATGGCCTCGACGACCTTCGTGATCGAGCAAGGCAGCTTCGCACTTGTCGCGCTGGTCGGGCTCTACGTGCTCTGGCGCAAGGCCGGCAGCCTCGTCGCGCTCGGCGGTGGAGCTGCGCACGATCCGGCGTCCTGCGACCATGTCCATATGCCGGGGGCGGAGGAGGTTTCGCGGCTGCACTCCTTCCGCGAGATGGCGGGTGTCGTGCTGGCGGCGGGCCTTCGCCCCTGCGCGGGGGCTTTGATCATCCTCGTCTTCGCCAATGCGCAGGGCCTGCTCTGGGCCGGCATTGCCGCGACCTTCGCCATGGCGCTCGGCACGGCGCTGACCACCGGGGCGCTGGCGGCGCTGGCGGTGTTCTTCAAGTTCGCGGCGCTGCGTTTCGCCGGCGGCGGCTCGCTGAAGGGAGCGCGCATCATCGCCGGGCTCGAAGTGCTGGCGGCTGCCTTCGTCGCCGTGCTGGGCGCAGCGTTGTTCTTCGGTCTGTGGATCGGCGGGCAGGGGAGTTAGGCTTCCTTCTCCCCTCGGGGGAGAAGGTCCCGGCAGGGGGATGAGGGCGGTACGACGGGGTGAGAACTGGGCAAGTCGAGCCCGTCCTTCCCTCATCCGTCAGCGCTTCGCGCTGCCACCTTCTCCCCCGAGGGGAGAAGGAAAAGATGCCTTACTTCACCACTGCCTCAAAGGTGAACAGCGTCGATTTATCGTCGTCCGGCATGAAATAGGCGCGCACGCCTTCGCCTGATGGCTCGACCCAGAACGGGTTCTGCGTCATCGGCAGGCCGGATGGCGACCAGAGCTCGACCGGCATCTGGAAGACCGGGCGGTTGTCCTTGAGGTCGACGATCTCGAAGCCGCCGAGCCGGAAGAGCGGGCCGTCCTTGCTCGCCCGGTAATTGTTGAGGCCGGAGCAGAGCATCCGGCTCATGCCGATGAAGTGGCAGTCCTGATAGTCGATGTAGAGCGCCGGATTGGCGACGCGCAGCGCTTCAGGCGCGACTGTCGCGTTGGTGATCTTGCCGTCGGCGCCGAGCGGCCAGGCATAGAAGCGCCGCGAGCCCCAGCTGACGCCGTGCAGCGACTTGCCGTCGGTGTTGTGGACGATGCCGCCGACATGGTCCTTGAAGCGGAAGACCTCGGTCGCCTTCAATGTCCCAGGATCGACCTTGTAGACGATCGACTGGCTGTTCGGCCGGTATTCGGCGACCGGGACCCAGAGGTCCTTGCCGTCGAAATCGATGCCGCCGGGATGGTAGATCGAGCCCTCGCCGAGCGTGACGCTGGCGAGAAGCTTGCCCTGCGCATCGACCTTGAAGAGATGGCCGACGCCCTCGCCGGTGTCGCGGTCATAGCCGTCCTGCGGCGCGGGATAGCGCGTCGTCGGCTTCCTGATCTCGACCGAGGAGATGAAGAAGGCGTCGCCGATCTTGACCATGCCTTGCGGGTGATGCGTCGGGAATTGCAGCTCGACCGCCGCCTTTTGCGTCCACTGCGTCGCGCGTGTCAGCTTCGGGAGCAGCGTGTTGAGCGCGGGGTCGGCGGCCTGCGCCGTCGTCGCCAGCGCTGTGGCGGCGAGCGCCATCAATGCGGTCCTCATTGCGATCCTCCTCTATCGGCCCAGTGATCGGGCGTTGCGGGGATAATCACGCTTCGTGACGGCGATGCAAAGCTGGAGATCAGCGCGGTGCTTGCGGATCGTTCTCCAGCAGGATCGGCCTACCATGCGGTGTCGCCTCGGCGGCGCGTTCCCAGGCGGCGGCGCGAGCGTCGACGCCGTCATGGGAGGCGAGGCCCTTCTCGATCAGCAGGTGTTCCAGCGCCTCGCACCAGCGCTCGTAATAGTCCGAGCCGTCGCGGCAGCCGCCATTGGCCAGGGCTTCGCGGATCTCGGCGCCGAGCGCCTGGGCCCATTCATCGGCGCTGAAGATGCCGCGATTCTGCAGGGCGACGACGAGGGCGAAGGCTTGCGCCTGCCAGGGCTCGGCGAAGACCGGACCTTCGGCGTCGCGCGGGATCGGCGTGCCGGCCGCGAGCGCATCGGCGAGAGCAGCGTCAGGCCGGCTCAAGATAGCTCTCCCAGGCCTCGATGCTGACGGTTGTCGTCGGATCGGCGTCGCGGCCCCAGAGCTCCGGCCCGGTGAAGACGACGGTGTAGAGCCATTGCGCCGTCTCTGGCGCGCCCTGGGCGCCCGTGTCGGGGAAGACATGGCAGCCGGTGACCAGCTCGACGACGCCCTGCTTGCCGCGGGCATAGCGCGGCAGGCGGGTATGGTGCTGCGGGTGCATCACGATGGTGCGGACCTTGTCGCCGACCTTGAAACGGGCAGGCTCCGGCGCCTCGCGCTCATAGGGGAAGCCGTGACGCAGCACCGTCGGAACGTCCTCGCCCTTGAGCACGCGCTTGGGTTCCCGGCGCGCGCTGCCGGCGACACCCGAGGCCAACTCGTCCTTGCTCAAGAAGCCCTGCTCGACCAGCACCTTGTCGAGCGCCGCCAGCCAGATCTGGTAGTAGCTCGATGACAGGTACTGTGCCGGCGGCAGGCTCTCGCGGGCATGGCGGATGCCGTCGATCGTCCAGGCGCCCATGGCGCCTGCGGCGACGTTGATCGCCAGGACCTTCTTCTCCCAATCGGCATGGAAGATCGGCTCGTCCTTCTCCGGCACGACCGGGCCGAAGCCCATCTGGCCGCCAAGATCATGGGCGCTGTTCATGGCCGATCCTCCGGGGAGGGTAGGCCGACGCCGATCATCGAATCGCGGCTGACGATCGATGCCAGTTCATCCTCGCTCCAGCCCTCCGTGCCAGCGGGACGCATGGGTACGACGATGAAGCGGGTCTCGGCGGTCGAATCCCAGACGCGGATGCGCTGGCCTACGGGCAGGGTCACGCCGAAATCGGCGAGCGTGCCGCGCGGGTCGATCACCGCCTTCGAGCGATAGGGCGGCGATTTGTACCAGACCGGCGGCAGACCGAGCACCGGCCACGGATAGCAGGAGCACAACGTGCAGACGATGAGGTTGTGCTCTTCTCGCGTATTGAAGCAGGCGACGATGTGCTCGCCGCCGCGCCCGCCATAGCCGAGCTCGGCGACGGCGGCAGTGCCGTCCGCCTTCAGACGCTGCGCATAAGCCGGATCACTCCAGGCTTTTGCCACGACGCGGGCGCCGTTGCGCGGGCCGACCTTGGTCTCGTAGGTGTCGATGATCGCATCGAGCGCGCTGGGATCGACATAGCCCTTCTCGACCATCAACGATTCCAGCGCCTTCACTCGCGCTTCGATCGGGGTGTAGTGGTTGTCGTGCTCATGGTCATGATGGTGGTGATGGTCGTGGCCGCTCATCGCCGTCTCCTTTTTCTCCCACCGTCATTGCGACGAGCGAAGCGACGAAGCAATCCAGAGGCGGCAGAGCTCTACGTCCCCTGGATTGCTTCGCTTCGCTCTCAACGACGAACCTATGCCAGCCTGATCCGCGCCGCCCGCTCGAACTTCACCGCGAAGGCTGCGAGCGACTTGTCCGAACCCTTCGGCCCGATCACCGAGAGTCCGAGCGGCGCATCGTCGCGATGGGCGACGGGGATCGAAATCTGCGGGAAGCCGGACAGCCCTGCAAGGCAAAGCAGGCGCAGGGCACGGTTGCGGAAATCCTCGAGCTCGGCCTCGCCGGCGCCGATCAACGGGGCGACATCGGGTACCGTCGGCAACATCAGCACGCCATCCTTGCCGAGCAGGCGGGCGAGCTTCGAGCGGAACGTCTTGCGAACGCTCTCGCCACGGGCGAATTCGGCATCGCTGACCGCCTTGCCGAAGGCGAAGCGCTCGGCGACGCCGGGGCCGAGTGGCGGGGCATGGCGTTCTATCATCGCGCCGTCCGCCTCCCACGCCTCGCGACCCTGGATCCAGCGAAAGGCCCAGTAGAGCGCGTCCATGTCGCTGACGGCGCGGACCGTCTCGGGTTGGCCGAGGATCGGCACGATGCGCTGCACGACATTGCGCAGGATCCGCTCGGCCTCAGGTACGGCCTGGGCGAAGAGGTCGTCGGCGAGGAGGAGGCGCGGCGTCTCAGGCAGTGTCACGCGATCCTTGCCGAGGACCGCATTGGCGGCGCGGGCGAAGACCTCGCCATCCCGAGCGAAGAAGCCGGCGGTATCCAAGCTCTCGGCAAGCGGCCAGGCGCGCTTCAGCGAGAGCCTTCCATGGGTCGGGCGGATACCGAACAGACCGCCATAGCTGGCAGGTGCCCGGACCGAACCGCCGGTGTCGGAGCCGAGCGCGATATCGGCGAGCCGGCCGGCGACCGCCGCCATCGAGCCCGAGGACGAGCCGCCGGTGATGCGGTCAGGCGCGGCCGGATTGATGGGCGCGCCGAAATGGGCGTTCTTGCCGTTGAGCGAGAAAGCGAGCTCGTCGGTATGGGTCTTGCCGACGAAGCGGGCGCCGGCCTCCAGGAAGGCCTTCACGATCGGCGCCGTCTTGGTCTTGATCCCCGACAGCGCCAGAACGGTCGGCGATCCCGCCCCGGTCGGATAGCCCTTGACGTCGAAGAGGTCCTTGATCGCAAGCGTCAGCCCGGCGAGCGGGCCGGACGAGGCGTGCTTCACCGGGACGTCCGGATAGGGCACGAAGCAGCGGAACGGGTCGTTCTCGATCATGGTGTTCTCAGATCCCCCAGATCCCAATCAGATACCTTTGGCGTCGCCGTCCGAACGCGGATCATGCGTCGCCTCGACATGCCCCTTCTGGTGCTTCACCAGCATGCCGGCATGGCCGAACTGGTCGGAATAGGCCTCGCTGTACTCTTCGACCGGATGGCCGGCAGCGGTGAGCCTTGCCAGCAGCATCGGGTCGAAGCGGTTCTCCAGCTTGAGCGAGATCGAGCCGGCGCCCCAAGTGCGGCCGAAGAGCCAGCGCGGTGCGTCGACGGCGTCGGCGACGCCCTGGCCGAAACGATAGCGCGACAGGATTTGCGCCTGGAATTGCGGCTGGCCGTCGCCGCCCATCGCGCCATAGCTCATGATCCGGCCATCGTCGAAGCGGGCGAGCGGCGGGTTGAGCGTATGGAAGGGCTTGCGGCCAGGCGTCAGCGGGTTGAGCGCCTTGGCATCGAGCGAGAAGGAGACGCCGCGGTTCTGCCAGTTGACCCCGGTCTTCGGCAGGATGCAGCCGGAGCCATATTCCCAATAGAGCGACTGGATATAGGAGACGGCGAGGCCGGAGCCGTCGATCGCGCCCATCCAGATCGTGTCGCCCTCGCCGGGGCGGAACGGCCAGCTGGCGGCGCGCTTGCGGTCGATCTTCGCGGCCTCGCGCTCCAGGGCGGCGTCGGTGAGGAGGCTCGCCGGATCGACCGTCATGAAGGCCGGGTCGGTGATCACCTTGTCGCGGATGGCGAGCGCCCGCTTCACCGCCTCGACCAGCCCGTGATGATGATCGAAGCTCTCGGCCCGGCTGACGCCGAGTTTCTCGAAGATGCCGAGGATCATCAGGGCGGTCAGCCCTTGGGTCGGCGGCGGAAAGTTGTAGACGGTGAGCCCCGGCAGCTTCAGTGACAGCGGCTGGACGGGCCGGGCGCGGAAGGCTTCGAGATCGGCGCGGGTGATGGGCGCGCCAAGGCGGCCGAGATCCTCGGCGAGCTCGCGCCCGATGTCGCCGCGATAGAAATCGTCGAGCCCGGCATGGGCGAGCTGCTGCAGCGTCGCCCCGAGCGCGGTGGGGTTGCGCCGGTCGCCGGCCTTGGGACGCTCGCCGCCGGGCCAGAAGAACTCACTGAAGCCGGGCGCGGCCTTCACCGCATCGACCTCCTGCGGCCAGGTGCGCAGCTCCGACTCCGAGATGTCGTAGCCCCCGGCGCAGTGGCGGATGGCGTCGGCGAGCAGGTCCTTCAGCGGCAGCCTGCCGCCGAGGCCTTGGGACAGAGCGTGCGCCGCCTGCCAGCCGCCGATCGCGCCGGCGACAGTGATCGCCGCGTCCGGGCCGCGCGCCGGGAGCGTGTCATGGCCCTTCTCGCGATAGCGCTCGATCGTGGCGAGGCTGCCCGCCGGGCCGCAGGCCTCGATGGCGTGGACCTTGCCGCCGGGCTCGTGCACCAGCCAGAAGCCGTCGCCGCCGATCGCGTTCATATGGGGATAGACGACCGCGATGGTCGCGGCCATGGCGACCATCGCCTCGATAGCATTGCCGCCCTCGGCCAGGATCGCGCGGCCGGCTTCGGAAGCGAGGCGGTGGGGCGCCGCAACGGCGGCAGAGTTGAAAACCGGAGAATCGGGCATCAGGTTCTTTTCGTTCGGGGCGGGCGTGACCATTTTGCCGGAAGGCGCGATTTTGTTGCATGCCGCCGCCGCCTAGGCTAGGCGGTCCGTGCATGGGTTCCGAGGGTAAAAGCATGGCGGCTGGCCGCACCAATTGGCGCAACGTGATCATGGTGGTGTCGCTCGCCGTCCTGATCGCGGTCGAGATTTTCGGCGTCGCGCTGGCTTCCGGCTGGGCGCTGGCCGGCCTGTTCGAGCTCGGGCCGATCGTCGCCTATGTGCTGATGGGGCTGTTCTCGGTGTTCGCCGCCTATGGCCTGCTGAACTTCATGCGCCGGGTCGTGAAGATCGAGCGCCTGACTCATCGCGGCTGAGCTTCAGCTGCAAGGCCTCATCACGACTGGATCGGCCGCGGCCGGCAGCAATTCGTCGAGCGAACGGCAGCGACTGTCCACGCAGACGCGCCAATCGGCGGTCGCGCCGGAGCGGCGCATCACGACCTCGCGCAAGGGCTGCAGGTCAGGTTTCCAGCGCCAGAAGCCGTCGATGAGCTTTGCGCCATCGGGCGGGTCCATGCCGGCGCCCGAGCCCTGGATGCGCGCCTCGACGATCACGAGCCCGTCGGGAACTTCCCGCCAGCGTTCCTCCCAGAGCGATTTCTGCACCGAATGCCGCCAGGACAGCGTGATCTCGCTCGCGCCGAGCGAGATCACGAGTGCGCCGGCGGCAAGGCAGATCATACGGCCGGCGCGGTCGCTCTGGCGCGCCAGAGATGCTGGCCGATCATCGCGGCGGCGAGCGCAAAGCCGATCTCGTCGGTGAGCGGGACCGCGGCGACGAGAAAGGCGGCGGCGATCGCTGCCAGCACCCGTTCCCAGAGCGCCAGCCGCCGCGTGAGATAGCCGACGAAGGCCGCGCCCCAGAGGATCATGGCGAGCGTAGCCTTGACGACGATATAGGCGACGGCGAGCCAATAGGCGGCGCCCGAGAGACCTGCCACCGGCTGGAGCATCAGCGTCGGGTCGTACACGGCCATATAGGGCACGACAAAGCCGGGCAAGGCGATCTTCACCGCCTGGACGCCGATCTTCATGCCCGAAACCTTGGCCATCGGCGCGGCCGCGAAGGCGGCGAGTGCCACCGGCGGGGTCAGGTCGGCCATGATCCCGAAATAGAAGACGAACATGTGGCTGACAATCAGCGGCACGTCGAGCTGGAGCAGGATCGGCGCGGCCAGCGACGACGTGATGATGTAGTTCGGGATGGTTGGGATGCCCATGCCGAGGATCAGGCTGAACACCATGGTCAGCACCAGCGCCAGGAACATCGAGTTCTTGCCGATGCCGATCAGCCAGGAGCCGAAGATGGTACCGAGGCCCGTCAGGGTCATGGTGCCGATGACGATGCCGACCAGCGCGCAGGCGAGGCCGACCGGAAGAGCCTGGCGGGCGCCGTCGGCCAGCGCCGCGATGCAGCTCTGCAGGACCTCGCGGCCGGAGGCGCCGCGCAGGACGTTCCAGAGCACGAGCGCGAGCACGACCATCAGGACGGTCGCCATGCTGATCGTCATCGACGCCGCCGAGATCAGGGCGAAGCCGACCCAGAAGACGAGGCGAAGCGCCTGCGAGCCGAGGCCGGCGGAAATCGCCAGCGCGAGGATGAGCGCGACGGTGAGGGCAAGCCCGATCGCCCCGGCGAAGAGCGGCGTGAAACCGGCGAAGAGCAGGTAGACCAGCACCAAAAGCGGCGCGATCAGGTACCAGTGCTTGCGCAATTCGGCCCGCGCGCTCGGCAGCTGCGATTTGGGCAGGCCGTGCAGGCCGAGCTTGCCGGCTTCGAGATGCACCGCCCAATAGCAGGCGGCGAAATAGAGCAGGGCCGGGATGATCGCCGCCTCGACGATCTTGGAATAGGGCACGTCGATGGTCTCCGCCATGATGAAGGCGACAGCGCCCATCACCGGCGGCATGATCTGACCGCCCATGGACGACGTCGCCTCGACGCCGCCGGCGAAGGCGCCGTTGAAGCCCGAGCGCTTCATCAATGGAATCGTGAACTGGCCCGACGCCACGACATTGGCGACGCCCGAGCCGGAGACCGTGCCCATCAGCGCCGACGAGGCGACGCAGACCTTGCCGGGCCCGCCCTGCTTGCCGCCGAACACGGCCATCGAGATGTCGTTGAAGAAGTCGATGACGCCGGCCCGCTCCATGAAGGCGCCGAACAGGATGAACAGGAAGATGAAGGTCGCCGAGACGGCGGTCGGCGTCGAATAGAGCCCTTCGGTGCCGAAGGCCATCTGCTCGATCACCTGCTCGAGGCTGTAGCCGCGGTGGTTGTAGGGCGCCGGCAGGTAATTGCCGAACAGGCAATAGGCCAGGAAGGTGCCGGCGACGAGCGGCAGGGCGATGCCCATGGCACGCCAGACCAGCAGGAAGAGCACGACGAGCGCGGCGATGCCGATGACCATGTCGGCATGGGTGAGTTCGCCGGCGCGGTTCACCAGCTCGTTGTAGTTCCACCAGTGATAGAGGCCGAGCGTGAAGCCGATGATGCCGACCGCCCACCAGAAGATACGGGCCCGCGGCGAGGTCTCGTCGGCATTGGCGAGCAGGCCGCAGGCGGTAAGACAGAGAAAGCCGACATGGACGGTGCGCAGCACCTGGTTCGGCAGCGTGCCGGTATAGAGCGAGACCAGCTCGAAGGCACCGAACAGGGTGAGAAAGGCGAGGATCGCCTCGACATTCGGCCGGCCGCGTGCTGCGCCGAACAGGATCCAGGCCAGCCAGAGCGCAAAGGTGATGCGGATCAGCAGGATCGGCGTCAGCCAGGGGACCGCCGGCAGGATGTGGAAGTCGAGCGGGATGCCAAAGGCGGTGACGATCTGGAAGGCGGAGAAGGCGACGGCGATCCAGAACAGCAGGCGGCCTTTCCAGCCGTCGCCGAAGGTCGCCGGCAGGCCGTGTTCCGGATCGTGCGGTGCCGCCGGCGCGGCGCCGGCATTGTCCGGCACGGCCAGGGGCCTGTCCGTCTCGCTGCTCATGCTCGTTTCCCGTCCCCGAAAAGCCAACCGCCGTCATTCTCGGGCTTGACCCGAGCATCTCCGAAACCAGCTAGCTGGTCATGAAATTCTCGGGTCAAGCCCGAGAATGACGTCTTACGAGCCGACCTTCAGGCCCTTCTCCTTGAGGTAGCGCGCGGCGCCGGGATGCAGCGGCACCGGCATGCCGTCGAGCGCGTTCTCGAGCCTGATCGAGCGGGCGGCGGCATGGGCGGCACCGAGATCGGCCAGATTCTCGAAGACGGCCTTGGTCATCTGGTAGACGGTCTCCTCCTTCATGCCCTCATGGGTGACGAGGTAGTTGACCACGGCGGCGGCCGGGACAGCGGCGGTCTGGCCGGTATAGGTGTTGGCCGGGATCGAGACCTTGACGAAGGGCGGGCCGGCCTTGTCGACAACGGCGGCCGGCACTTCGACGACGGTAATCTCGACCGAGGTCGCAAGATCGCGCAGCGAGGCGACGCCGAGGCCGGCCGATTGCAGGGTGGCGTCGAGCTGGCGGTTCTTCATCAGCTCGACCGATTCGGCAAAGGGAAGGTACTCGATCTTGCCGAGATCCTTATAGGACAGGCCGGCGGCGGCGAGGATGGCGCGGGCATTGAGCTCGGTGCCGGATTTCGGCGCGCCGACCGAGAGGCGCTTGCCCTTGAGATCGGCGAGCGTCTTGATGCCGCTATCCTTCGAGGCGACGATCTGGACGTAGTTCGGATAGATCGCAGTGATGCCGCGCAGCTTCTTCAGCGGCGTCTTGAAGCCGGCATCCTCGTCGCCCTTCCAGGCGGCGTCGAGGGAATCGCCGAGCGTGAAGGCGATCTCGCCCTTGCCTTGCTGGAGCAGGACGAGGTTCTCGACCGAGGCCTTGGTCGCCTGCACGGTCGGGCGGACATTCGGGATCTTCTCGCCATAGATCTTCGAGAGCGCCACGCCGAGCGGGTAGTAGACGCCCGAGGTGCCGCCGGTCAGGACGTTGATGAAGTCCTGCGCCTTCGCTGCGACCGGCGTCACGGCGATGGTCACGGCAGTCATGAGGCCGGCAAACCTGCGGCCGGTGAACAGCGTCGTCATGGTTCCTCCCGAAACTTGCTCCGGCTCGAACGGCCGGACTTTCCTTGTTGTAGGCGGTTCGTGGCGGGAAAGAAAAGTTGTTCCAAAGCCGTAGCGCGCTGATTGCCGCGATTGTGCGCGAATTCCGCCCTGTTGCGGCCAGGAAGCTACGGAGATTGCCCTCGCCGGCTGGACAGGTTAGCCGGAAACACCATCTTCCAGCTGATCTTTCCCGATGGAGCGCCCCGCCCGATGCAGCCGCGACAGCCGACCACGCCCCTGATCGACCGCCGCACGCTGCTTGCAGGCGCGGCCGGCACGGCCGCCCTCGCCGCGGCGGGCTTCTCCGGCCAGGCGCTGGCGCAGCAGGGGCTGAAGCTCGGCACGGCCGAAGCCTTCTCCTTCGACGGACTGAAGATGCGGGCGCGGGATCTCGCCGGAAAGCCCTATGAGGTGCCGCCGAATCCGAAGCCGGACGTGCTCGAGAAGATCGACTACGACGCGCATGGCAAGATCAGGTTCAAGCCTGAGCTGGCGCTCTGGGCCAACGGCCCCTCGCCCTGGCCGGTGACCTTCTTCCATCTCGGCCGCTATTTCCAGAAGCCGGTGCGCATGCATGTCCTCGACGACGGCAAGGCGCGCGAGATCGTCTATGACGAGAGCTATTTCGAGATGCCGGCGGATTCCCCGGCCAAGCAATTGCCGCCGGGCGCGGGTTTCGCCGGCTTCCGCTTCCAGGAGAGCCGCTCGGGTCATCCCGGCCGCAAGGGCGAGAAGCTCGACTGGCAGAAGAACGACTGGGTCGCCTTCCTCGGCGCCTCCTATTTCCGGGCGATCGGCGAACTCTACCAGTACGGGCTCTCGGCTCGCGGTCTCGCCGTCGATCCCGCCGTCGGCGACCGGCCGGAGGAGTTTCCCGACTTCACCCATGTCTGGCTCGAGACGCCGCCCGAGGCGGCCGAGCATGTGATCATCTATGCCCTGCTCTCGGGGCCGAGCGTTGCCGGCGCCTTCCGCTTCCGCATGCATCGCGGCAAGGGTGTCGACATGGAGATCGAGCAGGAACTCCACCTGCGCAAGGATGTGGCGCGGCTCGGCATCGCGCCGCTGACCTCGATGTACTGGTATTCCGAGACCGCCAAGGCGACCATGGTCGACTGGCGGCCGGAGGTGCATGATTCCGACGGGCTGGCGCTCTGGACCGGCCGCGGCGAACGGGCCTGGCGGCCGCTGAATAATCCGCCGCGCACCGTCGCCTCGGCCTTCGTCGACGAGAACCCGCGCGGCTTTGGCCTGATGCAGCGCGACCGCGAAATCGGCCACTATCTCGACGGCGTCTTCTATGAGCGCCGGCCCAGCCTCTGGATCGAGACGCTGGGTCAATGGGGCAAGGGCGCGGTCCAGCTGATCGAGATCCCGACCGACGACGAGATCCATGACAACATCGTCGCGATGTGGGTGCCCGAAGCTCCTGCGAAGGCCGGCAACGCCTATAATTTCCGCTATCGCCTGCATTGGCTCGCCGACGAGCCCTTCCCGCCGGCGCTCGGCCGTGTCGTCGCGACCCGGCTCGGCAATGGCGGCCAGCCCGGCACGGCGCGGCCCAAGGGCGTGCGCAAGTTCATGATCGAGTTCAAGGGGCCGGCGCTCGAGGACATCCCGTTCGGGGTCAAGCCCGAGGTCGTGCTCTCGGCCTCGCGCGGCTCGTTCTCCTACATCTTCGCCGAAGCCGTGCCGAACGATGTCCCCGGCCATTGGCGGGCGCAGTTCGACCTCACCGTCGACGGGATGGATCCGGTCGAGATGCGCTGCTTCCTGCGCGGCGGCGACAAGGTGCTGACCGAGACCTGGCTGTACCAGTACCTGCCGAGCTGAGAACCCGTCCGAAACTCTACTCCGGCGGCCATCTAGCGGCGTTTTCTGCGCTTCCGGTGCTCACGGACCAATGTCCGCTGCGCTCCGGTTCTCGAAAACACCGCCATCTGGCGCGCCGCAGCGAGTTTCGAACCGGGTTCTGAGCCGAGACGCCTACCCCTCGATCTGGCGCTTCTGGACCCGGTCGACGGAGATGAACAGGGTGTTGGCCGCACCGGGCTCGACGCAGAACACGTCGAAGCTTGGTGCCTGCGGATCGTCGGCGGGCATATGCAGGGTGGCGGACCCGTTGCGGCCAACGAAGCCTATGATCCGGAAGCTGAGCCCGTCGGGCAGGACGACCTCGATTGCGTCGGCCGGCATCTCGGTCGCGACACCGTCGCGTATCGCTTTGAAGGTCACCCGCTCGGCGCTCACGCACGCACTCCCATCCGGCTGCAGTCGATGGGCATGGATATCGACGCGCTTCGGCGCTGGTGACAAGCGTCATCGTGCTTGCTCGCGGCCATGCGTAACATTATATCATTCGATATGGCCCATGATCATGCCCATCACCGCCATGCGGTCTCCGAGGCCCCCGGCTGGTCTCTGTTGCGGCTCTCGGCCGGGCAGCGGCTCGGCCTGGCGGTCGGCGTGATCGCAGTCCTGTGGGCGGCGACGTTCGCCGTCATCGCGTGAACAAGAGTACAAGACCCGTGCCCGCCATCCGTTTCAGCGATCTGACGCTCGGCTACGACCGCCACCCGGCGGTGCATCATCTCTCTGGCGAGATCGCGCCGGGCAGCCTGATCGCAATCGTCGGGCCGAACGGCGCCGGCAAGTCGACCCTGCTCAAGGCGATCGCCGGCGCGCTCTCGCCGCTCGACGGCACGGTGACGCTCGCCAAGGGCAAGCGCCTCGCCTATCTCCCGCAATCGGCCGAGCTCGACCGTTCCTTCCCGATCCATGTCTATGATCTCGTCGCCATGGGGCTCTGGGGCACGGCCGGCATCTTCGGACGGATCGGCTTTGGCCAGCGCAGCCGGATCGAAGCGGCGATCGCCGCCGTCGGCCTGACCGGCTTCGAGGGGCGCAGCATCGGCACCCTCTCCGGTGGACAGATGCAGCGCGCGCTGTTCGCCCGGCTCCTGCTGCAGGACGCCGATATCATCCTGCTCGACGAACCCTTCACGGCGATCGATGCGCGCACCAGCGCCGACCTGTTGGCGCTGGTCCAGCGCTGGCATGGCGAGAACCGTACAGTCGTCGCTGTGCTGCACGATATCGAGACGGTGAAGCGCGCCTTCCCGCAGACGCTGCTCCTGGCGCGCGAGGCGATCGCCTGGGGCGAGACCGGCGAGGTGCTGACGGCGAACAACCTGCTCAAGGCGCGCCGCATGGTCGAGGCCTTCGACAGCCACGCCGCGCCCTGCGCGGCTTGAGCTAGACATCTTTTCTCCAGAGAGGTTCGTCATTCCGGCCGCAGCGAAGCGGAGCGCCGGAATCCATCGAAGGGAACTGCGCTCTACGATGGATTTCGGAGCTGCGCCGCTAGCGCGGCTTGTCCGGAATGACGGTGAAGACGGCGTCGCTCGATGAATCTCCTCTACGACCTCCTGATCGGCCCCTTCGCCGAATTCGACTTCATGCGCCGGGCGCTGGTCGGCGTGATCGCGCTGTCGGTCTCCGGCGCGCCTGTCGGCGTCTTCCTGATGTTGCGGCGAATGAGCCTGACCGGCGACGCCATGGCGCACGCGATCCTGCCGGGTGCGGCGCTCGGCTATCTCGTCGCCGGCTTCTCGCTGCCGGCGATGACGCTGGGCGGGCTTGCCGCCGGGTTTACCGTCGCGCTCGCTGCGGGTGCCGTCGCCCGCCTGACGGTGCTCAAGGAAGATGCCTCGCTCGCCGCGTTCTACCTGATCTCGCTGGCGCTCGGCGTCACCCTGGTCTCGCTGCGCGGTTCGGCCGTCGATCTCTTCCACGTGCTGTTCGGCAATGTGCTGGCGCTCGACGACGATGTGCTGGTGCTGCTCTCCAGCGTCGCCAGCCTGACGCTCGCCATTCTCGCGCTGGTCTACCGCCCGCTCGTGCTCGAATGCGTCGACCCCGGCTTCCTGCGTTCGGTCAGCCGGTCAGGAGGCGTCGTCCATCTGACCTTCCTCGGCCTCGTCGTGCTCAACCTCGTCGCCGGCTTCCATGCGCTCGGCACGCTGCTTGCTGTCGGGCTGATGATGCTGCCGGCCGCCGCTGCCCGCTTCTGGACCGCCGACATCACCCGGCTGATCCTCACCGCCTCCGGCTTCGGCATGGCGTCCGGCTATATCGGCCTCGTCGCCTCCTACGCCGCCGGCAGCAATCTCCCGGCCGGGCCGGCGATCATCCTGTCTGCCGGCGCGCTCTATCTCGGCTCCCTCCTGCTGGGATCGCAGGGCGGCCTTGCGCGACGCCTCTTGCCGAGGGCCCATCTCCAGCGCTAGTTATGTTATAGTGTTTCATATAGCGCGAGACTCATCATGCTGAACCGCCGCTCCGTTCTCCTCGGCCTTGCCGCCGGTATTGCCCTCCCGCTGCCGAGCCTCGCCCAGGAGAAGCTGCCCGTCGTCGCGAGCTTCTCGATCCTCGGCGATTTCGTGCGCGAGATCGGTGGCGAGCGGGTCGCGGTGGCGCTGCTGGTCGGGCCCGATGGAGACGCCCATGTCTATTCGCCAACCCCGGCCGACGCGAAGACGGTGGCTGGCGCCAAGCTCGTCGTCGTCAACGGGTTGAAATTCGAGGGCTGGCTGACCCGGCTGATCAAGTCGTCGGGCACCAAGGCGACGATCGCGACCGCCACCACCGGCATCACGCCGCTCAAGATGGCGGATGATCATGGCCATGGCCATGGCGGCGAGGATCCGCATGCCTGGCAAAGCGTCGCCAATGCCAGGCTCTATGTCGGCAATGTCCGCGATGCGCTGATCGCGGCTGATCCAGCCGGCAAGGGGGCTTACGAGGCTAATGCCGCCGCCTATCTTGCGAAGCTCGATGTGCTCGAGAGCGAGATCAAGGCAACGGTCGCGCGCATTCCGCCCGAGCGGCGCAAGGCGATCACTTCGCACGACGCCTTCGGCTATTTCGCCAAAGCCTATGGCATCGCGTTCATCGCGCCGCAGGGCGTCTCGACCGAGGCCGAAGCCTCTGCCAAGGACGTCGGGCGCATCATCCGCCAGATCAAGGCGGAGAAGGTGCCGGCGGTCTTCCTCGAAAACATCACCAATCCGCGCCTAGCCGAGCAGATCGCCAAAGAGAGCGGGGCGAAGATCGGTGGGCGGCTCTATTCGGACGCGCTCTCGGCGACGAACGGCCCGGCCGGGACTTACATCGCGATGATGAAACACAATATAAGCCAGATCGAGAAGGCGCTCGTCGCCGGCCCGGCCTGAGGGTCCCATCCGCAGCAACGGCGTCATCCTGGACAAGCCGCGTAGCGGCGCAGCTCCGGGATCCATTGGAGGGCTCTGAGCCTTATGATGGATCCCGGCACTCCGCTTCGCTCCGGCCAGGATGACGGTGGTGGATGTGATACTCGGTTCGGCAGAACCGCTTTGAAGGTCGAACTCATGTCCGAGAAGATTCCCGTCACGGTGCTCACCGGCTATCTGGGCGCCGGCAAGACCACGCTCCTCAACCGCATCCTCACCGAGGACCACGGCAAGAAATTCGCCGTGATCGTCAACGAGTTCGGCGAGACCGGCATCGATGGCGACCTCGTCGTCGGCGCCGACGAGGAAGTGTTCGAGATGAACAATGGCTGCATCTGCTGCACGGTGCGCGGTGACCTGATCCGCATCCTCGACGGGCTGATGAAGCGCAAGGGCAAGTTCGACGCGATCATCGTCGAGACTACTGGCCTCGCCGATCCGGCGCCGGTGGCGCAGACCTTCTTCGTCGACCAGGACGTCGGCGACGCGACCAAGCTCGACGCGGTCGTGACCGTCACCGACGCGAAGTGGCTGAAGGACAGGCTCAAGGACGCGCCGGAGGCGAAGAACCAGATCGCCTTCGCCGACGTGATCATCCTGAACAAGACAGATCTCGTCAGCGCCGACGACCTCGCCGAGGTCGAGGCGGCGATCCGCGCGATCAACCCTTACGCCAAGCTGCACAAGACGACGCGCTGCGACCTGCCGATCGCCGAGCTGCTCGACCGCAACGCCTTCGACCTCGACCGCATCCTCGACATCGAGCCTGATTTCCTTGAGGCTGGCCATCACCACCACCATTCCGAGGAGGTGCGCTCGGTCTCCTTCACCATCCCCGGCGATGTCGACCCGGACAAGTTCATGCCCTGGATCAACGACATCAGCCAGGTGCAGGGCCCGAACATCCTGCGCTCCAAGGGCATCCTCGCCTTCAAGGACGAGCCGCGTCGCTTCGTCTTCCAGGGCGTGCACATGATCCTCGATGGCGACCTGCAGCGCGACTGGAAGGCTGGCGAGGAGCGCAACTCGCGCCTGGTCTTCATCGGCCGCGATCTCGACGAGGCGGCGCTGCGAAAGGGGTTCATGGCCTGCGCGGCTTGAGCTAAAGCCAAGGCCATGGAGAGCATCACCAAACCCGTCTCGCTGCGCGAGCATGTCGTTGCCATCGAGTCCGGTGAGCATGTCGTCGGCGCCTTCTGGCTGAAGCAGACGCTGGCCTTCGCGCTCGCCGATGGCCGCGTGCTGCGCTGGCGTGACGGCGAGACGGCGAGCGTCGAGGCCAATCGCGGCGGCCTGCTCTGCGCCATCTCGGACGGCGAGCGTCTGATCAGCGGCGGCGATGACGGCCGCGTCGTCGCGACCTCTGCCGATGGCGAGCCGCAGGAGCTCGCGCTCGACCCGAAGCGGCGCTGGATCGACGCCGTGACGGTGTCACCCGCCGGCAGCCTCGCCTGGAATACGGGCCGCACCGTCCATGCGCGCGACGACAAGGGCAAGCTCAGGTCGATCGAGGTCGCCTCGACGCCGCAGGGCCTCGTCTTCGCGCCGAAGGGCTATCGGCTCGCCATCGCGCAGATGAACGGTGTGCTGCTCTGGTATCCGAATACCGAAGCCAAGCCCGATTTCCTCGACTGGAAGGGCTCGCATCTCGAGGTGACCTGGTCGCCTGACGGGCGCTTCGTCGTCAGCGCCATGCAGGAGAACGCACTGCATGGCTGGCGCCTCGGCGACAAGCCGAGCCATATGCGCATGACCGGCTACCCGGCCAAGCCGCGCTCGCTGTCCTGGTCACATGACGGACTCTGGCTCGCGTCGTCGGGAGCCGACGCCGCGATCGTCTGGCCTTTCCAGGGCGACGGGCCGACCGGCAAGGCGCCGCGCGAATGCGGGGCGCGCCACGCCAAGGTCACTCGCGTCGCTTTCCATCCGAAGGCGCTGGTGCTGGCGATCGGCTACGATGACGGCTGCATCCTGATGGTGCGCCTGACCGATGCCTCCGAGCTCCTGGTGCGGCCGGCGCAGCGCGGCAGCGGCATCACCGCCTTCGCCTGGGACAAGCTGGGCAAGCGCCTCGCCTTCGGTGCCGAGGACGGCGCCGCCGGCGTGCTGACCCTGCCGGGCGGCTGAGCGGCGATGCGCTTTGGCCTGTTCGGCAAGGACAAGCGCGCCGCCGCCGGGGCTGATGCCGCGGCGCAGGTCAAGCGGCAGGTGCGCGAATTGCTCGGCCTGCCGGACAACGCCGTGATCGCCGTCAACGAGATCTTGTGCGCCGATCCTGCCTGCCCGGGCACCGAGACGGTGATCCTGGTGATGAAGCCCGGAGAGAAGACCAGGGCCTTCAAGGTCCAGATGGGGCTGGCCGAATTGACGCCGGAGGCGTTGGCGCAGGCGTTGTCTGCGACGCAATAGGCACCTTCTTTCCTCGCATTCCCTGCCGTGCTAGGTTACATGTAACCGGCGCGAGGGTTGTGACATGACATCTCCAGGCAGCAGGCTGAAGGTTCGCCGCCATCGCGAGCGCCTGCGTGAGCAGGGGCTGCGGCCGATTCAGATCTGGGTTCCGGATATCCGGGCGGCTGGGTTCCAGGCGGAAGCGCATCGACAATCGCAAGCCGTAGCGCGGAGTAGGCAGGCGGCGGAAGATCAGGCCTTCATCGATGCGATCTCGACCGGCGACGCCGAATGAGGCGCGGCGAGGTCTGGACCGTCTCCGGCGGCCAGGACTATGCCGGCAAGCCACGCCCCGTCGTGATCGTCCAGGACGACAGTTTCGACGCGACCGCTTCGATCACCATCTGCGCTTTCACCACCGACGAGACCGAGGCGCCACTGTTTCGTCTGCCGGTAACGCCCCACTCAGGCAATGGCCTGCGCTCACCATGCCGGCTCATGGTCGACAAGCTCACCACGGTTCCGAAGAGCAAACTCGGGGAGCGGATCGGGCGGCTCGACGCCGAGGACATTGTGCGGCTCAACCGGGCTATCGCGGTGTTCCTGGGATTGGCCAGTTCATCGCGGGCCAGCGGTGTGAGCGGTGCTGGGTGAAGTGGCGAGTGGCCCATCTATCGCCGCCGACACGCCCTGTCAGGAATGCGAGCGATCGCCCCTTATCGGGAGTCCTGCTTGTGGCTAGCTTGCAATCATGGCGACGCGACCGCGAAAAATCCTGAAGCTCGACAAGGCACAAGCGCGCCGGATCTGGCTCAAGGCCCAGAAGCTCGACACACGCGAACCTTTTGGCTTGGGACCTGAGGCGACGGCGACTGCGGTCAGCCATCTCGGCTATGTCCAGATCGACACGATCAACGTGGTCGAGCGCTGTCACCACCACATCCTGTACAGCCGGATTCCCGATTATCGCCGAGACGACCTCGCGCAGGCGCAGTCGCTGGACAAATCGGTGTTCGAGTACTGGACGCATGCGCTGTCCTATGTACCGACAGCCGATATCCGCTACTTTCTGCCGGCGATGAAGGCGCATCGCGCCGAGCCGAAGCGCTGGGCCGCGGTCGGCAATGGCGAGGAGACGCGCAAGCTGCTGCGCCGCATCCGCAAGGATGGCGCGCTCACCATCCGCGACATCGACACCGACGTGCTGGTCGAGAAGACGCATCTGTGGGCGAGCAAGAAGCCGTCCAAGGGCTTGCTCGAACGCGCCTTCTACGATGGCGAGCTCGTCATCTCGGCTCGCTCCGGCATGCTCAAGACCTATGAGCTCATGGATCGGCATTTCGGCTGGGAGAGGCGCCCGACGCCGGCTTCGGAGCGACAGATCGCCGCCTACAAGCTCGACCGCGGCCTGCAGGCGCAGGGCATCGTCAGCCTCGATTCGATCTGCCATCTCGAAGCGCCCAGCAAGAAGGCGATCGCCGAGCTCATCGCCGGGCGGGTGAGGCGCAAGGAGCTTGTGCCGGTCGCGATCGAGGGCGCGGAAAAGACGCCGCATTGGGCGAGGCCGGAGGTCCTGGAGCCCACCGAGCCGTCAGATGAGGGGCTCGTCCACGTCCTCTCGCCATTCGATCCGCTGATCATCCAGCGCAAGCGGCTGAAGCTGTTTTTCGGCTACGAGCATGTCTTCGAGGCCTATCTGCCCAAGGAGAAGCGGGTCTTTGGCTATTTCGGCCTGCCGGTGCTGGCGGGAGACCGCATCGTCGCCGTCGCCGACCTCAAGACCGATCGGGCGGCGCGCAAGCTCCTGGTGCAGCAATGGACCTGGTTGGAGCCTGTGCCTTCGTCCGAACTGAAGCGGCAGGTCGACGAGGAGATGCAGCGCTTCGAACGCTTTCAGCTTGGGTGAGCGATTCAACTCTGATGACTACCCGGCTTTATCCATTTAAATATAGAGACAGCTGCCTCGTATAGGAGAGATATAACTACAAATACAGTGATCACGGCAAATGCGCCGAACAAATTTATGCTGCTATAATAAGATAACATACCTACTAACATTATAATTAAAATTGCCCAAGATATGATCTTTTTATTAAAAAAACCACTGAATACAATCAAACTTATTGTAACAATAATTGGGTTCCCAAAAAAATTCTTGAAGCTTTCAAAATCTGTGACCGTGTCCATCTGCATTCCTCGCAGTCGAGCCAGTGATATCTCCATCCAGCAAAAAGCCCAGGCTCTCGCTAGTTCCTCGGCCAGCTGAAATCATCGGCGCGACCGGGGCGTGGATCGGGCGCGATACCCTGCCCGAAGACGCGGTCGAGCCCTGCTGCGACATCGCCGCGGCCGCGTGCCTCCTGAACCGAGGTGATCAGTGCCGTATCGCCGCTGCCCGCAATCGCGCCGGTCAAGGGCAGGATCGGCCCGGCAAGTGGCCTTGGCGGGACGACCGGCACGAGTGGGATATCGGCGGGCAGGCCGCTGACCATGCGGTCGATCAGGCGCTCGACGCCGCCCGGCTGCAGATCGGGTGCGAGCGGGGCACGGGTCTCGGGTAAGGTCGGCAGAGCGATGACGTTCTGCGTCGGCGTACCCTCGAGCAGGCGACGAATGACGACGTCGACGAAATGCGCGGCTTTGCGGGCGCCGGCCTTGGTGAAATGGACGCCGTCGCCGAGCCGGAGCTTGGCGATCTGCCCGTTCACGTCCGGCCCAGTCGCCGTATAGCGGTTCTCTCCGTCGACATAAGCGGCCCAGAGGTCGACATACTGGCCGCCGCCTGCTTCCGCGCCCTTGCGGAAGAGATCGTTCAGCGTGATCAGGTCGGCCGATAGACGGGCGTTCTGCATCGGTGGCGCGCCGACCCAGATCAGCGGCACGCGCCTGGCGCTGAAGGCGGCAGCGACGGCGTCGATCCTGGCTTTGTAGAGTTGGAGCCAGCGCTCGCTCAGAGGCTCGTGCGTGACGTCTCCTTCGCGGATGACCTGGCGGTCGTTCGGGCCGAGGATGACGACGCCGACCATCACCTTGGCGTCGGCGGCCAGCAGCTCACCGGCCGCCTTCGGCCAGTCGTAGAAATCGGTCCGGACCAGCCCGCTATCGGCCTTGGCCTTGCTCACCACGGCGACATCGGCACGGTCGCCGAGGCTGTCCTCGAGCCCTTCGGCGATCTGCCCGGCCAGCGTGTCGCCGATCACCAGCACATGGTGGTTGACGTCGACCTTCGGGATGACCGGATCGTCACGCACGACGACGCGGGTCGGCGCCCGGCGTTGGGCCGGCGCGACGCGCTCGCGTGGCTGCCGTTGCTGGACCGCCGGCCTCTCTGGAATCTGCCAGAACATGTTGAACAGGCTGCGGCCTTGCGGCGGCGCCGACGGGATCCGACCCGGTGGCATCGGGTTCTGGGCGATCGAGGTCGGCCCGCCCGTCGCGAGCAGGAGCAGGGCCGCCGCCAGAACCATGAAGAGCGAACGCAGGCGCATCATGCTCTCAATCGGCGCCGGTCAGAAGGAGGCGCCGCCGGGCAATATAGTGCGGATCGCCCGGTTCGTCAGCGTGGTGCCTTCATCCGCGCTAGCAGCGCCGGCGTCGGATAGCCGTCGGCGAGCATGCCGACGCGCAGCTGATACTGCCTGACCGCTTCGCGCGTGCCGGTGCCGATGCGCCCGTCGGCGTCGTGATTGTAGAGGCCGAGGGCTTTCAGCCGGCGCTGGACATCGGTGGTGCCGGCCTTGTCGAGCCGCGGCGCCTTCACCGGCCATTCGCCTTGCAAGGCGGACTTCCCCACGATCCGGTCGCCGAGATGGCCGACAGCCAGCGCGTAAGCGTCGGAGGAGTTGTATTTCTTGATGACGTCGAAATTCGCAGTCAGCAGCATGGCCGGCCCGGTATGCCCGGCGGGGTAGAACAGCCTGGCTTCGCCTGAGGAAGGCAGCGAGCCGCCATCGGTGCGGCGCACGCCGGCAGAGCGGAAGGCCGAGAAGCTGGCGCGGTAGAGGTTGTGGTCGAAGCCCTCGGGAACCACGACCTCGATGCCCCAGGGCAGGCCGGGGGTCCAGCCATAGCCCTTGAGGTAGTTGGCGGTCGAGGCAATGGCGTCGCTGGTCGAGGTCCAGATGTCGGCATGGCCGTCACCGGTCTGGTCGACCGCGTATTTCAGATAGCTCGACGGCATGAACTGGGTGTGGCCCATGGCGCCCGCCCAGGAACCGCGCAGTTCGCGGCGCTCGACATGGCCCTTCTCGATCAGTTCGAGCGCAGTCAGCAGCTCGTCGCGGAAGAAATCGCCGCGATAGCGGATGCTGGCAAGGGTGGCGAGCGAGCGGATCACGTCTTTGTCGCCCTTGAACGAGCCGTAATTGGTCTCCATCCCCCAGATGCCGAGGATGATCTCCTTGGGCACGCCATAGCGGGATTCAGCCTGTGCCAGCACGCTTGCATGAGCCTCCAGCATCTCGCGGCCGCGCGAGATGCGGCCGCCGCCGACCGCACTGTTGAGATAGCTCCAGATCGGCGCGACGAATTCCGATTGCTTGTGCGTCAATGCCACGATCGACGGATCGGGCGTCACGCCCTGGAAGGCGAGGTCGAAGGTCTGGCGCGAGATGCCGCGCGCCTGCGCCATCGGCCACAGGGTCTTCAGGAAGCCATCGAGGCCCGGTGCGGCCGGGCGCGCCTCGGGTTTCGGTGTCTGCGCCCGTGCCGGATTGATCGAACCCGTCGTCTGCGCGAGCGCCGGCCCGAGGCCGAGCGCCGCAGCGAAGGCGAGAACGGTGAGCGGGCGCATGTCGGATCCTCTGGCTCGGTCGCGGGTTCTTTCCACCACAGCGCCCGATCGAGGTTAACCATGGGTTAACGCTACGCCAAATCCCTGGATCGGGATCCGATCAGCTGGCGTTGCGCTTGCGCAGGCTCTCCTCCCAGGCCAGCGCCTGGGTGACGATCTCGGTGAGGTCGTCATGCTCCGGCTGCCAGCCGAGCTCGGCGCGGATGCGGTCGGCCTTGGCGACGAGCGCAGCGGGGTCGCCGTCGCGGCGCGGCGAAAGCCGGACCGGGAAATCGACACCCGAGACCTGTTTCACCACCTTGACCACTTCCTTGACCGAGTAGCCGCGGCCATAGCCGCAATTCAGCGTCAGATTGTCGCCGCCGGCGCGCAGGTGGTCGAGCGCCGCCAGATGGGCGCGGGCAAGGTCGGTGACATGGATGTAGTCGCGCACGCAGGTGCCGTCCGGCGTCGCATAATCGGTACCGAAGATATCGAGCCCGGCGCGCTGGCCGAGCGCGGCCTGGCTCGCGACCTTGATCAGATGCGTGGCGTTGGCGCTGGACTGGCCGGAGCGACCTCTCGGATCGGCGCCGGCGACGTTGAAATAGCGCAGGGCGACATAGGTTAGGCCATGGGCGCGGGCGACGTCGCCGAGCATCCATTCGCTCATCAGCTTGGAACGGCCATAGGGATTGATCGGATTGAGCGCGATCTCCTCCGGCACCGGCGAGACCGGCGGCTCGCCATAGACGGCGGCCGTCGAGGAGAAGATCACGTGCTTGACGCCGCCGCGCACGGCGCTTTCCAGCAGTGCACGCGTCTTGACGGTGTTGTTGAGGTAATAGCCGAGCGGGTCGGACACCGAATCCGGCACGACGATCCTGGCGGCGAAATGCGCAATCTCGGTGATGCCGTGCTCAGCGATGGTGCGCTCGACCAGAGCCTGGTCGCCCATGTCGCCGCGCACGAGGGTCGCCTCCTGCGGCACCGCCCACCAGAAGCCGGTGGAGAGATCGTCGAGCACAACGACCTTCTCGCCACGGTCCAGGAGCTCAAGGACCATATGGCTGCCGATATAGCCGGCACCGCCCGAAACCAGAATCGCCATCTTCGTCTCCTCGTCACGTGACCCGCATAAACCGGAATCACGACAGTTCGAACCAGCCTGTCGGCGCGACATGGCTATTCTCAGGCGCCGCTTCAGTGAAGCCATGCAAGAATGGGGACCAGGGCGGCAAATCCAGCAATCTACAGCAAGAGTATTGACGTATCGGCAAGGCGAGACTGGTATTCGAGAATGGGGCCGGCCCGGCTTTCGCCAGAATCACGGGTCAGCCTAAACAAGGCCGGCATGAATGGGCGAAGCCGGCTCCTCCCGAAGCCCTCCGATCTTCAGCAGGCGCGCGCGGCAAGCGCGCGAGATGGACGCGCATGATCAAAAAAATCCGCAAGGCGGTCTTCCCCGTCGCTGGTCTCGGCACCCGTTTCCTGCCCGCCACCAAGGCGATCCCGAAGGAGATGCTGACCATCGTCGACCGGCCGGTGGTCCAGCATGTGGTCGACGAGGCGCGCGCCGCCGGGATCGAGCATTTCGTCTTCGTCACCGGCCGCAACAAGGGCGTGATCGAGGACCATTTCGACATGGCCTACGAGCTCGACGACACACTGGCCAAGCGCGGCAAGACCAAGGAACTGGAGGCGCTCAAGCACGATCTGCCGGCCGCCGGCGCCACGAGCTTCACCCGCCAGCAGGCGCCGCTCGGCCTCGGTCATGCCGTCTGGTGCGCCCGCGACATCATTGGCGACGAGTCTTTCGCGCTGCTGCTGCCCGACATGCTGCACCACACCAGCGGCAAGGGCTGCCTCGCCGAGATGATCGAGGCGCATGCGGAGCATGGCGGCAACCACATCGCCGTCGCGCCGGTGCCTGACGACCAGACCCATCAATACGGCATCGTCGGCGTGCATGACGCCAAGGCCAAGGTCTCGCAGGTGACCGGGATGATCGAGAAGCCGCCGAAAGGCACGGCGCCGTCGAACCTGCACATCACCGGCCGCTACATCCTGCAGCCGACGATTTTCGACCTGCTCGCCAAGCAGGAGAAGGGCGCCGGCGGCGAGATCCAGCTGACTGACTCGATGATCGCGCTGGCAAAGCTCGAGAAGTTCTTCGCGGTGCGCTTCGACGGCGACATCTACGATACCGGCTCGAAGATCGGCTTCCTCTCCGCCAATGTCGCCTATGCGCTGGAGCGCGGCGATCTCGGTCCGCAATTGCGGGCTGAGATCGAGCGTTTGCTGGGACGGTAGACCGAACGCGTCATTCCCGGGCGAAGCCCTCGGGTCCGGCCTTTGGCCGGCCCAAGGATTAACTCCGCGCAGACCCGGGGATCTCAGGCCGGAAGAGGCATTCTTCGAGGAGAGCTCGTTCTGCACGAGATGCTCGGGTCAAGCCCGAGCATGACGGCTTCGGCCCTCAGAACTGCACCCGCAACCCGACCTGCGCGATGTTCGCGGTGTAGTCCGAGCCCTGGTTGGTCGAGTTCAGGCGCTCATGGGTGAAGCTGGCGCGGACCGAGAAGGTCCGGGTCAGCTTGTATTCGAGCCTGGCGCCGATGGTCGACAGGCCCTCGCGCAGATCCTGGCCGTCATATTCGGTGCGGCCATAGCCGGCGAAGCCGGTGACGGTGATGTTGCGCCGTAGCGCATGTGCCACCTCGAGATTGACGCGCCGTGCTGTGGTGCCGCTCGAGCCGGGAATGGTGGTGTCGCCGAGCTCGGAGGTGCCGCGCAGCGTCACCGTGGTCAATGGTGTCGGTGTCCACAGGATCGCGGCGTCGCCGACGATACCGCGCAGGTTCTTCAGCCGACCATCCTCATATTTGCGGTCCTGATAGCCAACCGAGACCTCGCCGGTGAGCATGCGGCTGATCTCGAAGGTCGAGCCGAGGCGGGCGGTGTAGCCGTCCGAGGAGCGCATATAGCCGCTGGAATCGACCTTCTCGTCGAATTGGCGGGTGTCGACCTCTGCCTGGACGAAGGGCTTGAAGCCGGGCGTCACCTCATAGGCGGCGCGCAGGCGCAGGCCATACTGGGTCTGGTTGCGGTCGGCCTGGCTCAGCTTTTGTCCGTTGCTGAGATCGGCGTCCTCGTAATCCTGCCGATCGACCGCGCCGCGCAGGGTGAACTGCAGGCGGTTGACGTCATGGGTGATGCCGGCCGCGGCGCCATAGTTCCAGGTGATCGGCCGGCCCTGCACGGCGGCGGACAGATCGGGCGAGCCCGGGCGCTGCGTGTCGAGCCGCAGGCGCGATTCGAGCAGGATGCGGGTGTCGCGGGTCGCATCGAGGCGCAGCGACATGTTGCCTTCCGCATCCGGGCGCGAGGCGGTGTCGTCGCGATAATAGCGGCTGTAGCCGCCGCGCAGCATGCCGGTGAGCTCGTGCACGTTCCAGTCGGACTGGATGCCGAGCTCACCCTCGGTGCGGCTGAACAGCGAGCCCTTGCTCGCCCCGGACACGCGCGAGGGATTGGTGTCATAGCCGCCGGAGCCGGTGATCGCCGGGCGCAGGATGACGTTGCCGAGGCGCAGGCCGAGCGGTGCGTAAGGGTCTTCCTCCGGCCGCTTGCGCTTGCGCGGCTCGGGCGCCGGCGGAAGCGGCGGCGGCAGGGCGGTTATCGTCGGCTGCGGCGCGCGGACATCGCGCTGCGTGATGCCGCGCAGGCGCGAGGACCGTACCGGCTGGCTGGCGCGCGGCGGCTGGCCGGTGGAGATCGCGCCAGAGCGGCGGCGGGTCGCGGCGGCAGGCTCGTCGACCGCATCCGGAGAGGCAACCTGATTACGACTGGCCGAAGTCTGAGCCGCCTGCGCGACATAGCTGGGAGTGCCGGTGCGCAAGGCCGGCGCGCCGGGCCGGTTTGACGATGTCGCCTGCCGGTCGGAGGTCTGGGCGCGCACTTGCTCCGGCCAGGTCAGCCCGGCGACGCCGCAGCAGCCTGCGACGCCGGCGAGCCAGCAGATCTGGGCGAAACGGAACACTGGCGCGACGACGCTCCGGCGAGGCAAAGGCTCTCGCGCGCCGGAAGGGCGCGCATGGTTAATGGAGTTAGAACGAAGAGGGTTAATGCTGCGTCAACGCCGGCGCAGCGGTGGCCAGCCGGCCTCCCGGCATGCTAGAGGCGCGGCCATGACCGCGACCATCAGCGCCTCGGCGCTCCGTACCATCGCCACCGAACGGGCCGGGCTCGACGCTCTGCACGAAGCGATCGGCAACGGACTCGCCGAACCCTTCACCGCCGCCGTCGAAATGATCCGCGCCGCCTCGGGCCGGGTCATCGTCACCGGCATGGGCAAATCCGGCCATGTCGCCAGGAAGATCGTGGCGACATTGGCATCGACCGGTACGCCGTCGTATTTCGTCCATCCGGCCGAGGCCAGCCATGGCGATCTCGGCATGGTCCAGCCCGAGGATGTCGTCGTCGCCCTGTCCTGGTCGGGCGAAGCGGCCGAGCTTTCGGCGATCGTCGGCTATACCCGCCGCTTCCGCGTCGGGCTGATCGCGATCACCGCTAACCGCGACAGCGCGCTCGGGCGCGAGGCCGATATCGCGCTCGTCCTGCCGAAGGCGCAGGAAGCTTGCCCGAATGGGCTCGCGCCGACGACCTCGACGACGATGCAGATGGCGCTGGGTGATGCGCTCGCGGTTGCGCTGCTCGAGGCGCGCGGCTTCTCGCGCCAGGATTTCTACGTCTACCACCCCGGCGGCAAGCTCGGCGCGCAGCTCAAGACCGTCGCGACCATCATGCATTCCGGCGAGGGCCTGCCGGTTGTCGGCGAGATGGCGGCGATGGCCGATGTCGTCGCGATGATCACGGCCAAGGGCTTCGGTTGCGCCGTCGTGATCGATGTCGAGGGCAAGCTCGCCGGCGTCGTCACGGATGGCGACCTGCGCCGCAAGCTCGGCGCCGGCTGGGGCGGACGGGTGGCGCGCGACGTGATGACCAGGAATCCGCGCCGGATCGCGCCGGATGCGCTCACCGCCGAGGCGCTGGAGATGGTCAACCGCCTGCGCGTCACCGCGCTGATCGTCGCCGACGCTGGCGACAAGCCGGTCGGCCTCGTCCATGTCCACGACCTCCTGGCGCTGGGCGTCGCCTAGCTCGTAGCACCTTGCGAGGAGGCTCATGGCCGCGCTCGAATGGGATGATCTGCGCTATGTCCTCGCCGTCGCCGAGGCTGGCTCGTTCGCCGGTGCGGCGCGCGCATTGCGCGTCAATCATTCGACGGTGCTGCGGCGCATCGCCGCCTTCGAGCAGCAGCTGGGCCTGCGCCTATTCGAGCGCCTGCCCACCGGCTACGTGCTGACGGCCGGTGGCGAGGAACTCGTCGCCGCGGCCCGCAGCATCTCCGGTACCGTCACCGAGCTCGAACGCAGGATCGCCGGCCAGGACCTTCGCCTCTCCGGAACGCTGCGGGTCACCGCCACGGACACGCTGATGGGCTCGGTCCTGCCGGAGATCCTCGCCGAGTTCAGCGAGGCCCATCCCGGGATCGCCCTCGAGGTCGCCGTCTCCAATCTGATGTTCAACCTGACCAAGCGCGATGCCGACGTCGCCTTGCGCACCGCCGACAATCCGCCGGTGACGCTGGTCGGCCGCCGGGTCGGCAAGATCGCCTTCGCGATCTATGCCGCACCTATCTATCTGGCACAGCACGATCAGGCCGACCTCGCCGAGCACCGCTGGATCGGGCCGGACGATACGCTCGCTGGAACCTCGGTGGCGCGCTGGATGCAGGCGAAGCTGCCGAAGAGCGAGATCGTATTGCGGGCCGATTCGCTGCTGGCGATGCAGCAGACGGCGGTGGCCGGCCTCGGCCTGGTGGCTCTACCCTGCTATCTCGGCGACAGCGTGCCGGCCCTCACCTGCGTGCGCCGGCCGATCCCGGAGATGGAGACGGGGCTGTGGATTCTGACCCATGAGGATCTGCGTGCCGCCGCGCGGGTCCGCGCCTTCACCGATTTCGTCTATGCCGCTTTCAGGCGGCGGCGCGCCTTGCTAGAGGGCGAAGGCGCAGCCTCCGCTTGAAGCCTCAGGTCTCGACCAGCTTGAGGCCGATCACGCCGATCAGGATGAGCGCGAGCAGGCCAAGGCGGATGGGTGAGGCACTCTCGCCGAGAGCGAGGATGCCGACCATGGCGACGCCGAGCGCCCCGATGCCGACCCAGACCGCATAGGCGGTACCAACCGGCAATTGCTTCAGCGCCAGCGACAGCATGACGAAGCTGACGACCGCCGAGACGATGCCGATCACGCTCGGCCACAGCCGCGTGAAGCCGCCGGCCTGTTTCAGCGCGATCGCCCAGACGATTTCGAGCAATCCGGCTCCGGTGAGAAGTAGCCAGGACATAGGGAATCCCCTTGAAGAATGAAGCTGAGCCAGGCTGATCGCCCGAGCTCCTCCCTTCCCCCTTGTGGGGAAGGGTTGGGGATGGGGGTGGTGCCGCTTGGTGATCGCTGGAAGAAGATGAAGGGCGGCAGCAGCGGCCGCGCCATCTGATTCAACCGATCGCTCCGGCTTTGCGACCCCCACCCCTGCCCCTCCCCACAAGGGGGAGGGGTTCTCGCTGAGATTCAGAAGAGCTTGATCGCGGCGACGCCGATCAAGAGGACCGCGACGCCGGCAAAGCGCAGGGCCGAGATCTCGCGCTGGGGCAGGCGGAACCAGCCATGGCGATCGACGAAGAGCGAGACGATCTGCTGGCCGGCGACGGTCAGGCCGACGGTCGTGGCGGTGCCGATGGCGGGGATCGCGGTGAACACCGTGGTGACATAGGTCGCGCCGCAGATCGCGCCGATCCAACCCCACCAGGGCATCGCCTTGAGGCCACCAAGCTGCGGCCTGGCGCCATCCATCAGCAGCAGCGTCACCAGCAGGACCGCGATCATCGAGAGGGTCGCGACCACGAAGCTGATCGTGCCGACGACGAAGGGCGCGCCGAGATCGTGCCGCAGCAGGCCGTTGATCGCGCCCTGGACGGGCAGCACCGCACCGGCGACGAGGGCGAGCAGCATCCAGCCGAGCTTGGCGCCGGAGAGCTCCCTGGTCGCGCCCTTCTGGCCGAGGACGATCGCGATCACGCCGACAAGCACAGCGGCCGTGCCAAGCAGGGTCGCGGGCCTGGGCGCCTGCTGGGGAACGCCGAGCACGCCGAAGCTGTCGAGCCCGAGCGAGGCCAGCATCTGGCCGGCGATGAACAGCCCGACCGCGACGACCGCGCCGAGCCGCGGGAAGACCAGAATCGTCGAGGCGACATAGAGCGCCGTCGCGACGCCGCCGATCGCGTGCCACCAGGGCACCGCGGGGAGCCCGCCGAAAGCGGCGGCCGTGCCGGTCGCGATCGCGACGATCAGCAGCAGGATGGCGGCAAGGACGACCTGGATCGTCGTGGCGGCGAAGGGGCTCCCGGTCGCCTTCGACAATTGCGCATTGGCGCCGGCCTGGACCGCCAGCAGGCCGCCGGCGGCTAGGGAGAGGGGGATGAAGAGGGTATCCATGACGAGAAATCCTGTCGGGCAGGCGCGGTCAGGCGTCGGCGTGTTCGATTGCCGGCACGGCGAGGCCGCGCTGCACGGCGGGGCGAGCTGCGATCGTCTCGTGCCAGCGCTGCAGGTGAGGTGTGTCTGCGAGACTCAGGCCGAGCTTGGGCAAGGCGTTGATCCAGGGCCAGACCATGATGTCGGCGATGCCGTAGCTGGCCTCGACCAGATAGGGGCGCAGCGCCAGCTCGCCGTCGAGGACGCGCAGGATGCGGGCGGTCTCGCGCTCATAGCGCTCGATCGCGTAGGGCAGCGCCTCCTTGGCGAAGACCTTGAAATGCCAGAGCTGGCCGATCATCGGTCCGACATGGGCGGCCTGGAAGAAGCTCCATTGCAGCGTCTTGCCGAAGGCCTGCGGGCCGCTCGGCTGCAGCACGCCCGAGCGCTGCGCGAGATAGAACAGGATCGCGCCGGATTCGAAGACCGTCCGATCATGCTCGTGGTCGACGATCACCGGAATCTTGTTGTTCGGGTTGAGCGCCAGGAAGCTTGGCCGATGCTGGTCGCCCACCTCGATATCGACGATGGTGACGACATAGGGCAGCCCAGTCTCCTCGAGCATGATCGAGGCCTTGTGGCCGTTCGGGGTCTGGTAGGTGTAGAGGTCGATCGGGGTCATCGGCGTGCTCCGAAGTGCGGATGCCGACGAGATAGCTTGTGCACTGACGCGTCGCGATGTGCAATGTGGCGTCAGAAAAATGCGAAAATACACAGCCTATGAGGCGAGGACACTCGCCGCAGGTCGCGCCCGTTGGGTTGAATAGCCTTGCGCCAAAAAGCTCAACTCACCCGAAGCATTTTGGAAGCGCGGACTGATCAGACAAGCGCGGGAACCCCTCTCCTGTAAGGAGAGGGGTAGGGGTGAGGTGTTCGGGAGAAGAAACGTTGGCTTGAACACGACCACGCGGCAAGTGCTCGCGGAACTGGTCACGGGGCCTACACCTCACCCTGCCCTCTCCTTACAGGAGAGGGTTCCCCGCGCCTTTCCATCGAACCAGGCAGTCAGCCTCGCTTCGGGCATGACGTGCTGGAAACCGCGCGCGATGCGGGGCAGACTCAGCCGCGTTCGTAGAGCAGGCGGGCGCGGACCGTGCCGTCGAGGGCGCGAATCTCCTCGATGATCTCGCGCGCGGCCTCGCCGACCGGATCGGCCTCCATCACGACATAGCCGATCTCGCCGTCGGTCTGGAAGTTCTGGGCGGCGATGTTGATGTTGCGACTGGCGAAGACGTCGTTGAGGCGGCGCAGCATGCCGGGCGCGTTGCGCTGGACCTGGATAAAGCGGGTGCCGGCCGGGCGCGCCGGCAGCTGGACCTGCGGGAAATTGACCGCGCCGACGGTCGAGCCGACATCGGAATAGTCGACCAGCTTGCGCGCCACCTCGGCGCCGATGCGCTCCTGCGCTTCTTCCGTCGAGCCGCCGATATGCGGGGTCAGGATGACGTTGGGCAGCCCCTGCAGCGGCGAGACGAAGCGCTCGACATTCGAGGCCGGCTCTTTGGGGAAGACGTCGACCGCGGCGCCGGCGAGGTGCCCACTCTTCAGCGCTTCGGCGAGGGCGTCGAGATCGACGACCGTGCCGCGCGAGTTGTTGATGAGATAGGCGCCCTTGCGCATGGCGGCGATCTCGGCCCTGCCGATCATGTTGTATGTGGCAGGCGTCTCCGGCACGTGCAGCGAAACCACGTCGCTGTTCGCGAGCAGGGCGTTCAGGCTCTCGACCGGCTCGGTGTTGCCGTGGCGCAGGCGATCGGTGTGATCGTAATAGATCACGCGCATGCCCATCGCCTCGGCGATGTTCGAGAGCTGGCTGCCGATATTGCCGTAGCCGACGATGCCGAGGACCTTGCCGCGGACCTCGAAGGAGCCGTTGGCCGATTTGTCCCAGCCGCCGACATGGGCCGAGACCGAGCGGTCGGTGATCCGGCGCAGCAGCATCACGATCTCGCCGATGGTCAACTCGGCGACGCTGCGGGTGTTGGAGAAGGGCGCGTTGAAGACCGGGACGCCGCGCAGGCGCGCCGCATCGAGATCGACCTGGTTGGTGCCGACCGAGAAGCAGCCGACGGCGAATAGGCGTTTTGCGGCGGCGAACACCGGCTCGGTCAGCTGGGTGCGCGAGCGGATGCCGAGGATATGCGTCTTCTCGATCGCCTCGACGAGCTGGGCCTCGTCGAGCGCCTTCGGCAGGCGCGTGAGATTGGTGTAGCCGGCCTGCTGCAAGGCAGCGACGGCGGAATCGTTGATGCCTTCGAGCAGGAGGACGCGGAGGCGGTCCTTCGGGAAGGAAAGCCGGTCGGTGGGGAGGTTCATGGCGCGCTCGGTGGTCCAGCGATGCGCCTGCCGACCATGGGCCAGGCGGGCGACGGAGTGCCCGCTATAGACCTGTTATCGCAGCGCACAACCGTAAAGTTGCCGCGACGGGTTGGTGCTATGCGCTCGCAGCGCGCAGCGGCACGACGCCTCCCGGCGGGACCGATGTCAGGTGCTGCTGCGGCAGCAGGAAGGGCTGGCCGGCCGGCGGCAGCCGGCTGAAGGACAGCGAGACGCGGAAGACGCCGCGCAGGAGGTTGTCGTCGAGGATCGTCGCCGGCTCGCCCTGGGCGACGATCGCTCCCTCATGCATCACCACCAGCCGGTCTGCATAGGTCACGGCGAGGTTGAGATCGTGCAGCACCACCAGCACGGCTGCGCCTTGCGCCGCAATTGTGCGGGCGGCATCGAGCAGGGAGAGCTGGTGGCAAAGGTCGAGGCTGGCGATCGGCTCGTCCAGGAACAGGATCTGGCGCTGCGCGACGCTGCGCCCGGCCTCGAGCTGGCAGAGCGCGCGGGCGAACTGCACGCGCTGCTGCTCACCGCCGGAGAGGGTCTGGTACTGGCGCCCGGCGAGGCCGATGACGCCGGCAGTTTCGAGCGCCTGCGCGATGATCTGCTCCTTGCGGACGCGCGATTGCGCCCGGCCGACACCTTCGAGGCCGAGCCGGGCGACCTCGTAGACGCTGAAGGGGAAGGCGAGGCGCTGGTTCTGCACCATCACGGCGCGGCGGCAGGCGAGCTCCCAGCCAGGAATCTGCGGCAGCGCCATGCCGTCGAGACGGACCGCGCCGTGCGATGGCGAGAGCTCGCCGGTCAGCAGCTTGAGCAGGGTCGACTTGCCGGCGCCGTTGGGGCCGACGACGATGGTGGTTGTGCCTTCTTCGAGCGAAAGCGAAGCGCCGCGCACCAGAGTGCTGGTCCGCACAGAGAAGCTGAGGTCATCCGCTTCGAGGATCGCAGCCATCAGCTAGAGCTCCGCGATCCGGCCGCGACGCAGCAGCAGCCAGAGGAAGAAGGGCGCGCCGATGAAGGCGGTGACGATGCCGATCGGCAGTTCGGCCGGCACGACGACGAGACGGGCGACGATGTCGGCACCGACCAGCAGCGCTGCGCCACCGATCGCCGAAAGCGGCAGCAGCAGGCGGTGATCGGGCCCGATCGAGAGCCGGATCAGATGTGGCACGACGATGCCGACGAAGCCGATCACGCCGGCCGAGGCGACGCTGGCACCGACCGCGAGCGCGACCAGCAGGATCGCGAGTGCCTTGATGCGCTGGACGGGCACGCCGAGATGATAGGCCTCGGCCTCGCCGAGCATCAGGGCGTTGAGCCCGCGCGCCAGCAGGGGCACGGCAAACAGCAGCGGCAGCACGATCGGCGCCACCACTGAGAGCTTGGTCCAGCTCGCGCCGCCGAGACTGCCGAGCGACCAGAAGGTCAGGTCGCGCAATTGCCGGTCGTCGGAGATGAAGGCGAGCAGGCCGGTGAGCGAGCCCGCGAGCGCGCCAAGGGCGACGCCCGCGAGGAGCATGGTCGCGACCGAGGTGCGACCCTGGCGGGTCGCGATCAGGTAGAGCGCCAGCGTCGAGACCAGCCCGCCGAAGAAGGCGCCGAAAGGCAGCACCGCGAAGGGCAGCTTCATCGCGAAGGCCGAGAGGAAGAAGCGGTCGCCGAGCACGATCGTCGCGGCGGCGGCAAGGCCCGCGCCGGCCGAGACACCGACGAGGCCGGGATCGGCAAGCGGATTGCGGAACAGCCCCTGCATCAACGCGCCCGAAATCGCGAGCGCCGCCCCGACCAGTGCACCAAGGAGCAGGCGCGGCATGCGGATGTTGAGCACGACCAGCGCCTCGCGGCTGTCGAGCAGATCGGCGGGTCCAAAGCCGAGCTTCGCGAAGAGGATGTCGGCGACGCGACCGGGCGCGATCGCGAAGGCGCCGGCACCGAGCGAGAGCAGCATCAGCAGCAGACAGAACCCAACCAGCGCCGAGACCGCGATGATGCTCTTGCGCCGATGGCCGGCGGTGAGGACAGCCAGCGCGGCGGCGCTCGCGACCGGCGTCTGCTTCATGGCGAGCGTCATTTGGCGGCGGAGAGCTGGGCGACCTTGGCCTCGGGATAGAGCTCGGCCATCAGGTCACGCGCCGCGTTCGGCGTGCGCGGGCCGAAGCCAAGCAGATAGAGCCCGTCCATGCGGATCAACGCCTTCTGCTTCGCCGCCGGCGTCTGCGAGAAGGCCGGCATGGCGAAGAGCTCCTCGGGCGTCGCGTTATGGGCGCTGCTGAAGCGCATCATCAGCACGACGTCAGGCGCTGCTGTGATGATCGCCTCGTCAGTCATCGGCTTGAAGCCTTCGACGGCGCTCGCGGCATTGACGCCGCCGGCGAGCGCGATGATCGCATCGGCCGTGCTGTTGCGGCCACCGACCATGGTGCGGCCGTTCTGGAGGGAAAGCACGAACAGAACGCGCTTCTGCTTCGGCAAGCCGGTGCGCAGCCTGTCGAGCTCATCGAAGCGGGTCTTCACGGATGCGGCGAGCTGCTGTGCCCGCTCGGCGGCGCCGGCGGCCTTGCCGATCGCAGCGATCTTGGTGACGACGGCCTCCGGCGTCAGCGCCTCCGGGATCATCGTGATCGGCGTGCCGGATTCCTTGAGCAAAGCGAGCGCGTCGGGCGGGCCGGCGCCTTCCACCGCGATGACCTGCGAAGGCTTCAGCGAAAGCACGCCCTCGGCCGAGAGCGCTCGGACATAGCCGACGCTCTTCTTGTCCTTCTGCGCTTCAGGCGGCCACTGACTGGTGGTGTCGACGCCGACGATCTTGTCCTGCAGCCCAAGCGCGTAGAGCACCTCGGTGACGATGCCGCCCGCTGCGACGATGCGCTCAGCGGTCTGGGCCTGAGCGGTGGCGATGAAGCTGCCGGAACGAAGCTCGCCCGCAAAGCCGAGAGCAGCCAGTGCGCTGAGGCCGATCGCCGCGGCGAGCTCGCGGCCGAGGCGTTTCGCCTTCAGGCCGGCGAGCGGGTTTGGTGCGGAGGGTGACAGGTCGTGCATGAGCATCTCGGGGGGCTCGCCGCAGCGCAGCAAGCGGCCTGGCAGCGGCAGCTTCCCACTCTACAGTCATTCCAAAGTATTGGTTCAGTTTATAACCGTTCAAAACAGCGATTATCGAGCCGTTGTTGACGGTGATATTCGGCTTTACTAAGGAGGGTCAAGAGCGGCGCGGGCCGCCATGATCACCTGTTCCGGAACCGCCGAGGATTTCCCGATGTTCATCGCCATGAACCGCTTCAAGGTCGTCAAGGGGGAGGAGGAAGCCTTCGAGACGATCTGGTCCTCGCGCAAGACGCGCCTCGACGAGATGCCGGGCTTCGTCGCCTTCCATCTGCTCAAGGGCCCAGAGAAGGAGGATCACACCCTCTATTCCTCGCACACGACCTGGGCCTCGAAGGACGACTTCACCGCGTGGACGAAGTCGGAGCAGTTCCGGGAGTCGCATCGCAATGCCGGCCAGCCTCGGCCGACGCCGCTCTATCTCGGCCATCCCGAGTTCGAGGGCTTCGAGACGATCCTGACCGAGCGCAACCCGCATCTGCCGCGCCAGGCGGCCGAGTAAGGGGCTGAGATCATGTCGCTTACCGAGACGCTGGCGCCGGCGGCTTCCGCCGATGCGATGGAGAAGGTTCGGGCCGCGCTTGCCGCCAAGCCGGATGGGGTGATCGAGGTCGTTGCGCGCGAGCACGGCGTTTCGACGCTCGCGGTGCTCGAGGCAACGCCGGACGAGCAGCGACGCTTCATCGCCGCCGAGCGCTTCGAGGCGCTTTGGCAGGAGCTTTCGAGCTGGGGCACGGTGCTGTTCATCGTGCACACCCCCGACATCGTGCTCGAATGCGAGGGCTCGCTGCCGGTCGGCTCGTTCGGCCATGGCTACTACAATATCCATGGCGACAGCCCGATCGGCGGGCACATCAAGGCCGGCAACTGCACGGCGATCTACCTGGTCGATCGCCAGTTCCATGGCCGCCGTTCCTGCTCGGTGCAGTTCTTCAACGGTGCCGGCGAGGCGATGTTCAAGGTCTTCGTCCGCCGCGACGAGGCCCGCGAATTGCTGACGGACCAGGTCGAGCGCTTCGAGGCGTTGCAGAGAAGCTTCACCTGATCGTATACGGCTCCCGGCCGGGTCACCGCACTGCAAGGCCTTCACCGTCTGCCGGTGGAGGCCTTCTTCTTTGATGCGTGCGAAGGGTCGCAGCCCGATCACCGACAAATGACGTCAATCGCCTCTTTTCCGCCACGAGCCACGTGCGATACGGGGGCCGGCCGGCGATGTCATGGAAGTCAAAGCATTTACCAAGCGTTAACCATAAAGGCGCAGCCTCCTGCCGGCGGAGCGATGTGACGTGATCGATCCGATCGATCGCACGCAGGCTCTGGCAGGCGAGCACCATGGCCAGCCGGCAAGCGCGGACGACCTGCCCGAGCTCCCGGCGGAGGACGCGGATATGGCGGCGCAGCTTGCCTTGGCACAGGTCAGCCTGGCCAAGGATCTGATCGGCCTGACGCCGTCGGCGATGGGGCCGAAGGCGGCGGTCGCATCGTTCACCAAGCGCGCCGGTTTTCGCGACGGGGCGATGCTGGCGCTGCGTTTCGTGCAGGCGCGCTTTCTGTCCGTCTGGGGACTGTTGCTGGCGGCTGCGCTCTGCCCGCCCAAGGTCTTCGCCGATTTCGCGATCTTCGCGGCACTCGCTAATTTCGTATCGATCGCCGCGCTGCTGCGCTTCGAGGCGGTGTTCTTCCAGAACAGCGGGCGCTTGCATCTCGGCCGAGCCTTCCGACTCGCACTGGCTGCCGGTGCGATCTTTCTCGGTGTGATGGCGATCGTGATCCTGTTCGCGGCATCGGAGGGCTGGGTTCTGCGCGGCTTCGGCGCACTCTTCCTGATCTCGCTGGCGAGCCGCGCGGCGATGCGGCTGATCCTGGGAGAGGCTGCCGCCGAGGGGGATTTCGCCACGATCGGCAACAGCAACATCGTCCAGGCGTTGGTCCAGCCTGGGATGATGATCCTGCTGATCTGGCCGCTCGGACCGACGGCCCTGGCGCTGTTCGCCGCGGACGCCTTCGGCCACGCCGTGGCTGCCCTCTACGTGGCCTGGCGCCGGCGCCATTCGCTGTTGCCGCTGTTGCATTCGTCGCGCTGGTCGCGCACCGAACTGCGCGCCTCCGGCCGGCAATGGCGGAGTTCGCCGACCTATCTGTTGCCGTCGGCGCTGCTTTCGTTCGGCTTCTCGGCGGCGCCGCTGCTGGCATTGCCGCTGGCGAGCAATCCTGTTCTGGCGGCGCATGTGGCGCTGGCGACGCGCCTGCTCGACATGCCCGCGCAGATGTTCGGCGCGGCGGCTATTCCCTTGGTGATGAGTGATTTGCGCAAGCATCAAGGCCATGATCGTCAGAAGAGGGCGCGCCTGCTCACTTTGGCGATGGCAGCCATCGTGGCGGCACTGTTCCTCGCCATCGCGCTCGTCGCGCTCGTCGCGGACGAGATCGTCCTCGACGGCACCAAATGGGGTGGCCTCGGCGAGGTGATGGCGATCATGGCGCTGTTCTATGGTTGCGGCGCGCTGGTCGGACCACTGCAGGAAATGGGAGCCTTCTCCTCGCGCCCGCACAACCAGATGGTCGCCAATGCAGCGGCGCTGGCTGTCGTCGCGGTCGTGATCTGGGGGTTCGGCAGCTTGTCTCTTGCCCTGCTCGCTGCGATCGGGCTGGTTTCGCTGGCGCGGCTGCTGCTGCATCTGCGCCTGACCTGGATCGGGATCGGCGCCGAGCCGGCGGATACCGCAGCAGCCTAAGCGCTATTCGCGCCGGATCAGCCGGTCGGCAAGCAGGGATGAGAAGAAGCCCGGCTTGAACTCGCGCTCGAGCCGCTCGGGATCGTAGTCCCTGGCGACCCAGTCGAGGAACGGGGTGCCCTTGCTGGCGCCTTCGCGGGCATAGGTCTCGAAGAAGGCATCGAGGATGCCGGTCTTGGCGAAGCGGAAATGGCCATAGCGCAACGAGAGCTCGGCCATCGCCTCGGCGAGCGGCCGCTTCTCGTGGACGAGCAGATAGAGCGCGGCGAAGAAGCCGGCCCGATCTGCGCCGGATTTGCAGTGCACCAACGCAGGCGTCTTCAGCCCGGCGAAGAAGGCGGGCGCGGCGAGGATGGTGTCGCGGTCGGGCGCACCGCGCGAGCGCAGCACGAACTCGACCAGCGCGATGCCGTGACGCTCGCAGGCTTCCTTCTGCAGTGGCCAGGCACCGTGCTCGCGGCCGCCGCGCAGGTTGACGATGGTCTTGACGCCCTGGCGGGCGAACCAGGCAATGTCGGTCGGCGCCGGCTGGGCGGCGCGCCAAAGCTGCGGCGTGACGCGATGGGCGTTGAGATAGGCGAGCCGGAAGATGCCGTGGTCGGCCAGCAGCATGTTGGCCCAGGCGCGGGTGCGATCGAGTCGGCTGCTCAACGGGCGATCCCAGCGCGCGATCCGCGCCATGCGCCTGGCATAGCGGTCTTCCGGCCGCCGCCAGCGGTTCAGCATGGGAGTGCACCTGTCATGCCGGCCCGATAGCAGCGCCCGCCGGCTTGCGCAAATCGGTAACCCCTTGCGACTAAAGCTCGGGCTTGGCCTTTGCGGTCGGAACGCGCATAAGGCGCCCGAAGTTTTGTCATCGACAGGTCAGGTACATGCGGCTCGACGCCATCGCCATCGGCAAGAATCCCCCGGATGAAGTCAACGTCGTGATCGAGGTCGCCATCGGCGGCGAGCCGATCAAGTACGAGATGGACAAGGAAGCGGGCACGCTGTTCGTCGATCGCTTCCTCTATACGCCGATGCGCTATCCCGGGAATTACGGCTTCATCCCGCATACGCTGTCGGAGGATGGCGATCCTTGCGATGTTCTGGTCGCCAATACGCGCCCATTGGTGCCGGGCTCCTATATCGCGGTCAGGCCGATCGGCGTGATGATGATGGAGGACGAAGGTGGTGGCGACGAGAAGATCATCGCCGTGCCGGTGCCCAAGCTGACCAAGCGCTACGAGAACGTGACGAACTACACCGATCTGCCGCAGATCACGCTCGACCAGATCCAGCATTTCTTCGAGCACTACAAGGATCTCGAGCCCGGCAAATGGGTGAAACTCACCGGCTGGGGCGATGCCGCCAAGGCCAAGCAGCTGATCGTCGAGGCGATCGAGCGGGCGAAGGCAGCCAAGAAGGGCTGAGACTTTGCGTCATTCTCGGGCGGAGCAAAGCGCAGACCCGAGCATGACGCGCGCCCGATCTCAGCCCTCGTATTTCTCCAGGAAAGCCTCGACCGGCAGCGCCTGGAAATCCGCCAGCGCGGCGCGTAGGGCGGCGTGCTCCCAATCCCACCAGCCGAGCGCCTTCAGCCGCTCGGCGATCGCCTCCGGGAAGCGCCGGCGGATGATCCGGGCCGGATTGCCGGCGACGATGGTGTAGTCCGGCACGTCCTTGGTCACCACCGCGCCACCGGCGACGACCGCGCCGGTGCCGATGCTGCGGCCGGCCAGGATGATCGCGCCATGGCCGATCCAGACATCATGGCCGATCGTCACCGGCGTCGAGCGCCGCCAGTCGAAGAAGGAGGCGTCGTCCTCAGCATCCTCGAAATAGGCGCTGGCGCGATAGGTGAAATGCGATTGGGTCGCCCGCTGCATCGGATGGTTGCCCGGGTTGATGCGGGCATGGGCCGCGATCGAGCAGAACTTGCCGATCGTCGTGTAGATGACGTCGGAATCGTTCACAACATAGGAGTAGTCGCCGAGCGTCGATTCCGCGAAGGAGGTGCGGGCACCAATCTCGGTATAGCGGCCGAGCACGGCGTCGCGGACTTTCGCGGTCGGGTCGATCACGGGCTCGAGCCCGAGCTTCTTGCCTGCCATGACGGGCTTCCCTGGAAGATGCGTTAACCGAGCGGGATGCTGTCGAGCAGGACGAAACGGCTGGTGCGGCTCTCCTGCTTGAAGATGGCGACTTGGTCGATCAGGACCGGGCCGGCCGGCACCGCCTGCGCATGGGCCTGCGTCAGTGCCGCCTTGATCGGCGCGACCTCACCGTCCGGCAAGGAGCCGGTCAGCGTCATATGGAAGCGAAAGGCGTCGCCGACATAAGGATAGCCGTAAGCTTCGAGATAGGCCCTGTGTGCCGGCGTCAGCGGGCTCTGCAGCCGCCGCTCCAGGTCTGCCGGCGAGAGAGGCGCCCGGAACGGCTCGAAGGCCTGGACGATGTCGAAGGCGAAGCGCTGCAGCTCATCGCTCGGCTCGGATGGGGTCAGGGCAATGAAGCGGCCGAGCGCGTTGACGGAGAGCCCGGCAAGCCGGACCGGCGGACGCCCGGCGGCATAATTGCGGGCGAAGGCGCGCAGCGCCCCCTCATTGCGGCCATTGGCGAGCTCGAACGGCGCCTTCAGCGTGGCGTGGAAGCCGTAGCGGCGCGGCTCGGCGATCAGCTCTTGCCAATCGAGCGCCTCGCAGCCCGGCGGGACAGCGAAGGCGATGTCCCGCCCGGTAATAGCGTCATAGCCCAGCGTCGCGCTGCCGAAGCGCCAGAGGGCGCTGTCGGCGGCGGGGGTGTAATAGAGCGCGTAGCGCGGCGCAGGTTGGGTCATGCAGCGCTCAGAAGGCCCGGCGTCCTTGCGACCAGACGGTCGTGATCACTGGCGTCGGGCCAAGTGCCCGGAAGCGCACGAGATCGGCGCGCAGGCCGGGCTTCAGATGGCCGCGATCCCTGAGGCCGAGGATGTCGGCGACCTTCCAGGTAACCTTGGCCATCGCCGCGGGCAGGGCGATGCCGTGCTTGGCGTTGAGCTTGAGCACGGCCTGCAGCAGGCTTGCCGGGACATAGTCGGAGGAAAGCCCGTCGAGCAGGTCCTTTTCGGCCAGCTCCGCCACCGAGACGCCGCCGGAATGCGAGCCGCCGCGGACCACGTTCGGCGCGCCGGCGATGGTGGCGAGGCCGCGCTGCTTGGCGGCCTCGGCCGCCTCGACCGTGGTCGGGAATTCCGAGATCACCGCGCCCGAGGCGATGCCGGCCTCGACATGCTCGATGGTGGTGTCGTCATGGGTCGCGATCGGGATGCCGCGCGCCTGGAACATCTCGACCACGGCGCTCCAGTTGCGGCCGACATTGGCCTGGCCCTCGCGCTGGCGGACGGTGACGTCCTCCTCGAACTCGGCCTGCGTCTTGCCGCTGCCGAGCGCGTAGGTGCGCAGATGCGCGATGTCGCGCCATTGCCGCTGGCCGGGGGTGTGGTCCATCAGCGAGACCAGCTGGACAAGGCTATCATCCTGATAGGGCTCGATGTCCTTGAGCAGATCCGGGCTGGTCAGTTCGCAGCGCATATGGATGCGGTGGTCGATGCGGAAGACGTTCTCGGCGGTGCCGAGCCGGAGCGCATCCATCACATCGGCGAAGATGTCCTTGCGGTAATCCTTGGCCGAGAAGGGCGTGCCGGCGCAGATCGCGTCATAGACGGTGGTGACGCCGGCGGCCGCCATCTGGGCGTCATGGACCAAAGCCGCCGCGAGCCCGTTCGGCCAGAAGACCTTGGGGCGGGGCATGAAATGCTTTTCCATGTTGTCGGTGTGCATCTCGACGAGGCCAGGCGCGACATAGTCGCCCTGGACGTCAATCGCTTCCGGCAGGGAGGAGAGACCCTGGTCGACCGAGCGGATGCCGCTCTCGTCGAAGGCGATGGTCCCGGTGACGACCTCGTCCTCGAGGATCAGGCGGGCATTGGTCAGGATGGTGGACATCAGGCGGCCTTCCGGAAATCGGTGATGTCGAGATAGCGGGTCGCGACTGCCTCTCGCACGGCCTCGTCATGGAAGATACCGACGATGGCGGAGCCCCGTTCGCGCGCCTCGGCGATCAGCTTGACCACGACATTGCGGTTGTTCGCGTCGAGCGAGGCGGTCGGCTCGTCGATCAGCATGATCGGCGAGGGATCGACGAAGGAGCGGGCGATGTTGACCCGCTGCTGCTCGCCGCCGGAGAAGGTCGCCGGGGCGAGATCCCAGAGGCGCTGCGGCAAGTTGAGACGGGCGAGCATGGCTTTCGCGCGCTCGCTCGCCTCCTCAGGGGAAGCGCCGCGGGCGAGCAGCGGATCGCGAACGATGTCGAGCGCCGTGACGCGCGGGATGACCCGCAGGAACTGCGAGACGAAGCCGAGCGTGCGGCGGCGGATGTCGAGCACGGTGCGCGGCACCGCCGAGACGATGTCGATGGGACGACCGGCATGGGTGATGGCGATGGTGCCGGAGGTTGGCCGGTAATTGCCGTAGAGGATGCGCAGCAGGCTCGATTTGCCGGCGCCCGAGGCGCCCGCCAGCACCAGAGCCTCGCCGGCGGCGACCGAGAAGTTGACATTGTCGAACACCGACAGGCGCACGCCGCCCTGGTTGTGCAGGGTGAAGGTCTTAGCGACGTTTTCGACGAGAATCATCGTGGTCATGATCGCAATGCCTTGCGGGCTGGGGGTGACGCGAATGTGACGGCGCTCATACGGTGAGCACCGCCGAAGTCAGCAATTGCGTGTAGGCGTGGTGGGGATCGTCGAGGACCTGGTCGGTCAGGCCCTGCTCGACGACGCGGCCATCCTTCATCACCATCAACCGATCGGTGAGCAGGCGGGCGACGGCAAGATCATGCGTGACGATGATCGCGGCGAGGCCGAGATCGCGCACCAGCACACGCAGGAGGTCGAGCAGGCGTGCCTGGACGGAGACGTCGAGGCCGCCGGTCGGCTCGTCCATGAAGACCAGCTTCGGCTCGGAGACCAGCACGCGGGCGATCTGCAGGCGCTGCTGCATGCCGCCGGAGAACTGGCGCGGCCGGTCGTCGATGCGGTTTCCGGCGATCTCGACGCGCTGCAGCCAGTCGAGCGCAGTCTCGCGGATTTTGCCGTAATGGCGGGCGCCATTGTCCATCAGGCGCTCGCCGACATTGCCGCCGGCCGAGACGTCCATGCGCAGCCCGTCGCGTGGGTTCTGATGGACGATACCCCAGGCGGTGCGCATCAGCCGGCGTCGCTCCTGCTCGGCCACCGAATAGATGTCGAGCGGTTCGGCCCCGCCGCGGAACAGGACCTCGCCTTCGTCGGGCTTGTCGATGCCGGCGAGGCAGCGCAGCAAGGTCGACTTGCCCGAGCCGGATTCGCCGACGATCCCCAGCACCTCGCCCGGCCAGAGGTCGAAGGAGACATCGGCGCAGCCGATGCGCTCGCCATAGAAGCGGGAGACGCCGGCGACCGAGAGTAGGGGATCGAGATCGAGGGCGGCGGTGGGCGGGGCGACGTGAAGGGTCATGACTTTGCTCCCGCTTCATCATTCGCGCCGTCATCCCGGGCGGAGCGAAGCGCAGACTCGGGATCCATTTCGGAGTGCTCATCGGGAAGGTTCCGGAATGGGTCCCGGGCCTCCCTTCGGTCGCCCGGGACGACCTCGGAGTTTGAAACGAGCCCGCTCGCTGTCGCATCGGCGAGCATGGCGCCGCGATGGCCCTCTGCGCGTCGCGTCTCGCAATGATGGCTGTCGGAGCAGACGAACATGCGCCCGCCCTGGTCGTCGATCACGACCTCGTCGAGATAGGAATCGGCCGCGCCGCAGAGCGCGCAGGGTTGTTCCCAGCTCTGGACGCGGAAGGGGTGGTCCTCGAAATCGAGGCTGCGCACGCTGGTATGCGGCGGCACAGCATAGATGCGCTTCTCGCGGCCGGCGCCGAAGAGCTGGAGCGCCGGCGACATCTGCATCTTCGGATTGTCGAATTTCGGGATCGGCGAGGGCGCCATCACATAACGGCCATTGACCATGACCGGGTAGTCATAGGTCGTCGTCACCTCGCCGAAGCGGGCGATGTTCTCGTAGAGCTTGACCTGCATCAGTCCGTATTCGGCCCAGGCGTGCATCTTGCGCGTCTCGGCCTCGTGCGGCTCGAGCTTCCGCAGCGGCTCGGGCTGCGGCACCTGGTAGACCATGATCTGGCCGCTCTTCAGCGGCGCCTCCGGAATGCGGTGGCGGGTCTGGATGATCGTCGCCTCGTCGGTCGCCTCGGTCGTCCTGGCATCGGCGGTGCGCTCGAAGAAGCGGCGGATCGAGACGGCGTTGGTGGTGTCGTCGGCGCCCTGGTCGATGACTTTGAGCGTGTCGTCCGGACCGATGATCGCGGCGGTCACCTGGATGCCGCCGGTGCCCCAGCCGCGGGCGAGCGGCATTTCGCGCGAGCCGAACGGAACCTGGTAGCCCGGCACTGCGACGGCCTTGAGCAGAGCGCGGCGGATCATCCGCTTGGTCTGCTCGTCGAGATAGGCATAGTTGTAAGCCGGCTTTGTCTCGTCGCTGATGCTCTGGTGCACGGTCATTCCGCGGCCTCCGGCAGGGCTTTATCGTGTTGATCGGCGAGGCGTTGCTCGCGCTCGCGGCGAATGCGGCGGATCAGCTCGAGCTCGCCCTGGAAATCGACATAGTGCGGCAGCTTGAGATGCTCGACGAAGCCGGCGGCCTCGACATTGTCGGAGTGGTAGAGGACGAATTCGTCCTGCTGCGCCGGATAGGTCGCCGCCTCGCCGAACTCCCGCGCCCTCAGCGCCCGGTCGACCAGCGACATCGACATCGCTTTGCGCTCGCTATGGCCGAAGGAGAGCCCATAGCCGCGGGTGAATTGCGGCGGCACGTCCTTGGAGCCGGCGAACTGGTTGACCATCTGGCATTCGGTCAGGGTGACGTCGCCGAGATCGACGGCGAAGCCGAGCTCCTCCGGCACGAACTCGACCGCGACCTCGCCGACGCGGACCTCGCCGACGAAGGGGTGGCTGTTGCCGAAGCCGCGCTGAACGGAATAGCCGAGGCCGAGCATGAAGCCCTCGTCGCCGCGCGCCATCGCCTGCAGGCGGACATCGCGCTCGGCCGGGAAGCTGACGGGCTCGCGGGTCAGATCGAAGGGTCGCGGATCGCCTTCGGGAGGCGCCTCCTCTTCCATCAGGCCCTCGGCGCCGAGGATATCGGGCACGCGCGGCATGAAGGCGTCGAGCGGGGCTCGCGCCTCCCCTCCCCCTTGTGGGGAGGGGTTGGGGGTGGGGGGCGTGCCGCTTGGTGAGAGGTGCATGGACGAGGCGGCGGTGGTCGCTTCAGCTGCGCTCACCCGGTCGTTCGCCCCCCACCCCTGCCCCTCCCCACGAGGGGGAGGGGTTAGGCGCGGTGCCTCCGACTGTCCGCCCGCTTCCATCAACGAAAAATCGAAGAGCCGGTGGGTGTAGTCATAGGTCGGGCCGAGCACCTGGCCGCCGGGCAGGTCCTTATAGGTCGCCGAGACGCGGCGGCGGATCGCCATCTTGGCCGTGTCGAGCGGCTCGGAGGAACCGAAGCGCGGCAGCGTCGTGCGATAGGCCCGCATCAGGAAGGCGGCTTCGATCGCGTCGCCCTGGGCCTGCTTCAGCGCCAGCGCCGCGAGATCGGGGTCGTAGAGCGAGCCCTCGTTCATCACACGGGCGCAGGCGAGGCCCATCTGCTCGCGGATCTGCGCAACGGCGAGCTCCGGCACGCTCTCATCGCCGCGCCTTGCCTCGGCGACGAGACCATGGGTAGCGAGGATGGCGGCTTCGCCGCCCTTGACCGCGACATACATTAGTAAAGCTCCCGGCGGGGCATCAGCGGGTCTCCACGATTTGAGTCGAGCGCGGCAGGCCGAGCGCCTGGGTGCCATGGACCAGCAGCAGGTCGACGCCGAGCGGGTAGAGCGTGGCGTTGCCTTCGACCTCGTCCCAGAAACCGGGGCGCAACCCGGCAGGAGCGATCGTCCGGCGTCCGGCGATGCCGGGACCCTCGAGCGTGATCGCCTCACCGCCGTCGAGTCCGGCGCACTGGACGAGCACCGTGGTCGAGCGGTCGGGGAACTGGTCGTCGCCGGCGTTGAAGGCGGACAGCAGTGGTTCGGCCGCGGCGCCATCGATCACAGCGAAGGCGGCACGAGAGGGATCCTCGACCAGGGCGGCCGCGCAATGGAAGCGCAGCCAGGCGCCGGCCGGGCCATCGCGCAGGGCAACCGGCAGCCAGATCGGCGTCTCGTAGTCGGCGAGTGTCAGCAATGCGACCGCCGTCGCCGGCTCGAGCCCGACCGGTGCCTCGATCGCCTCACCGAGATCGCGAGCCAGGCCAGGCTCCGAGAGCGCCGCCAGCAAGGCGCGGAATGCGCCTTGCGACTGGAAAACCGGGTCAGAGAAGCCGGCATGGATCTGGTTGCCGTCCTGCATCGTCACGCTCCCCTGACCAGGGTGAAGAAGTCGACCTTGGTCGCCGCCGCCTTACGCGAGGCGAGCTCGCGGGCGGCCTGTTGCTTCTGCGTCAGAGCAAAGACACCGCGCTGCAACGGGCCGGCCTCGGCCTCGCCTTGCAGGAGTGCGTCGGTGATCGCCGCGAGCCGCGCCTTGCGGCCATCACGACCAAGTGCGTAGGAGAAGCCCATGGCGCCGCTTTCGAGGCGGACGACGCAGCGTGTCACCGTGGCTTCGCCGAGATTGAAGCGGCGGCCGGCACCACCGGCGCGGCCCTCGACCATCACGGTCCCGGTTTCGGGGGCCTTCAGCACCTCATGCGCCGGCAACGGTCCCGCCTGCTGCAGCAACGCATCGACCTCGCCTTGTGTGGCGCGTGCGAGGACGGCCATCCAATGCTGGCGTGTCGCGATTTCCGTCATACCGTGTCGGCCTCTCGCCAAGCGCCAATGTCTAGACTATGATAAGTCCGTCACTCGAAAAGGTCTATACATTTTGGATGAAATTTTGATGACGTCAGGCATGCCGGACAATCAGGGCAGCGATGGCGGCACGGCATGGCGGCGGATCGCCGACGCGCTCGCGGCCTCGATCGAGCAGGGCGAGTACGAGCCCGGCGACACGCTGCCAGCCTCGGTCGCGCTGGCCGAGCGCTACGGCGTGCACCGGCACACGGTGCGCCAAGCCTTCCGGCATCTGGCCGAGCGCGGGCTGGTGACGGTATCGCGCGGGCGCGGCACGCAGGTGACGGCGCCGCGCTTTCCATACCGGCTCGGCCGCCGGGTCAGCATGCGCAGCAATTTTGGCAAGCTCGGCATTATTGGATCAAGCGAGACGCTGTCGACGGCGCAGATCGCGGGGGAGGCCGAGGCCTGCGAGACGCTCGGCCTCAAGGCGGGCGCGGCATTATGGCAGGTCGAGGGCCTGAGCCGCGCCGACGGCACGCCGATCGGCACGGGCGTCCATTGGCTCTCGGTCGCCAGGTTTCCGGGTTTCGACACGGCGTTCCGTGCAGCCGGCGCTTCGATGACGGCGGCGTTCAAGGCTTATGGCATCGAGGACTATGTGCGTCTCTCGACGCGGCTCACGGCGCGGCTGGCGAGCGAACGCGAGGCCGCATTGCTGCAGATCGAGCCGGGAACTGCGGTGATGGTCTCGCTGGCGATCGATGCGCTACCGGACCTGACGCCGATCCACATCGTCAACAGCGTCTTCGCCGGCGAGCGGATGGAGATGGTGGTCGAGCCCTTCGGAGACTAGGCGCGGCAGGCTCTTCCTCGCCAAACCCGCTTCTTTGTGATTGCCGGACTCGGCCTGCGCCTTGCCTCGCATCGGGGAAGGCGCAATCCTTTGCCGAAGCCGACGGGCGCAACATCACGATTGCGCCGGGCCGGGACGAGGAAACGCCATGATCATCGCAAGCTCGCCGCTGCGCGCGGCAGTGGTTGCCGTCTCTTGCTGCCTGTCCTGGCTGGCACAGGCGGCGGAGTATCCGGCGCCAAAGCGCGGTACCTTCACCGTCAAGGATTTCCGCTTCAGTACCGGAGAGACCCTGCCGGAGCTCAAGCTCGGCTATGCGACGGTGGGTGAGCCGTCCGGCGAGCCGGTGGTGATCCTGCACGGCACGGCGGGTTCTGCCGCGAGCATGCTGACGCCCGCCTTCGCCGGCGAGCTCTTCGGGGCCGGGCAACCGCTCGACGCGGCGAAGTATTTCATCATCTTGCCCGATGCGATCGGCGCCGGCTCGTCCTCGAAGCCATCCGACGGGCTGCGGGCGAAGTTCCCGCGCTACAATTACGACGACATGGTCGAGGCGCAGTATCGGCTGGTGAATGAGGGCCTCGGCGTCCGCCATGTCCGCCTCGTGCTCGGCAATTCGATGGGCGGCATGCACAGCTGGATGTGGGGCGTGAAGTATCCCGACTTCATGGACGCGCTTGCGCCGATGGCCTCCCAGCCGACCGAGATGTCGAGCCGCAACTGGATGATGCGGCGGATGATCATCGATGCCGTGCGCAACGATCCGGAATGGAAGGGCGGCGACTACAGCGCGCAACCGCAGGGCTTCCGGGTCGCCAACGTCTTCTTCGGCATCGCCACCAGCGGCGGTACGCTCGCCTATCAGAAGCTGGCTCCGACCCGCGAGGCGGCCGACAAGCTGCTCGACGACCGGCTCAAGGCGGCGTTCAGCGCCGACGCCAACGACTTCCTCTACCAGTGGGATTCCTCGCGCGACTACAACGTCTCGCCGAAACTCGAGGCGATCAGGGCGCCGCTGCTGGCGATCAACTCGGCAGATGACGAGCGCAACCCGCCCGAGACCGGCATCATGGAGAGTGAGCTCAAGCGACTGCCAGGCGCCAAGCTGCTGCTGATTCCGGCAAGCGCCGAGACGCGCGGCCACGGCACCACCGGCATGGCGAAGTTCTGGGCGAAGGATCTCGCGGCCTGGCTCGCAACCGTGCCGAAGCGCGCTCCCGGCCAGAACTGATCCGGTGGCCTGCCTTCACACCGCCCGCTTGCCGATGATGGCGAAGCGCAGTCTGTTCGAGAGGAAGTCGATCGCGGTCACTGCCGCCAGAACCAGCAGGATCAGGAACGAGACCTGCTGCCATTCGAGCGTGCGGATGGTCTCGGCGAGATAGAGGCCAATGCCGCCGGCGCCGACGATGCCGATGATGGTCGAGGAGCGGGTGTTCGACTCGATGTAGTAGAGCACCTGGCTGGCGATCACCGGCAGAACCTGCGGGATCAGGCCGAAGCGGATCTCGTGGAGCTTGCCGCCGCCGACCGAGGCGACGCCCTCGACGGGCTTGCGGTCGATGGCTTCGATCGCTTCGGAAAAGAGCTTGCCCAGTTCGCCGAGATTATGGGTCATGATCGCCAGCATGCCGGCGAAAGGACCCAGGCCGACGACATTGACCCAGATCAAAGCCCAGATCAGCGCATCGACGCCGCGCACCGTATCGAGCGAGCGGCGCGCGAGAAAATGTATGAGGTTGTTGGCGACGACGTTCTTGGCGGCGAGGAAACCGAGCGGAAAGGCGAGGATCGCCGCCAGGATCGTGCCGAGGAAGGCGATGGCAATGGTCTCGAACAGCGCCTTGACGAAGATGATGGCGCGGGCGAACGAGCCGGGATCGGGCGGTAGCATCAGCGCGACGAAGGTGCCGAGATTGGAGAAGCCGGCGATGATCTTCCAGAGCGAAGTCTCGAGCGTCGTCAGCCCGTAGAGGAAGAGCCCGACGAGACCGCCGACGATGGCGATCGTGATCAGCTTCGTCTTCAGCGAGCCGTCGATGGCGGTCTTGTGGCGGGCGATCAGTGCGGCGCGATCGGCAGCGGAGAGGGCGAGCGTCATTTGCCGTGCTCCAGGCTAAGCAGCGCGTGGCGCAGGCGCTCGGTTCCGTAGTCGATCAGCATGACCGTGATGATGATCAGCAGCAGGATGGCGCTGACATCGGTGAAGTAGAATTTGCGGATCGCCTCGATCAAATCCTGGCCGATGCCGCCGGCGCCGACGAAGCCCATGATCGAGGCGCCGCGGACATTGATCTCGAAGCGCAGCAGCGCGTAGCTGGCGAAATTCGACAGCACCTGCGGCACCACCGCGAAGCGGATGGTCTGCCACCAGCCGGCGCCGGTGGCGGTCAGGCCGTCGACCGGTTTCATGTCGATGTTCTCGACGACTTCCGAGAAGAGCTTGCCCATCGCACCCATGGTGTGGATGGCGATGGCGAGCACGCCGGGCAGCGGGCCGAGGCCGAAGGCGATGACGAAAATCAGTGCGAAGACGATCTCGGGGACGGTGCGGCAGAATTCGAGGAAGCGGCGCGTCGCCCAGCGCAACCCGGCCGAACGGCCGAGATTACTGGCGGCGGCGAAGCAGAGCAGGAAGCCGCCGACGGCGCCGAGAATGGTGCCGGTATAGGCGATCAGCAGGGTCTGCCAGAGCAGCTTCAGCCAGCCATTGAGGCCCCAGTACCATTCCTTGAGATCGGCGCCGAGCGTCGCCAGGCGCAGCGTCGGCATGGTCTCGAGGATGTATTTCGGGAAGCGCCAGGCGTTGGCGGCGAATTTCGCGAAGTCGACCTCGGCACCGATGCTGGCGAGCAGGACGCAGGCGACAAAGATCGCCGCTCCGAGCAAGGTCTGCAGCCGCTTCGCCGCCATTTCGCGCCGATAGAGATCGGCATGGGCGGCGATGGCGGGATCGTTGCGGTCGATCGCGAGTGTCATGGGATTATGCCCTGG
>NZ_CAXUQP020000004.1:2500-5878 GCF_964253285.1 Allobosea sp. LjRoot237
GAGCATTCGGTGGATGCCTTGGCGCTGAGAGGCGATGAAGGACGTGATACGCTGCGATAAGCCGTGGGGAGCTGCGAATGAGCTTTGATCCGCGGATTTCCGAATGGGGAAACCCACCTTCGATCTCTGTTATTCTAAGGATAGGTTTCGGCCTGTCCTTGGGCTAACAGAGATCACAAGAAGGTATTGAACTCTGAATACATAGGGGTTCAAAGCTAACCCAGGGAACTGAAACATCTAAGTACCTGGAGGAAAGGACATCAACGAGACTCCGTTAGTAGTGGCGAGCGAACGCGGACCAGGCCAGTGCTCGACTGTGCGTTACCGGAAGTGGTTGGGAAACCACGCATCAATGGGTGATAGCCCCGTACGGATCTGCAATCAGTTGAGACATGAGTAAGGCGGGACACGTGAAATCCTGTCTGAACGTGGGGGGACCACCCTCCAAGCCTAAGTACTCCTCAGCGACCGATAGTGAACAAGTACCGTGAGGGAAAGGTGAAAAGCACCCCGACGAGGGGAGTGAAATAGCACCTGAAACCGAATGCTTACAAACAGTGGGAGCTCAAGGTTCGTCCTGAGTGACCGCGTACCTTTTGTATAATGGGTCAGCGACTTAGTCTGACGAGCAAGCTTAAGCCGCTAGGCGTAGGCGCAGCGAAAGCGAGTCTGAACAGGGCGTTCAGTTCGTCGGATTAGACCCGAAACCGGGTGATCTAGCCATGAGCAGGTTGAAGGTAAGGTAACACTTACTGGAGGACCGAACCGGTGCCTGTTGAAAAAGTCTCGGATGACTTGTGGCTAGGGGTGAAAGGCCAATCAAACTCGGAAATAGCTGGTTCTCCGCGAAAGCTATTTAGGTAGCGCCTCGCGTGAATACTCTCGGGGGTAGAGCACTGGATGGGTGCGGGGTACTTACCGTATTACCAAACCTAACCAAACTCCGAATACCGAGAAGTACTGCGCGGGAGACACACGGCGGGTGCTAACGTCCGTCGTGGAGAGGGAAACAACCCTGACTTACAGCTAAGGCCCCCAATTCGTGGCTAAGTGTGAAAGGATGTGGGAATCCCAAAACAACCAGGAGGTTGGCTTAGAAGCAGCCATCCTTTAAAGAAAGCGTAACAGCTCACTGGTCTAAATAAGGGTTCCTGCGCCGAAAATGTATCGGGGCTCAAGCCACGAGCCGAAGCTTAAGGTTTGCACTTTGTGCAAGCGGTAGCGGAGCGTTCCATAAGCCAACGAAGGCGGACCCGTGAGGGCTGCTGGAGGTATTGGAAGTGCGAATGCTGACATGAGTAACGACAAACAGTGTGAAAGACACTGTCGCCGAAAGTCCAAGGGTTCCTGCGTAAAGTTAATCTCCGCAGGGTTAGCCGGCCCCTAAGGCGAGGCCGAAAGGCGTAGTCGATGGGAATGAGGTGAATATTCCTCAGCCAGTTGGTAGTGACGGATCGCGTACGCTGTCAGATCTTATTGGATTGATCTGGCTTCCAAGCGGTTCCTGGAAATAGCTCCAACATGAGACCGTACCCTAAACCGACACAGGTGGACTGGTAGAGTATACCAAGGCGCTTGAGAGAACTATGCTGAAGGAACTCGGCAATTTACCTCCGTAACTTCGGGATAAGGAGGCCCAGTGTCTAGGCAACTAGGCATTGGGGGCACAGACCAGGGGGTAGCGACTGTTTAACTAAAACACAGGGCTCTGCGAAATCGTAAGATGACGTATAGGGTCTGACGCCTGCCCGGTGCCGGAAGGTTAAAAGGAGGTGTGCAAGCACCGAATTGAAGCCCCGGTAAACGGCGGCCGTAACTATAACGGTCCTAAGGTAGCGAAATTCCTTGTCGGGTAAGTTCCGACCTGCACGAATGGCGTAACGACTTCCCCGCTGTCTCCAGCATAGACTCAGTGAAATTGAATTCCCCGTGAAGATGCGGGGTTCCTGCGGTCAGACGGAAAGACCCCGTGCACCTTTACTGCAGCTTTGCGCTGGCATTCGTGTCGGCATGTGTAGGATAGGTGGTAGACTTTGAAGCCAGGGCGCCAGCTCTGGTGGAGTCATCCTTGAAATACCACCCTTATCGTCATGGATGTCTAACCGCGACCCGTCATCCGGGTCCGAGACAGCGCATGGCAGGCAGTTTGACTGGGGCGGTCGCCTCCCAAAGAGTAACGGAGGCGTGCGAAGGTGGGCTCAGAGCGGTCGGAAATCGCTCGTTGAGTGCAATGGCATAAGCCTGCCTGACTGCGAGACTGACAAGTCGAGCAGAGTCGAAAGACGGCCATAGTGATCCGGTGGTCCCGCGTGGAAGGGCCATCGCTCAACGGATAAAAGGTACGCCGGGGATAACAGGCTGATGATTCCCAAGAGTCCATATCGACGGAATCGTTTGGCACCTCGATGTCGGCTCATCACATCCTGGGGCTGGAGAAGGTCCCAAGGGTTCGGCTGTTCGCCGATTAAAGTGGTACGTGAGCTGGGTTCAGAACGTCGTGAGACAGTTCGGTCCCTATCTGCCGTGGGTGTAGGAGAATTGAGAGGATCTGCCCTTAGTACGAGAGGACCGGGGTGGACGTACCTCTGGTGGACCTGTTGTGGCGCCAGCCGCAGTGCAGGGTAGCTATGTACGGTCGGGATAACCGCTGAATGCATCTAAGCGGGAAACCCACCTCAAAACGAGTTCTCCCTTGAGAGCCGTGGAAGACGACCACGTTGATAGGCCGGGTGTGTAAGCAGGGTAACCTGCTCAGCTTACCGGTACTAATTGCTCGATCGGCTTGATCGTTCTCATGATCAATGTCCGCACACTCTACAATGCGAACACGGACGCTTCTGCGCTCGGCTCATCTCAGCCAAGCAATCGTCAGAGACGTCCAGAACAAAGACCAATTATGCTTGCCAATATCCTTCGCCGGCCCGGTGGCTTGAGCGAGGAGCCAGAACCCGATCCCATCCCGAACTCGGCCGTTAAACTCCTCAGCGCTGATGGTACTGTGTCTCAAGACCCGGGAGAGTAGGTCGTTGCCGGGCCTGTCAAGGATATCCCTCATCACATGACTCCAGCGCGCGGCGCAGGGTGCCTCACCGCACCCCGCGCCGCGTTGCCATTTAAAACGCCTTATCGCGGGGTGGAGCAGCCCGGTAGCTCGTCAGGCTCATAACCTGAAGGTCGTCAGTTCAAATCTGGCCCCCGCAACCAAATCCAAAGACACGCAAACCAATCAGAACCCCGACCGCATGCGGCCGGGGTTCTTGCGTTGGAGGCGCTCCGCGGCGCCAGAATCCGCGCCAGATCTCCGGACAGCTCGAGATTGACGCCACCGCCACCGAGCGCTGTGCCCACGATGCTCTCGATCATCGCGCGGATCGCCTC